>CAZNUC010000044.1:0-9869 GCA_964576165.1 uncultured Candidatus Planktophila sp. | reverse complement strand
GTCATGTCATCGACCTCGTGGACGATTGCACCTAGCTGTTTCAGCTTTTCATTCTTTTCACGATTCTCACTACGCGCCTCATCCATGGCGTTCAAAACGATACCTATTAACACGTTGAGTACGGTGAAGACGACTACGAAAATATATGAAAGATAGAAAGGAAGTGCCCAAGGGCTAACCAGGACAGCCTCTTCAAGGTAGATAGGGAAGTTCTCAAGTGTGAGCAGAATGAAGAGAGTAGTCAGTGCGATTGAGATGTTTCCCCAACTCTTTGGGAGCTCCTCTCCGAAGAGATAGACGCCGGCCATTCCGTAGATGTAGAGAGCAAGAAAGATCAAAACGCTCATGCTCAGCAGGGGAGGAATTGATCGAATGATTGAGACTGTTAAGACTCGGACTTCTGGCAAGAATCTAAAGATACGAATGAGACGTAGTAGGCGTAGTAGACGAAGGATCATAACTTGGCCTGAGAAAACTGGTGAGAGTGCGACGATGAGGAAATCAAAGATGTTCCAGCCGCGGCGGAAGAATTCCCATGGCTTCTTTCCATAGGAAATCAATCGGAGCGCTAGCTCCACTGCATACACATAGAGTGCATATTTATCTAAGACTTCAAAAGTCGTGCGTGCATCGGCAGAGATTCCAGGCATAGTCAAAAGCCCAAGAGATATTGCGTTAACCAAGATGACGAAGGCGATGGCCACTTCAAAAGCGGAGCTGTAGACAAGTTTAGATAGCCAGAAAATTCTGTAATCAGGGATTTCTACGTACTCTCCGTAAGCCTTGATTTTTCGCATGAATCTCCCCGGGACCGCTTCTCTCGTATTGTTGTCGGGCAAGTCTAAATGTTGCCGTTGCCAAATAAAAGTCTAGTGTGGGATTTAAATGGTCAGAATAATTAAGGAAGTAACTCGCGGCCAGCGGCGAAGTGGCGGCTGATCACAGTTGCATCAAGAGCTGAGTTGAAAAGTGCAATCTCATCAAAGGATGCCCTAGAGCCTTGGTAGGTTACTGGGCAGAGAGTTTCTGAACCCGCACACTTGTTAGTTGGGTAAGAAAGTTCTGTGGCGAAGCGAATATCTGCAGTTGTTCCAATTCCGATTGCATCTGTTGCTGCCTGTCCAACAAGTTGTCCATCAATATAAAGATTTTGAGCAGCACCACTTGCAACCCACGCAAAGTGGTGCCACTTATCGTTAAAGAGATCATTTGAAGGTGGTGCAGCGCTTACTATTGCAAGTCGTTCATTTGCATTGCGAGAGAATTCTCCAGTAATTGTTCCTTGTGGGTTTAGCGCTAGTCGTAGGAAGGTTGCACCATTTGATGCAACAAAAATGTTCTCTGGGGCGTTGATGGACGTTGATTTAACCCAACCAGAGATTGTGAAAGTGTAATCAGAGAAGAGGTCTGTAGTCTGTCGGAAGAAAAATCCAGAATTATAGTTTGAAGCAGCAACGAATCCATCAGTAACGCCACCTGATGTACGAACCGAAGATGATGTTCCGAGCCAAAGATTTGAGTTCAGAGTAAGAGGTGACGAGCCTGAGTTAGCAAGTACGCCATTCATACGGAAGTAGTAGGCAGGTGCATCTTGCAAGACGTTCTGTGAGTATGCGATGTTGTAAACATTTGTAGTGATTGCAGCAGATGTTGCGCTAAAGCGGGTATCTGGTGTGATGCCATTAAAGACCGGTGTGACACGGAAGCGATATGAAGTTCCAGCGGCAAGTCCGGTGACAGTGGCAGATGCGACGGTGCTGTTGGCGCGAGCGAATTCGTTCCAGGTGGTGCCATCGGTAGAAACTTCAATCCTGTAGGTAACCAGCCCTGTTGTCATCGCAGGGGCTGTCCATGTCAGGCTAACTGCGGTGTTGTTGCCTGCAACCTTTGCGCTGAGAACATTTGTCACACTTGGGCTTCCCGTTGTGATTACACCAGTGGTTGCCTGACCGTTGGTATCAAGTGCGGCGTTAAAACTTGGAGTAATTCGGAAGCGATATGAGGTTGCAAAGTTAAGGCCTGTAACTGTGGCGCTCGTGGTTGTCGATGCTGTGCGCTCGAATACTGTCCATGTAGCGCCATCTGTAGATACTTCGATCTGATAATTATCAAGACCGGTAGTAATTGTTGGCGCAGACCAAGTAAGGGTCACATTTGCAAAGTTGGCAGATGATGGGGTTGCGACTGCGTTAGTGACTTTCTGGAAGTTTGTAGTTGCCGCATTAGAGGCAGTTGCAGCAGTTGCCGAGATAGCGCCACTGATGCTTGGTGTGACGCGGAATGTGTATGAGGTACCAGCATCAAGACCCGTGACAGTTGCGGTGGTCGCGGTTGAATCTGGGCGAGCAAATGTCGTCCAGTTGTTTCCATCTTTACTGTATTCAATGAGATAGGTGGTGATTCCGGTCGTCTGTGACGGAGCCATCCATGAAAGCGCGACTGAGTCGATCTTTCCAGCTACAGTGGTTGCAGTAACTGTAGGAACCTTAACAAAGACATCAAAGGTCATTGGGCTTGAAGTAAGTATGGTTCCTGCCGCATCTTGGGCAGAGATAGTCATCGTGTAGCGACCCTGTGGTAGCGAGACAAAGCTGAAGTTGATTGACGATGTTGATCCAGGGTTGGTCGCCCATGAGTAATCACCGAGTGGGTTTGAATTCTCTCGAGTCGCGCTGCTACCAGAAAGAGTTGGCAGATAGTTAGATGCAACAAATCCCGCAGGTCCTTGCAACTTGATTGCGATACGCGATGTTGCAAATGATGCGGTAGTAAAGCGATCAGGCGTGAATGTCGTCGTGACAGTCTGTGACGCTGTTGTAAATCCAGTTGTTGTGGTGGCAGTCGCGCTCATCTTTGGCGCAGCAGCTGGGCTACCTGGTGTGACAGCAAGTGGAATAACCGGACCGCCGTATTCAACGACATATCCAGTTGGCCACGAGCCCCAAGAATTAATCAATGAATCAATCGGTCCGTCATTCCACAAACCATTGGTCAAAGCCATTCCCCAGTTTTCACCGCCGTAGGCATTGTTTGGTTCACCTGAATTCCAATTGCTAAATCCTGCAGTGACTGGACAATTCACGACACCAGAAACTGCAAAGAATGCTGTGTTTGCCTCTGGACCATCGGAGTATCTCCAGCAGCCTTCCTGTTGAACGTCACTGACTCCCAGCCAGAAGTTGTTATTGCCGGCACGCTTTCGCAAGAATTCAAATTCTGCTTGTGTATTTGGTGTTGCAAGGTATCCCTGGAGACCCAGATATGACATCCCTAACGCTTTAGTTCGAGCCGTCTGCCACGAAACTCTCTCATTGACGAATTGATAATAACGGCCGGTCTTTCCAAAGAGTTGGACAGTCTGTAGAGGAAGTGCGATGCCATCAGTTGCATTTGCTTTTCCAATGCTGTTCTTAATCTCAACAGCGCAAATCAGTGATTTGCCAACTACCTGGTCGTACACATCCCCGGTAAAGCTCAATGTAGGGCCAGTACCGAGTGTGCTCTCGATTGTAGAGGAGAAGGAGTACGCACCCACACCCCAAGTGAATGTTGCTTTCTCATCGCCCACGAGCTTGCGCGCTTCACAGGTGAGCAACTGATTGGATGGGACTGACTCTGAAGTGATGCCCTTGATGTCCACGTTAAAGTATTCAGGGGCAGTTGGCTCTTTTACATAAGTTGATGTGGCGGAGGTGCCTGAACCAACGAGATTTGTGACTGTGACCTTACAGCGTAAGTGTTTGCGAACACTCGTAAGGATGTTTGCTGAGTCAAAGATGAAGGTGGGAGCAACGCTGATAATTGGTGCGTTTTGATTGACATCCCAGCTGCTATTTTGCAAAGTCCACTCATACTTAATGGATTCGTACTGCTCTGGCTGATCGACATCACAGGAAACAATCTGAGCAAGAGATGGAGTCTCATTGCTTACAAGACCCGACATCTTTACCGTCGGAGATGGAAGACCTATATATGGCATTGGAGCGCTGACGATATTAAATCGTGTTCCACCAGGGCCAGTAACTCCAGAGGCGCAGAGAATTGATTTGTTGAGCGCCTTAACAATAATCTCCTTAGTCAAAATCAAGGTCGTGCCTTCACCAATAGCTATGCTATTTGTGGCTAATTGGTCGCGAGAATAGAAATCACCGATATACCAGAGTGGGCGAAGAGTTGTTTCAACGTTGTTGCGCCACGTCGCATTTGAACAGGTGATGTTAGTGCCGATCTTTGGTGCAGATGGGCCAAGGCCAGTAATTGATTGTTGAGTATCAAGAACTGGTGCTGATGGAATTGTTATCTTTGATTCAACAGGAAGTTGGGCGGTACGAGATCTACCGACTGACACACAGGTAAATGTCTGACCAGCATCTTCGTTCTTGACCACAACGGAAGCGGTGCGTTCACCGGAGATGCGCGAAGGGGAGGACCAATAGGTATCAACGCTGAGGGTGTTTTCAGACCAGATTCCTGGTTCACAACTCAATGTTGAACCCACACGCGCTGTTCCTTTTATCGAAGAGCGCTCAATGTTTGTAGGAGCGGCTTGGTTATAAACAGTTGCAGCCTTTTCAGCCAGGTCCACACCGCTGCGGATGTTATCTAGGTAGTAAGAGACGCGAGTAAATATTGTTGGCTTTCCGCGATCACACCCTTGTGCTGAACCCCAACTGGTAAGACCAACGAGAGTTGGTCGTCCATCAACAATTCCAATAAGCGGTCCACCTGAGTCACCGTTACAGCCACCTGCATAGATTTTCTCTGCCTTGATGTATCGCCCGCTTGCAAGCATGATCTCTGGCTTGAAGTTACTTCCATAGGCGCGTCTTGCGGCAGCATCTTGAAGATCAAGTTTTGCGGTTCGTAAGAATTTTGCAACTTCTTTATTCTGGTCAAGACCCCAGCCAAACATTTGAAACTTAGTGAGCTTTGCAACCTTTGAGAGTTGAGACTTTGTTGGAATCGCGATTGGTTTTACATCCATGACTGGACGCGTGAGTTTAAGAATTCCAAGATCGTTGGTGATTGTCTTCTTGCTATAACGGGCATTACGCCACGTTCCAGAAACTTCCAGGAGTGGTTGATCGCTATCGAGAGTATCGGCACCTAATTTGACCCAGTAGAAACCTTTATCAAATGTGCAGTGTGCAGCGGTAATGATGATATCTGCGCGGATAAGTGAGCCAGTACAGATGAATTGCGCCGTATCGTTAATATCTTTTTTATACCAAATTGATGCTACCCATGGAGCCGTCACGCTTGCTTCAGGAACTTCCTCACCGAAGACGACAGCTTTCGCCTGTTGTTGTGCAAAGGGGGCGATCAGGAGCCCAGCCAGAAGTGAGAGCGTGAGAAATAGATGTAGGGAGGCGGATACACCGCGACGACGTATCGACATCGTTACTCCCTTATGAAAGTTATCTTTTTACATCCAGGCGAGACGAGGATTGCTCCTCGTTCAAATGTTCCGGTTGCGATCCAGTAGGCGGTAATTTTACCGCCCTTGTAGGTACCTAAATCAACTCCAATAGTGATACCGGAGATACCAAGGGACTTTATGCAGGCTTGATGGCTATTTGGGAGACTGGTCAGAGCTCCTGGAAGTTCAAGGGGGAGGATCTTTTCTGCAATCGGCCCGATGTAACCACTGTAGCTAGCCCCTGAATTAGTCAGACGAACCGATTGACTGAGATCGCTACCGACATCTTCGCCATTGCCATAGATCGCAGCGCCATCTTGTGGTTCTGGAACAGCTGGAATCTCTGGCTCTGTGGTTGCCACATTTGTTGGTGCTGTTGGTTCAGATGTTGAACCCGATGGTGCTGTTGGTTCAGATGTTGAACCCGATGGTGTTGTTGGTTCGACCGGCTGCGGTGTCTGTGAATCTGTAATCGGTGGGATCACAGTGGTTCCGTCATTGGAAAGACCGTTCACTCCAACAAAGGCCATGACGGTAAGAATTGATGCGGCTGCAAGCCATGAGGAATTCTTTGTTATCTTTTTTGTAAGTCCTGAACCGAATCGGTTGCTGCGAAGAACTGTGGCATCTTCTGCCATCAATGATTGAAGGTGGGCATCAAAGCGCGCCGAAGCATCAGCGGGCATAGCTTCTGGCGCGTTGTTCACTGCCAGAGCGGCTAACGCCTGCTCGATCTCGCGATCTCTTTGTGAATCCATTACTTGCCACCTTTTTCTTCTATGACGGATACGTGCTCACCTTGGTTCCCCAGATCGCGCCTGGTCAGGTATGCCGCCAGCGCTTCTTTGCCGCGAGAACAGCGCGATTTGATCGTACCTGGGGCAACGCCCGCGATCGTGGCAACCTCATCGATGGAATACCCCTCCATGATCGTCATGGTCAGGGCCATCCGTTGATCATCTGGCAAGGTGGCCAGCGCTTGCGCCATCATGATTTTGGTATCGCTCTGCTCGGCAAAAGATCGAGATTCGGGAACTGTGCTCTCATCAGATTCTGATAACTGGGGCCGCACTGACTCTTTGCGTAAGAGATCGATACAGGCATTCTGCACGATCATGTACATCCATGTGGAGACCTTAGATTCGCTGCGGAATGTATGGGCCTTTCGGAAAACTGCCGTCATCGCCTCTTGCACAGCATCTTCTGCAATAGTGGCATCGCGCACTGTTTTGCGGGCAACGCTCCACATCCAGTCGCGGCGACGTGTCAGCAAAAGTGCAATCGCGGCTTTCTCACCATCAAGATATGCGCGCATGAGCTCTTCATCGCTACGCATATCTACCGACATGAGAAAAACTCCCAACACGTGCCACGGTGGCACCTGCTGGGAGTTTAATTCCTCAGGAGAGAAAGTAACTACTTTGGGTTAGAAAGTTCCTTCACCGGCGGCGAGATAGCTGACGGTAAATGAGCGAGAAGTCATGTTCTTCTGTGTTCCTGAGCGCAGAACGCGGATGCGGTAGGTGACATCGTGATCACACCAGACCGGGGCTGTTCCGAAATCTCCCATGCATAACGGGTTGACCGGCAATAGGGCAACACCAGTTGCATCGGTGCGAGTAGAAAATGATGGGACCCAGTCGCCGCTGTACTCATCGAACTCGTCAAGGATGACGCGTCGACTTACAGATGGTTGGGCGACCACAACACGGATCATCGGCATGTCAGTGATCATGTCGTAATCCTCTTCAGCGAAGTCGCGGTGAGCACGATCGGCTCCGTCTTGCCATGACCATGAAACGGCGGCCTGAGCCTTTGGAGTTCCGAGTGCAGTAGCTGGTGAGATAGATGCCACCAAACCGAGAACTAATGTGAGAGCAGTTGCTGCTCGTGCGATCGATCTACTTTTAACCTTCATTGCTATTCTCCTTTGTAATTATTGATTTTCACCCTCGTGAGGAAATTCTTTATTAACTTCGTTCATAGCCTTTGACGCGACCGTTGCCTCAAAGGTTCCCCGCAATTTTTTTGGGGAGGGAACTATTTAAGGAGCGAGTGCGTCTTAACCCATGAATAGATCACCATCACGAAGTTTTGAAGGAGAAAAAGATGAGAAAAGCGCTCGCACTGATTGCAATGGTTTGTGGCATGGTTGTCGCAGTTCCTGGACAAGCATCTGCAATTACATATGGCGACTTAGTAACAGATCCAGTCTCACAAGCACCATGGGTTGTCTCAATCTGGTCTTCTCCAACAGTCGATGGCGATAAGAAGTACATCTGCACTGGTACTTTGGTTGATCCACGTGTTGTGGTGACAGCGGCAAACTGCCTCACTGAAAAGGTCTTTTACTTTGCAAAGGTGGGTGCGCAGACACTTGAAGATGACACCCCTTTTGTTCCAGCAACTAATTGGATGGCGCTACCACGCTTTAATGCAAAATCCGCGATGGGAGATATTGCGGTGATGCACCTAGCCGGTGAGTACACAGGTTCATCAATTCCAGCTATTGCCGGAGAAGAAGATGTCAGCGCCATTGCTCGTACCCGTCCCTACATGATGTACGGCTGGGGAATGGATCAGAATAGACAGTCACCAGATTTATTACGTAGCGCAACCCTGGCACCACAAGATGCTGCTGCGAGCCGTTACTACGGAAAGAATTTCAATAAGACTCTTATGATCGCTGCCGGTCGCGGAATCGCGATCGAGAAGGTCTATGCCGGTGGATGCACTGGCGATACTGGTGCGCCACTTGTTGCCACTGTGAATGGGACTACAAAGCTGATCGGAATCACAAGCTGGTTCTCAAAGGATTGCAGAGTTGCAGCACCGACAGTATTTGCCCGCGTCTCATATTTCCAAAAAGATATTGCTAAGGCGATTATTGATGTGAAAGCTGCATCGAAGTCGATCAAGATTACAAAGAGCATTGTGAAGGTTGACGCGCCTGTCATGCGCGGACAGCTCTTTATCAATGGTCTCTATCCCAACGGTCGCTTCTACCAAGGCCAGATGCTCACAGTCGATGGCTGGTGGTGGGGAAATACCGTTGAGTCCGAGAGTATTCGCTGGTATGTGACAACAACTCCGAATGCTCCGATGTCACGGATGGGTCGCCTTGTGGCAACTGGGGAATCGATCTATCTCACCTGGACGTTGTTGCAACAAAGTGCTGGTTCATATCTCGTTGCAGAAGTTTCAGGATCGATGGGTAACCAGGTGACAACAGATGTTGCTGCGGTCTATATCAATCCGTATCTCATCGGATAAGATCGGGAGATGGCGAAGAAAACCGCACTAATCGCTCTCCTTGCAGCCTCGACTTTGCTGTTCTCGTCATGTTCTGCGATTAAGTCAGTGAGCTCTGAGGCATATGCCTTGGGCCTTGCAACTGGTCAAGAATATGTAGGACTCAAAGAGACCACCGACAATTTGCAATCCTGGATTCCAGAAGAAGATGGATCACCCAGTGAGCCCTTCATTAAAGGGGATGAGGCCTCAGTAAATGCTTACTGCAGTGGCATTTGGGCGATTGTTGGAATCACGTCTGGCTTGGAAAACTCAGAGTCGAATAAGAATGATTTCGTTTCAGGCTGCTTAGATGGTGCTGGCTTCTAGTTTTAGCGAACTGAACGCAGGACAGCGGTGACTTTACCGAGGATCTCGCAGTTATCTCCATTGATTGGTTCGAAGTCATCATTTGCTGGCAATAACCAGATGTGTCCATCTTTACGGGAGAATGTTTTTACCGTTGCTTCGCCATCGATCATTGCAGCAACGATCTCGCCCTTGTTGCAATCTTTCTGAGAGCGGATCACAACAAAGTCACCATCACAGATTGCGGCGTTGATCATTGAGTCGCCAACGACTTTGAGCATAAAGAGATCTCCAGATCCAACGAGTGATTCTGGAAGTGGAACGATCTCTTCGACATCTTGTTCTGCGGTGATAGGGCCACCGGCTGCGATGCGACCAACGAGTGGAATAAAGCGAGTCTTATCGGTAGGGGCCGTGGCACCGACCATTGAATCTGGTAGCACGACCTCCATGGCGCGGCCGCGGTTTTCATCGCGTCGGATGAAGCCCTTCTCCTCGAGGATATCGAGCTGGTATTTGACCGAGGCGGGGGAGGCAAGTCCTGCGGCATCGCCGATTTCACGCATAGAGGGGGCATAACCCTGGGATTCGGTCGAGGTTTTGATGAAGTCAAGGATGGAGATTTGGCGGGCTGTGAGCTCGCCTGCGGGGGATGTCTTTTTGGCCATACACAGATGATTCCACAGGTTGGGGATAAATTCAAACATATGTTCGAAAATATGTTGCAGATGTCAGTGGGTGGGGGTATTGTTTTCCTATCGAACAAGTGTTCGAAAACCTTCCCCAAGGTTGAATCGCAAGAGCGAAAGACCAGGAGTATCCGATGAGCACCATGACAGCAATGCCAGCC
>CAZNUC010000043.1:0-10112 GCA_964576165.1 uncultured Candidatus Planktophila sp. | reverse complement strand
CCTAGACTTACTGAACCAGAATCAGCAGGGCTGCCAATTACCCCATACCCCAAAAGATTCACATCTCTTGTTGGCAGAAGTTTACCTTACCGATCAGAGTGAAATTGCCCCAGCAATTCGCTCAAGACAGACCTCTTTGCCCAACAATTCCATTGATTCAAAGAGGGGTGGAGAAATAGTGCTGCCGGTGGCTGCGATGCGCAGGGCGGTAAATGCAATACGAGGCTTGAGCCCCATCTCTTCGATCAATGATGCACGTAGCGCGGCTTCGATAGAGGCGTGATCCCATGATGCTAACGGGGTGAGATCTGAAAGGGCTCGCTTTAAAATCTTTTTTGCCTCTGCATCAGCGATCTTTGGAACAGATGCCTCATCGACTGCAAAATTCTTGGTGAAGAGAAATGCCAGCATCGCAGGTACTTCACTTAAGGTGACGATTCGTTCCTGAATTAACGGCAAGGCCGATTTAACGAGTGCGATTTCGCTATCTGTTCCTGTGATGATTCCTGCATCTGTTAAGAATGGAAGCGACCATGAGAGAAATTCATCAATTGTCAGTGCACGAATCTTGTCGCCATTAATCGCTTCTAGTTTTTTCATATCAAAACGTGCAGGAGATGAGTGAACTTTCTCAACGGTAAAGAGCTCGCAGAGTTCTGCCATTGTGATGTTTTCACGATCATCCCCAGGTGACCATCCCAAAAGTGCAAGGTAGTTACATATTGCTTCAGGTAAATAACCCGCTTGGCGATACCACGCGATAGAAACTTCACCGTTGCGCTTTGAAAGTTTGGCATTATCTTGACCCATCACAAATGGAAGATGGGCAAAGACCGGATAATCTTCAGGTTTCACACCCATTGCTTGGTAGACGCGGATCTGTCGTGGAGTTGATGAGAGCAGATCTTCACCGCGTAGAACGTGGGTAACCTTCATCAAAATATCATCGACAGCAACTGCCAATGTGTAAAGCGGAGATCCATCTGCGCGAACAAGGACGAAGTCTGGAACGAATGCGTGATCAAAAGTCACTTCGCCACGAATCTCATCAGTGAAGGTTGTTGTGCCTTCTGGCATACGCATACGAACAACAGCGCCGCGACCCTCGGCCTTATATGCAGCAATTTGCTCTGGCGTTAAGTCGCGGCAATGTCCGTTGTATCCCGGTGCCACATTCGCTTTGCGTTGAGCCTCGCGTACCGCCTCTAATTCATCTGGTGAGCAGTAGCAGTGATAGGCATCTTTATTATCGAGAAAAGTTTGAGCCCACTTAGCGTAGATATCAAGACGTTGCGATTGCAGGTATGGCCCGTTATCGCCACCAACTTCAGGACCCTCATCCCAATTAAGACCGAGCCACTTGAGAGTATCGATTGCTGCCTGGATGTATTCATCAGTGACACGAGTGGTGTCGGTATCTTCGATACGAAATAAGAAAGTGCCACCCGTATGACGAGCATATGCCCAATCAAAGAGCGCTGTGCGAATGTTACCTACATGCAGATCTCCTGTTGGCGATGGTGCAAAACGAACCTTTACTTTTTTAGCACTCATGGTTGTGCACTCACTCTATTTGTTAGTTGGCCTAAACCTTCAATGGATACAGCAATCGTTGATTTCGCCGGCATCGGTCCGATACCTGCAGGTGTTCCCGTGATGATGACATCTCCTGGAAGCAGCGTCATAACCTGAGAAACAAAGTTGATGATGTCAGGAACTTTAAAGATCATGTCATTAAGGTGGGCATCTTGCTTGATCTCACCATTGAGAGTTGCGGTAATGCGCTGGGTGCCAGGAACAAATTCAGTTTCAATCCATGGCCCTAGAGGGCAGAATGTGTCAAAGCCCTTGGCGCGGGTCCATTGGCCATCTTTTTTCTGCAGTTCGCGACATGTCACATCATTGGCCAGTGTGTAGCCAAAGATCACATCATTTACCTTCTCTTTCGGAACATCCTTACAAATTCTCCCAATAACAATGGCAAGTTCTGCTTCATAATCAATTGTTGGTGCCATCTCTGGCCAGACAATTGTGTCGCCAGGACCGATAATCGTTGTATTCGCTTTCAGGAAGATGATAGGTTCATCAGGAACAACACTTCCCATTTCAGCAGCGTGATCAGCGTAGTTCTTACCAATCGCGACAACCTTGCTACGAGGAATGACTGGAGCCAAGAGGCGAACCTTTGTCAGTTCGATTCGGGCTGCCGTCTTTACAATTCCTTGATAAATCGGATCGCCATCAATAATTGTGATCAGATTATCTTCATCTAGGATCCCAAAAAGTGGGTCGGTACCTAACCCTGCATCAGGGCCAGGAGAGAAGCGAACAATGCGCATTGCACTATCTTAGCGCAGTGATCGCACCTGACTCATCGATGTGAAAGATCGCAGCAGAGGGTGAATGTGTGTGAATGACACTCGTTGCACCTGTTGAATTTCCCGCTAGAACTAGAGCTTCAATCCCTGAAATCTGTGATGCCATAGCGACTGTAAAAACTGCCTGAATTGCATCGAGTGTAAGTTCAGGTGTTGCAATCGATATTGCTACGTATGTGCGGCCAGTTGAATCACGAAGTGCCGCTGATTGTGATGCCCCCGTACGTTTCTGGGTTGCTAGTGCCAGGGTTGCAAGCTTTTGATCTTCTGGATTTTCAAAACTATTCATTGTTATCTTCTTCGTCAGAACGTTCGATGATGACAGAGCTGATACGACGTCTGCGGCCAATCGGACGCTCTGATGTGATCTTCCAACCCTTCAAAGTGATGGTAGATCCGGCAATAGGTACACGTCCTAGCTTCTGGGCCATGAGGCCGCCAATGGTGTCAACATCTTCTGAATCTGAATCTTCAAAATCAATCTTGAGTTCATCTGCGAGATCTTCGATATGTAGTGTGGCTTTTGCGCGCGCCTTATCTTCTGTAATCCACGAGAAAGCATCGATTCCATCATCAAATTCATCAGCAATCTCACCGACGATCTCTTCAATAATATCTTCGATGGTGATAATTCCGGCAGTACCACCGTATTCATCAACAACAATCGCCAAGTGAATCTGATCGCGCTGCATCTCTTTCAAGAGTTCTGCGGCAATCTTTATCTCTGGCACAAAGACAGCTGGTCGCATCAACTCACCGACACGTTCGCTGGTCTCAGCGTCATGGTGATCAAGTGCGCGCTTAGCCAAATCCTTAACGTAGGCAATACCAATAATGTTATCGAGGTTCTCACCCACAACTGGAATACGTGAATATCCAGAACGCAGGGCTAGAGAGAGACCTTGGCGTAGAGTCTTATCTTGTTCGATCCAGACCATATCGGTTCGGTGAACCATTAGCTCGCGTACAAGAGTGTCTCCGAGTTCAAATACTGAGTGAATCATCTCGTGTTCATCTGATTCCACAAGGCCGCGTTCGTGCGCTTGATCGACTAGGTCGCGAAGTTCTGCTTCATTGGTAAATGGCCCTGATCTAAATCCTTTGCCTGGTGTGATCGCATTTCCAACAGCGATAAGCAACTTAGTAACCGGACCAAGAACAACTGCTAAGAATGCTGAAACAACGATTCCGGCACGGGCCCAGCGATGAGGATTCTGTCGCCCCATAGTGCGCGGCCCAACGCCGATAACTACGTAAGAGAGAATCACCATCACTACAACGGTCCAGAGGTAAGCAAAACCTGTTGAGAACGATTCTAAGAATGCGCGAAGAACTAATACTGCTGCCGTGAATTCGCAGACTTTGCGCACAAGCAAAATCACATTGAGGAATCGTGCTGGCTCAGCCGAATACTTCTTCAGTAAGTGCCCGCCTCGCTTTGATTCAAGTTCTTCAATAAGAACGCGAGAGATTGAGGTCAGGGCTGATTCAGAGGCTGCAAGAAAACCAGCGAATCCGATCAAAAGAATTATTGATATGACCGAGACAAGGTCCACTAGGACTCTCCCCATTCCTTAACTAACTTCTCCTGTAGGGTGAACATTACTTTCTCATCCTCAGGATTTGCGTGGTCATAACCAAGGATATGCAGTAAACCGTGTGCAGCCAAAATAAAGAACTCGTGGTTACTTGAGTGTCCGGCAGCCATTGCTTGGCGCACTGCAACGGTTGGACAAATCACAATATCTCCGAGGGTGACAGCATCACCCGGGTTTTCTGGCATATCCATTGGGAAAGAGAGCACATCGGTGGGACCTGGTTCATCCATCCACTTAATGTGAAGTTCGCTCATCTCGTTTTCATCAACAAAAGTCAGACTTACTTCGCATTCGGGATTGAGATTGAGGGCTCTCAAAGAGTATTCAACAAGTGCAGTGATCTCATCGCTTGGAACAAGTTCTCCTGAGCGATTGTTGGATTCAATCGTCATGGCGTTATCAGCTGTGTCGAATGTTTCGAGGAGCTTGGGCTACGCTATCAAATGCGTCGTATGCCTTGACGATGTCGCCAATTAAACGGTGGCGCACAACATCTTCTGCTGTTAATTCGATAAATGAGATGTCATCAACTGCGCCAAGTATGTCGCGAATAATGCGAAGACCGGACTTCGCTCCATTGGGCAGATCCACCTGCGTCACATCACCTGTAATGACCATCGTGGAACCAAAGCCAAGGCGAGTGAGAAACATCTTCATCTGTTCAGGAGTCGTATTCTGCGCTTCATCAAGAATGATGAAAGAGTCATTGAGTGTGCGACCACGCATGAAGGCAAGAGGTGCCACTTCGATGACACCACTTTGCATCAAACGGGGAATCGAATCTGGATCAACCATGTCATGCAGAGCGTCAAAGAGTGGGCGAAGATATGGATCGATTTTCTCATTGAGAGTTCCTGGTAGAAATCCCAACTTCTCCCCCGCCTCAACTGCTGGGCGGGTCAAAATAATGCGATTAACTTTCTTTGCCTGCAAAGCAGCTACAGCCTTTGCCATTGCAAGATAAGTCTTTCCAGTTCCTGCTGGTCCGATGCCAAAGGTGATCGTGTTCTGATCAATTGCATCAACGTAATGTTTCTGATTTGCAGTCTTTGGGCGAATGGTGCGGCCTCGGTTACTAACAATATTGAGTGAGAGAACTTCTGCCGGATGCTCGATCGGATCATGGGAGAGCATCTCAATGCTGCGCTTGACCGCATCGGCGGTGAGAGCTTGTCCTGATCGAATAACGACCATCATCTCGGCAAATAACTTCTCGAGCGCAAGGCAATCAATGCGAGGCCCACGCAATGTGATCTCGTTGCCGCGAACTGTCATGGCAACGGAAGGAAATCCTGCTTCAATAATATTGATATTGCTATCGCCAACTCCGATGAGTGAAACCATGGGAATGGCAGGCGGGACTGTGATCAGAGTGCGTTCCATATGTGTATAAATCTAGTCCTAGCCTGGGGGCCATGCCAGTCCACGACCACCTAAGAGATGAAGGTGAGCGTGAAAAACTGATTGACCAGCATCTGCACCAGTATTAAAAACCGACCTGTAGCCCGTGAGGCCGTTCTGGGTCGCAATCTCATCAGCAGCCTGATGAATGGCAGCGATAATCGTTGGAGAGATAGTTGAGATTTCGGCAGCGTTTGCCGCATGCACGGTCGGGATAATCAATACATGTGTTGGTGCTTGAGGGTTGAGATCATTAAATGCCAGAACATTTTCATTTCGGTAAACAATCTCTGCAGGAATCTTTCCTTCAATGATTTTGCAGAATATGCAATCAGGATCTATAGTCATAGCGAAAGGGTACTGGCTTACCAACTCTTGAGAAGTGTTTGAAGTGCGGAAATTCCTGCAATACCTGCATGTGCACTGCGGAAGATTGGACGTCCCATGAGTGCAATTTTTGCCCCGCTTGAAGTGAAGGCATCTAACTCTTCATCGGTTATGCCTCCTTCTGGACCAATAATGATCAGGGCCTTCTTGGGAGACTGTGCAGTGATCGCCGAAAGTTTGCTCGTTGCGCTCTCATGAAAAACGACCGCAAGATCTGTTCTAGCAATCTCATCGATTACTTCAGCGGTGCTTAATGGTCCGATAATTTCAGGAATCCGAAAACGTCGTGCTTGCTTACTTGCCTCACGCACCGTCACATCTAGTTTATCTAGAGTCTTATCTGCTTTACCTATGCTTCGTGTCGAATTCCAGAAAACAATTCGATCAACTCCGGCTTCAGTCAAAAGTCCTGCACACTCTTTGAGGCGATCACCTTTTGGCAGGGCCTGAATAACGGTGTATTCGATATCAAGTGGTTTTTGAAATTCTGATTCAAGAACTTCACAAAGCATTGATCGCTTACTTACCTCTAACGCCTTGACCGTTGAGAAAGTTCCTTTGCCGTCACTAAGCCAGAAAATTTCACCAGGACCTGTCCGAAGCACTCGAATTGCGTGGAGCGCATCTTCATTATCGAAGGTATAGGTGGCACCGACTTGTGTAGGAAGATTAGAGACAAAGAAGAGGGTGCGCATCAACGTCCAAATGACTCTTTAAATTTGCCGAGGAAGCTCTGATTCTTGCTCTTTGTATGTGAATCACCGACTATCTCACCCCGTGATTTAGCAAACTCTTTCAACAACTTCTCTTGCTCGCGTGAAAGCTTTGTTGGAGTCATGACAACAACATGCACGATGAGATCACCGCGGCTTCCACTGCGAAGGCGTGTCATTCCATGGCCTTTAAGTGACACGGTGGAATCAGTCTGCGTGCCAGGTTTAATCACAAGTTCAGATTGACCATCCAGAGTATCGACAGTGATTTTTGTTCCAAGGGCTGCTGCAGCAAATGAAATCTCTACCTCCATATGCAAGGTGTCTCCATCGCGGATGAGAAATTCATGTTGCTCGACGACAATCTCTACATAGAGATCACCCGCTGGGCCACCACCAGCACCTACTTCACCGCGTCCTGCTAACTGCATACGGTTACCAGTTTCAACACCTGCTGGAATCTTCACAGGAATACTTTGGCGTGCACGAACTCGTCCTTCACCGGCACATTCACGACATGGATCTTGGATGACGGTACCGAATCCAGAACATGGGGCGCATGCACGCGATGTCATGACCTGACCTAAGAAAGATTTTTGAATTTGTTGGGTCTCACCGCGACCTTTACAGACCTGACACATAGATGGTGCGCTGCCATTGGCACAGCCATTTCCTTTACAGGTTGTGCAGATAACCGCGCTCTCAATGGCGAGATCGCGCTCTGTTCCAAAACATGCCTCTGCCAATGTGACTTGTACACGAATCAGTGCGTCTTGACCTTGGCGCATACGTGGACGCGGACCACGATTTCCGCCGCCGCCAAAGAATGCATCCATGATGTCGCTAAATCCACCACCGCCGCCGAATCCACCAAAACCACCGAAACCCTGTCCACCCATGTCATATTGCTGACGCTTCTGGGGATCACTTAAGACTTCATATGCAGCGGTAACTTCTTTGAATTTATCTTGTACCGCTGGATCAGGATTCACATCAGGGTGAAGTTCTCGAGCAATTTTTCGGTACGCTTTTTTGATTTCATCTTGCGAAGCGTCACGAGAAACACCGAGTAACCCATACATATCTGACATTACTTATAGCTTCCCTCTGAGATAAATCGACCGACATAACGCGCAACTGCGCCGACAGCTGCCATTGACCCAGCGTAATCCATACGAGTAGGACCGAGAATTCCAAGAGCTCCAAGGGGTGAACCTGTCTCACCAAATGCATCGCCATATCCGACTGTGACAAGGGATGTTGATTTGAGGTTCTGCTCACTCTGTTCTGAACCGATGCGAACTTTGACTGTGTCAGCAGCATCACCAAGTAAACGTAGCAAGACAACTTGCTCCTCAAGAGCTTCAAGAACTGGATGCATTGTCATCTGAAAGTCATCGCTAAAGCGCGCAAGGTTTGCAGTACCTGCCAGAACAACTTTCTCTTCTGCTCGCTCGATCGCCATTTCAATGACTGCAGAGATAATAAGTGAGACATCGCGACGATCGGTGGCACTGTAGCCCTCAATGATTCCAGAGATTCGATCTGCTACTTCAGGCAATGATTGTCCAGCCATTGCATTATTGAGTTGACCACGGATGCTTGCGATAAATGCCTCCGGAACATCTCGCGTAAGTTCAATAACACGCTGCTCAACTCGCCCTGCGTCAGTAATCAGAATCATCATCATGCGCGATGGAGTAAGTGGCACCACTTCAACGTGGCGCACACGGGATTTCATAATTGATGGGTACTGCACAACCGCAACTTGCTTAGTGACATCGGCCAGTAAGCGCACTGTGCGCATTACAACATCGTCAAGATCAAGTGCGCCTTCAAGAAATGATTCAATGGCGCGACGCTCTGGAGCGGATAAAGGTTTCACCTCTGCCAGCTTGTCGACGAAAACTCGATAGCCACGATCTGTTGGAATGCGACCAGCACTTGTGTGAGGCGCGGTGATCAGACCTTCCTCTTCAAGTAGGGCCATCTCATTACGAATCGTGGCTGGTGAAACTCCGAGTTCGTGGCGATCTGCAATTGCCTTAGAACCGACAGGTTCTTGAGTTGCAACGTATTCATCAACAATTGCCCGCAAAATTTCAAGGCGACGGGTTGAGGTACTCATATTATTTGCAATAGCGATGCTTACTTATTGAGAACAAGTGCTATCGAGATTAAGGTAAGTAGGAAGAAGGCTGGGATTGCCGTTCGCAATTTGTTCGCCTTAAAGTGGGTATAGACCGCACCTGCCATAACAACCCATAAACCAACGAGTGGGAAGAAGAGCATCCAGTTCCACTTCATGCTGATGATCAGGCCGAGAGCGAGAGCTGTTTCAATAAAGCCGACAAGCCGTGCAAACTTATCTGGCACATTGACATCGCGTGTGCCCGAAAGGCCTTTTTCATTCCCGCTCGCTTTGGACAATCCTGAAATCACAAATACGACTGCTAGAAATGCAACAATGATTGTAAGTGCTGTGCTCATAAGGCTAACGGTACTACAGCCGCGCTAAGCCAGCAGGTCGGCCACGATGCGATCGGCCATCAAGCGACCAGTTGCGGTCAGCACTAGCGCATCTGAGGTATCAATAATCAGGTCAGCCTTAATGTGATCAGCCATTCGCTCGTATTGGGCGATAGTAAGAGCCCGCTTTGCAATTCCTGTGCGCAGTCGACTTGAAAGCATGATGTATTCACTTCGACGCATCTCATCGCTAAGTTCCTCTGAATCTGCGATCGGTGAGAGACCATCAAAGAGTCTTTGTTTATATGTAGTGGGATGCTTTACATTCCAAAATCTCTTTCGATCAATATGTGAATGAGCACCTGGCCCTAGACCCCACCAGTTCGCAGATTTCCAATACGCCATGTTGTGTCGTGATTCAAAACCTGGTTTAGCCCAATTAGAGAGTTCATACCATTTCAATCCTTTAAAGCCACATGCTTGATCGATATAGAGATACATATCCGCCATCAAATCATCATCAGGAGAAGCCACATCACCGCGTTTGATCTGCGCCGCTAACTTCGTACCATCTTCAATAATAAGTGCGTATGCGCTGATGTGATCGACTCCAAGATTAAGCGCCTGCGTAACAGTTGATTGCCAATCTGAAAGACTCTCCCCCGGTGTTCCATAAATCAGATCCACACTAATTGATTGAAAGCCTGCAGCACGCGCCATATCTACGGCGCGCTTAACATTCTCAGGATCATGTGTACGATCTAAAACTTTAAGAACATGGGTTGATGTTGATTGCATGCCAAATGAGATGCGATTAAAGCCTGCTGCAAAGTAACCTTCAAGCTTTTCTGCCGTCACGGAATCAGGGTTAGCTTCAAGAGTGATCTCGCAATCTTCGGTCAGACCATTACGTGCCTTGATCGCAGTGATAACGCGACCTAGATCATAAGGTGGAATGAGCGACGGAGTACCGCCACCAAAGAAGATGGTGGGCACAAGGTCGGTGGGTGCAAAATCAAGTTCTTTAAGGACTGCGTCGATGTAATCGCCGGAAACAACTTCAAGAGTTGCACCATCTTGTAGCTCGGATGGTGTGTAAGTATTAAAGTCACAATATCCGCAGCGCTTTATGCAGTACGGGATGTGGACGTAGAAGGAGAGTGGCA
>CAZNUC010000042.1:0-10451 GCA_964576165.1 uncultured Candidatus Planktophila sp. | reverse complement strand
AAGACAGTTCCATTGAAGTTAGCGGCTGCGATAAATGTGTATGGAGCACCGTCTGTACCAACGCCTGCGCATTGGGTAACAAAGTTAGCTGTTGCACACTGTGGTGCAGCTTGCGCTGCAGTTGGTGCGCCGACCATAACGGTTCCAGCAATTGCTGTAACAGCAAGTACTGAGACGATTCGTGATTTAATTGAGATTTTCATTAGTTAGGTAGTCCCTTCGCAGGCATTGCTGGACGCTTGTATGTTGATTCAACAACAGGGCCAGTACCTGAATCAGTTGTATAGACGGTGTACTTGCCACCATCTGCGGTGAGTGCACCTGTTGGTCCATATGTTCCAATCCAGTACCCGGTAGCACCAACGTGTGATGTTGTTGAATATCCGAGTGGAGTAAGGAATGGATTAGCAAAGGTTGAACCCTTTGTCTCAATTGCATCAATCAAACCCTTGCGAGTGAGATTCTTGCCAGCGGCCTTGAGTGCCTGGACAACAAGGAACGCGTTTGACATACCTGCAACAACGTTATTGTCGAAGGTCTGTGTTGGCTGAGCTGCGGCATAGATTGTCTGGAATAACTTAATGTATTCATCAGATGAATCTGTAGGTGCTGGCGCAAATGAAAGACCCTTTGCTCCGTTGAGAAGACCAACAAGACCTCGGTTAGTCGCAGAGATTGTTGTTGCATCTCCACCGACTGATCCAAGGATAAATTGAGTCTTTCCAACCCAACCTGCTGCAAATGCGTTACCAAGGAGTGCTGTAGTTGCTGATGAGACACCGAACATTACGGTTACATCTGGAGCAGCAGTTCTTAGCTTTGAGATCCAGCCAGCACCTGTTGCAGGCAGAGCCTGTGAACCTGATGCGTATGGAATAACTGTGTCAAATGTGAGTCCTGCAGTTTTGAAACCTGCGAGTGCGTCACGACCGAAGTCATCATCCTGATAGATAAGTGCCAGCTTCTTGCCTGCGTACTTATCCTTGATGAACTGAGCCATAATCTTTGCTTCCATCTGATATGAAGGCAAGATTGAGAAAGTTGTTGGATACGCCTTCTTATCGGCAAATCCACTCCACCCTGTATTTACAAAGAGTGATGGGATTCCGCGCTTTGAAAGCTGGGTTGAAGAGGTAAGCGCCTTTGTACTCGCTGTTCCAAGTGTTCCCACGAGTGCGAAGACTTTGTCGCGAAGAATGAGTTCATTCGCGCGTGCCACTGCAGTTGCTGGGATGTATTGGTCATCTTTGATTACGAGTGAGATTTTTCGACCGTTTACACCACCATTTGCGTTGACATAGTCGAAGTAAGCCTTCATCGCGCCAGGGATCTTGTTATATCCAGGAGATGCGATACCGGTCATTGGGAGTGTGATACCCAACTTGATTGTTGTTGCCGTTAAGCCTGGTTCGTTGCTGCGTGGGTTATACGCCTGCGCAGGCACAGTTGTAACTGTCAGCGCTGCGACTGCGATTACCGCAGAAGCTGTAACGAGCTTCCGACGATTCATTCTGATCATCTTTTTCCTTCCATCGAGGGCCCTTGCGGGATTTTTTTACTTACTTCTTTACTACTTCTTCGTTTTACTACTTCTTGGTTGACCAAGTCTTACTGCCTACACGGAGTGTTAACTCAACTGGACTGTGCGAAGCTTTGCCGCTCTTCGCACGCTTTGCATGTCGTGCATGCATCTGTTCAACCGGGCCATTTGGCGACAGTAGAACGGTCAAGATGAGTAATCCACTCACCAGTAAGCCCGGCAAGTTCGTGATGATCGTCTCTGAGCCGCCGTAGCGATTGGCTATCGCTAGCGCGATCTCTGGGATGGCCACCAGAATCACTGCCCCAATCATGACGCCTCCGAGGGTAGTTACGCCAGCGAGGACTGCGCCTGTCGCCAAAGAAAAAGAGAGGAGAAGGGGGTAAACGCCCGGTGAAACTAGGCTAATCGTCATTCCAAGGAGGGCTCCAGCCAAGCCAGCCAGACCTGCGCTAATGGTGAAGGCTAGAACTTTATTCCGTCCGACATGAATACCTGCCAGCTCGGCAGCGACATCGTTACTGCGAACAGCGCGCCAACTTCGACCATAACGTGAATGTAAAACATAGCGCAACCAATACATTGCAATGAGCGCTGCCGACCAACTGATCCAGAAATACCATTTATATTGAGTGAAATCTGCACCGAGTGATGCTGGTGGTGATCCAATATCAAAAGAAAGACCTTGTTCACCACCAAATATTGAGAATTGGTTTGCAATCGATGGAAGCCCGATTGCAAGTGCCAGCGTTGTACCTGCAAGGTACGGGCCACTTAGTCTCGCTGCCGCTAAACCTAAGAGTGCGCCACCAACTGCAGCAGCAAGAACTGCAACGACGAAGGTGAGCCAGACCGGTGCGTTGTAATGAATGCGAATCAAGACAGCGGCATAAGCACCGACAGCCATAAGCGCACCGTGGCCAAGTGATACTTGACCAGAATATCCAGTGAGAAGAATCAGAGATGCGATTGCAATAACAAAGACACCAACCGTTGCGCCTTGATAGACAAGTAATTCATCAAGTCGATTACTAATCAGGTAGAGAACAACCCCAAAGAATATGAAGGTGATGAGTGGATGTTTTTTAAGCACGGCGGCCTGCCTTTGAACCCAAGAAACCCTGCGGGCGAAGAATTAAAAGTGTGAGCAAAAGTATGAAGGCAACAATAAATACCAAGGTGCCACTGATATAAATCTGCACAAATGCAAGGACTAAACCCAGAATAAGCGAGCCCAGTACCGCACCCGGTAGTGATTCAAGTCCGCCGATTACCGCTGCAATAAATCCAAAGACGAGAAGCAAACTGAACTCGAGTGATTCAGGTGTTAGGCCACCTGTTCCATTAACCGTCTGCAAAATTCCCGCAGCAGCCCCTGATGCACCTGCAATGGCCCACCCCAAAGTACGAATTCCAGAAACTCGAATTCCAGAAAGTTGTGCGATTTCTGGGGCGTAGGCAGATGCTCTTAGTGCCAAGCCAATATTGGTTTTTTGGAAAACAATGGTGACGACAAGCAAGAGAGCTACAACGAAACAAATAACGAAGAGACCCATCGGACCAATAAATAAGGTGGTGTCACCAAATTTATATCCAACTTTGGAGAGCGGGGCTTCAAGCTGAACATCTCCATGTCCCCAGATGAAGCCGATGACCGCGCGAATAACCCCAAGAAGTCCAAGGGTTGCAATGATCGGTGCGATTGCCGCAATCGGACCTTGATTGCTGTGCTTAAGAAGTGTGCGCATTAAGAAGAATTCAATGAATGCACTGAAAGCTGCACCGAGAATCATCGCAAGTGGGAGTGCTATCCAGAAATTTCCTGTGCGTGAAACCAGTTCATATCCAATGTAAGCCGAGAGAAGAGCCATACCGGCTTGCGCAAAGTTCACAACGCGAGTCGAGCGCCAGACTAAAACCATAGATATTGCCATCAGCGCATAGATAGATGCAGCACTTATTCCAATCAAGAACATATCTAGAAATTGACTCATGGCGCCCCCCTAGAATCCCAAGTAAGCAGTGCGAACTGCTGGGTCGGCAATGAGGTCAGATGCTCTACCCCATGCTGCGATTGTTCCTAGATTGAGCACAACACCAAAGTCTGCAATTCTTAAGGCACCCATTGCGTTCTGTTCCACAAGAACGACTGTGACACCCATTGAATCAACGATGTGGCGAATTGATTGAAAAATCTGCTCGATAACAAGTGGTGCGAGTCCAAGAGATGGTTCATCAAGAAGTAAGAGTTGTGGGCGTGCCATATATGCACGACTAATTGCCAGCATCTGGCGCTCTCCACCAGAGAGTGTGTCGGCTTGTTGTTCGCGCCGCTCATGCAGACGAGGGAAGAGTTCAAAGACTTCAGCCTTACTCTTCTTCGCCTCAGTAGGGTTACGACGCCAGAGTGCACCTAAATCTAGATTCTCTTCGACAGATAATTGTGCAACTACTGATTTTCCTTCAGATACATGGGAAACACCTTGGCGCACGTGGTGCTCTGGTTTGCCATGCAAAAGATTGTGATCATTCCATGTCGCACTTCCACTATCAGCAGATTTAAGTCCAGAGAGAGTACGCATCAGCGTTGTCTTGCCAGCACCATTTGATCCAATAACCGCTGTGAGTCCACCTTTTTCAACGGAAAATGAAACGTTATCTAGCGCTCGGATTGCACCATGCGAAACGGTGAGGCCGTTTATTTTTAACATTAGGCCACACCCGTTCCAAGATAGGCCGCAATCACTGCAGGATCACGTCGCACGGTTTCTGCGCTACCGCTAGCAATGACCTCGCCAAAATTAAGTACATAGAGTTCATCGCAGACGCTCATCACAACATCCATGTGGTGCTCGACGATCAAAATTGACATCTCAGAACGGAGATTGCGAATCAAGCCATTCATCCACTCGATATCTTGCACTCCAAGTCCACCAGCTGGTTCATCGAGCATTAATATCTTTGGTTCGCTGACAAGTGCGCGAGCAATTGCTACTCGTTTTGTGTCAGGGTATGAGAGCGCATCTGCACGCTTATCTGCAAGGCTTCCTGAGTAGACACGTTCGAGCGCCCATTGAGCACGCCCACGCAGCTCTTCCTCGTCACGTTTATTTCGTCCAAATCCAGCAGAGATCAGACCAGTCTTTGCAAACTTTTGCGCACCGATCATGACATTTTCGGCAACTGTAAGATCTGGAAAGAGACCAACTCCTTGAAGAGTTCGCGAAATTCCTAATGAAGTAAGTTCATGAGTTGCCGGCCAATCATGTGACTTACCATTCAAGGTAAGTTTTCCTGACGTTGGCTCAACGATTCCACAAATTGCATTAAAGAGTGTTGTCTTGCCTGCACCATTGGGGCCGATAAGACCTACGACTTGATTGCTTTCAAGATTGAGAAAGACATCATCAAGTGCGGTGAGACCACCAAATTTAACTGTGAGATTAGAGATGGAGAGAAGTGAATCGTTGCTCATCTACTCCCCCTGCTCTCAATCTAGCGTTTGTGATCGGTAGATTCTAGGCACTCGGGGGCCAATTCGTGTAACTATTTCGTAATTAATTGAGCCTGACGCGTTGCCCCAATCCTCAGCCGTGTAACCCCCTGCGATGCCATCTCCAAATATTTCAACCCAATCACCTGAAATCGCTGCAGAGTCAGGGCCTAAATCAACGACAAATTGATCCATCGATACTCGTCCAATGATTGGCGCGCGTTTACCATGGACAAATATTCCAGCACCTTGTGCAATGCGTGGAATGCCATCTGCATATCCCATCGCAACAATTCCAAGCTTTGTATAACGTTCTGTTATCGCAGTTGCGCCATAGCCAACTGGTGAATTCGCTGGAACTTCTTTTACCAAATGCAGCTTTGCATGCAGTGACATTGCTGCCTTAAGTCCAAGTGAGTGTGATGAACCGAGAGTATTTACATCTGGAGTTAATCCGTAGATTGAAATCCCGGTTCGGACCATGTCAAAACGTGAGTCCTTATAGTTGAGCGTTGCCGCAGAGTTGGAGAGATGTCGCACAATCTTTGTAAATCCAAATGATTCTAAAGTTGCAATCATCTCCTTGAAACGTGTGAGTTGCTGATCATTCTGCTCTTGTCCAGGTTCATCGGCGCGAGCAAAGTGAGAGAAGATTCCGACAATATCTACATTAGAAACATGGTGGCCTTCGATCTTTCCCCACTCACTTAAAAATCCTCCGCGAGTCATTCCAGTATCTACTTCAAGATGTACACGTGGGCGGTTATGAGATGTAACTGCACCAATTTCTTCGAGTGCGATAATTGATGAGGCTGCTAATTCAATATCGTGATCAACGGCTGACTTATAATCAGATCCGGGTGGTACTAGCCACGCCAAGATTGGTGCAGTGATTCCGGCATCTCTTAATGTAATTGCCTCTTCAAGGAGAGCAACGCCTAAAGATGTTGCACCGCCAGCAAGAGCTGCGCGAGCTACAGGCACAAGACCGTGGCCATATGCATCTGCTTTCACGACAGCCATGAGATCTACACCTGCGATGTTTTTTAGGTAGGCAACATTTGCGGTGATTCGATCAAGATCGATGCGAGCCTCTGCTCGATTAATCGTTGTCATCTCTCGAGAACCACCATTGCAGATGCGATTGCGCCATCGTGTGAAAGTGAGAGGTGAACCTGCGCGCCATCGACGAGGTCTGCAATCCCACCCCTAAATAGAAAAGCCGGTTTTCCATTACTTAGGTTAATTACTTCAGCATCGTGCCATGACAATCCGTGTTCCGGGCTGAGTGCTTTATAGAGCGCCTCTTTTGCAGCAAAGCGCGCAGCAAGTGAGGCAGTTGGTTTATCTCGCTCTGAGGGTGTGAAGAGTTTTTCTAGTAGAGCTGGTGTCCGCTTGAGACTTTCTGAAAAGCGGTTGATGTCGACAACATCAATGCCGATTCCATCAATCATGGCGTTAAGTCTAGTGCAGTTGGCTTTTCGAGGGAACATACCTATCGACTGCGATAACAGCGACTAAGAGAGCACTTCCTACAAAGAGACCGCCCAACAGGTCTGTAAACCAATGCGTATGGCGAATAAGTGAAACGGTGCAGACAGTAAGTGAGATGAGTGCAACGCCGGCACTTGCAAGTCGACCTTGATATCGATCAACATGGGCATATCTATAAATCAGGTAAGCCAAAATTCCCCACGTAAGAACAGCATTCGATGCGTGGCCACTTGGATAAGACATTCCACCTGCATGCAACAAATCAATTCCAAGGCGCGGTTTAGTGCGACCTAATAGTAATTTTGCTGAGCCGACTATGAGATTCAAAAGTAAGAGTGATAGCAGCGCTAAGTTGAGTGGACGCCATGTCTTAAATTTCCATGCAATATAGGCGGCCGCTATCAAGAGCACCGTCGCTGTCACGCCACGTAGACCTAAGTCATCCAAGCGGCGAAGAATAAAGCCAGCAAGACCTTCAAATTGTGGCTTGGGAGAATTATTAATTTTCTTATCAAAATAGGTGAGCGGGCCATATGTGTAAACCTGCTGTGTAACAAGTAAAAATCCACCGAATAAAACTGCCGACCAGCGAAGTGCTCTATTGCGTTGATTTTTTCGAATTGTTGCCACAGGCATTAATTACTCCACCGTCACAGACTTCGCAAGATTTCGTGGTTGATCTACATCATTGCCTCTTGCCACAGCCATTTCATATGCAAAGACTTGAAGTGGCACTGTTGCCAGAATTGGTTGTAATAGCGCAGGTGCGGCAGGGATTCGAATAATGTGTTCTGCACCGACAACCACATCACCTTCTTGTGCAATCACAATTACTCGAGCGCCACGTGCCTTGACTTCCTGAATATTGCTCAGCATCTTCTCATCAAGTGCATTTTCATGACCTGATGGCAAGATCGCGATTACAGGTGTCTGTTTAATTGAATCAATAAGTGCGATAGGGCCATGCTTGAGTTCTCCCCCAGCAAAACCTTCTGCGTGAATGTAGGCGAGTTCCTTGAGCTTTAAGGCACCTTCAAGTGCGACAGGGAAACCAACATTGCGACCTAGAAACAAGACGGTATCTGATTCTGCAAATTTTCTTGTCAATTCACGAAGCGGTTCAACTGTCTCAAGAATCTGTTCGATCTGCCCTGGAAGTTCAAGCATCTGGTGGTAGATAGTCTTCACTTGCTGATCCGTGAGTTCACCTCGTATCTGTGCCAGCTTTAGCCCAAGAAGATAGACGGCAACAATTTGGGTGAGAAGAGCCTTGGTTGATGCGACCGCGATTTCAGGACCTGCATGTGTGTAGATCACCGCATCTGATTCGCGTGGAATTGTTGAACTATTAGTGTTACAGATTGCTAGGACGCGAGCACCAGCAGCCTTTGCATGACGAACCGCCATTAAGGTATCCATCGTTTCACCTGATTGGGAGATTGCGACAACGAGGGTAGAGCTATCAACGATTGGATCGCGATATCGGTACTCGCTGGCAATCTCAACTTCTACGCTGATCTTTGCCCACTTTTCGATCGCGTACTTTGCAACCATTCCTGCGTGATAAGCGGTGCCGCAGGCAATAACAACAATCTTTTTAAGCGCTGCAATTTCAGCATCGCTCATATGAAGTTCATCGATCAGAATTTGGTCGTTATCGCTTAAGCGCCCGATCAACGTATCTGCAACAGCCTTAGGTTGTTCAAAGATCTCTTTAAGCATGAAGTGTGTGAAGCCACCCTTTTGTGCAGCCGATGCGTCCCACGTAATCTCATATTCACGTGGTGCTACTGGCTTTCCATCAAGGTCAATGATTTCGATAGTTTCGGGAGTAATTGTGATGATCTCATCTTGACCTAATTCAATTGCACGTTTGGTGTAATCGATAAAGGCTGCAACATCTGAGGCTAAGAAGTTCTCACCATTGCCGATACCTGCAACAAGCGGTGAATTTCGACGGACACCCACGATTCGCTCAGGGTCATCTGCATGAACTGCCAGCAAGGTAAATGATCCGCGCAGAAGCTTGACTGCAGCGCGCATTGCTTGGGTGAGATCTCCCCCATGCTCTTTACGAAGCTCGGATAAAAGGTGGGCTACTGATTCCGTATCTGTATCTGATGAAAAGGTATGGCCACGGGATTCAAGGGCTACTTTAAGTTCTGAGTAATTCTCGATGATTCCGTTATGGATTACCGCCAACTTCCCCTCGTTATCGACATGAGGATGGGCGTTGCGATCAGTGGGTCCACCATGGGTTGCCCAACGAGTATGGCTAATTCCTGAGTGCACTGTTGGGATATTTGGTGAAAGAGCACTTTCTAGATTCGCTAATTTGCCGGCACGTTTTTCAATAAAGAGTGATGTAGGTGTACCGAGTGCGATTCCAGCAGAGTCATAGCCACGGTATTCGAGTCTGCGAAGTCCTTCAATGAGTGGATCAACAGCAGACCGTGCGCCTGTGTATCCCACAATGCCGCACATATCGTGATCTCCTTAGAGAGAAAGTTCTTTTCTTACGACATCAGCAAGGGTTGTCGCAACTTCAGAGGCAAGGTTATCACTCGAGGCTTCGACCATCACTCTTACAAGGTTTTCAGTACCTGAGGCGCGCAGAAGAACGCGACCTGAAGATCCCAATGCGGCCTCAGCGGCAGTGACTGCTTCAGAGATTGCCGAATTACTTGCTAGCTTCTCTTTTGCAACGCCCTTCACATTGATCAAAATCTGTGGAAATCGAGTCATTACAGATGCCAGCTCTGCCAAACTCTTTTTACTCCGTGCAACTTCTTGAGAAATTGCGAGCGCTGTAAGAAGTCCGTCACCAGTATTTGCATACTTTCGCATAATCACATGGCCTGATTGCTCTCCGCCTAGCACATAATCTTTTTCAAGCATGAGTTCGAGTACATAGCGATCACCGACCGGAGTTCTTTCAACGGTAATTCCCGCGTTCTCCATCGCCTGCATGAAGCCAAGGTTGCTCATCACGGTTCCAACAACAGTATTTGCTTTCAGGTTTCCTGCCTGCTTCATTCCTATTGCAAGAATTGCCATAATCATGTCGCCGTCGACTTCATTACCGTGGGCATCAACAGCCAAGCAACGATCAGCATCACCATCATGGGCAATACCAAAGTCAGCGCCTTCTTTGACGACCACCTCTTTAAGGTTGGTGAGGTATGTAGAGCCACAGTCATCGTTGATATTCCAACCATCTGGAGTATGAGAAATTGCCACAACTGTTGCCCCAGCGCGAGCAAGAAGATCAGGTGCGACAAAAGATGCTGCGCCATTCGCGCAATCAACAACGATCTTTAGCCCATCAAGTCGAGTAGTCAGAGACGTCATGAGGTATTCGATGTACCTCTCTTTTGCACCGACATCATTTATTGCTCGCCCTACACCTCGGCCAGTTGGACGTTCCCATGGCTCACCAATGCGAGCTTCGACAAGGGCTTCAATCGAATCATCGAGTTTTCCACCACCGCGAGCAAATAACTTAATTCCGTTATCGGGCATCGCATTATGTGAGGCTGAAATCATTACGCCGAGATCAGCGCCAGTGCTTGCTACAAGGTATGAAATTGCAGGCGTTGGCAGAATACCAACGCGATAAACATCAACACCAGCACTCGTAAGGCCAGCAACAACGGCTGCTTCTAGAAACTCACCAGATGCGCGCGAATCCTGACCAACGATTGCGCGTGGACGTTGAGATTTATCATCAAAGCCTTCAACGAGAATATGTGCAGCAGCGACGGCAACATCGAGAGCGAGTTCGGCGGTAAGAATCTGGCCGTTAGCTAAGCCGCGGATTCCATCTGTACCAAATAGGGACATGAGCACCGCTCTTTAAGTGAATTAACGCTTTGAGTATTGTGAACGCTTACGAGCCTTCTTAAGGCCGTACTTCTTGCGCTC
>CAZNUC010000041.1:0-10848 GCA_964576165.1 uncultured Candidatus Planktophila sp. | reverse complement strand
AGAGCACCGCCCTCCGGAGGCGGGTGCACAGGTTCGATTCCTGTCGGGGGCACGCATTTCTGCTCCCGTGTCGGCGCGATCTATATCACGCGAATGTGAGGAATCTCTTCGCCTTCCTCCTTGTTTATGAAGGTAAGTCACGAGAGAATTGGGGTTTGCGCGGGGTGAATTCACTTCACGCACACTTCCTCTAGCCTAAGGAGCGACCATGGATTGGCGTCATCAGTCTGCCTGTCGCGATGAAGACCCCGAACTCTTCTTCCCCGTGGGCAATACAGGGCCAGCAATTACTCAGATCGAAGAGGCGAAGAAGGTCTGCAATCGTTGCATCGTTAAGGAGCCGTGCTTGGCATGGGCTCTTGAGAGCGGACAAGACGCTGGCGTATGGGGCGGACTATCAGAAGATGAACGCCGTGCTCTCAAGCGCCGAGCAGCACGTAACCGCGCTCGCATCACTGATCCACAGAACTAAATTCGTTCACAGTTAATTCACGTGGTTAGATTGGAAAGGTCAATCTAGCGACTGTCTTATTTCCTGCTGATTCAAGAACTAATTCCCCTCTAAGTTCGTTCTCAGTTAATGTGCGCACAATCTGCAGGCCGAGATTTGATGATGTCGCGAGATCAAATCCCTCTGGTAACCCAACACCGTCATCAATAATTGAAATGTGGGCTCGTGTTTCCCCGCGCTCCAGAGCAATTTCAAGTGAGCTGCCGCCTTGTTCTAATCCATGTTCAAGTGCATTATGAATGAGCTCTGTTACTACCAAGGAGAGAGGCGTCGCGATGGTGGGATCGAGTGAGCCAAGAAATCCCGTACGCGTAATTACTAACTCATTCATACGAGAACTTAAATCGAGCGAGTGAGTAATGAGGCGATCGAGTACATCATCGAAAGCCACCGATGAGTCGCTGCCAGAAGAGAGCGTTTCGTGAACTAGGGCAATGGATGCAATTCGCCGGACAGCTTCATTGAGTGCCGCACTCGCTGCAGGATCTTCAATACGGCGTGCTTGCAGGCGCAGCAGAGCAGAGACAGTCTGGAGATTATTTTTTACGCGATGGTGGATCTCTCTGATTGTGGCATCTTTTGTGATCAGTTCGCGCTCACGTCGACGAAGTTCGGTAACGTTTTGCAAGAGAATAAGGGAGCCGATTCGATCATCTCCTTGAGTAATCGGAAGAACTAAGAGATCAATCGTTCCTCCGCTATTTTCAAGCTCTACGCGTCGAATCGCTCTGCCCGACAGTTGCACTCGCAGACCTTCCTCGTGAGCAACACTGTGCGATGTTGTTATCTGTTCTGCAACTGCATGAAGAATCTCTCCTTCAAGTGCATTATTCCAACCCATTCGCCCAAATGCAGAACGTGCATTTGGACTGGCGTAGGTGACAACACCATTGAGATCCAAACGTAAAAGTCCATCTCCAACGCGTGGCGCTGGATCAAAAAGTGAACTCGCATTCTCATAGGGAAACTTTCCTTCTGCGACCATTCGATATAGCTGATGTGCGATCTCGCGATAATTGAGTTCAAGGCGAGATGGCTGACGCATCAACTCTGAATCTCGGTGTCGAGAGATGACAGCGATTACTTCGTCTTCAAAGATCACAGGAGTTGTCTCTTCCTTAATCATGAAATCGCCAAAACGCTCTGGGACGGTGTCTCGGATAATTTCGGCACTAGAGAGGGCTCGATCAATGTGTGGTCGCTCGCCCCATTGAATTTCATCCCCCAAGACATCGTTTGCAAAGACTGTCGCCGCTGTCATCGGACGAATATGCGCTATCGCCACATAACCTGTTGGCCAGCTCTTCATATCTTTGCGAAGAGGTACCCACAGGATGAGGTCAGCAAATGATAAATCAGAGAGCAGTTGCCAATCAGCGACCAGCTCTCGCAAGCGATAGATCTGATTAGGTTGTAAAGGGCTGCGCCCGCGAATGAACTCTTCGATGGTCGGCATTTAATTACCCCATGAGGGTAGAAGTTCTTCAACCTCTTGAATTGCAAACCACGTCAGCTCTTCACCATCTGGAGAGACAAGAAATACACATTGTGCCCACTCTAGATTTAGTGAAGTCGAAACCTTGATGCTATCTGCACCACTTTCGGCGATGGCGCTATTTGGAATCTCTGCCGCGAGTACAAAGCCATATCCTGCCTCGCGAAGTTCAATCGACTCCTCCGCTGCCAGCATTGAGAGTACAAATTCGCGCTCTTCTACATCAAGGTCAGCATGCTCGGCGACAAACTCAGAGGTTGGAGCAAAGAAAGTATCTGCTGCTAATTCACCACTTGAAAATAGCGTGCTCACCTCATCAAATGTGAGACCAACGTAGGCGCGCATAGGAAGAGGGTACAAGGTCTTGCCATAGATATCGAAACAGATATCGAAATAGATTTCAGATTAGATATTAAATGAGTCATGTATTCCTAGGCGGTGAGCATGGTGGCGAGCTCCAGGTACTTCTTGCGTAGCGGACCCTTGGCATTGCTCTCAACGAGAATCGATCGTTCTTGCTCTGCAGCACTCACACCACGAAGATCAAGTGGCATCACGCGAATGGCGTGCGGATGGCTCGGTGCAACGAGTGAGAGGAACTTCTCTTCCTGTAGATCACCACGTTTGCCAGAGATTCGGTGATTGAGAATAAAGGTGATGCGAGCACGTAACGTTCGGACAATTGCTGAACTCTGGAATTGTTGCAGTGAGTGTGAACTCATGAGTCGCGGTGACGAGAAAAGCCAGAGGTCATCTGCGTTATCTAAAACCCAATGGGAAAAGGCACCCTGCCAGCGACGTTCCGTCGGTGCATCTTCTCTGGCACGAAGTACGCCAAGATCGATAATCACGTAATCAACGCGAGAAGATGCCTCGATGATAGTCCCACCCATTGTTGGTGCATTCTCTTGCGTGAGTTCAAAAACTTCTAGTAAGGGGCTGACTCGATTGGGTTGCGATCCATTCAGATTGCGCTCCCCTAAAGTAATTGCGATTGCAGGGATGTGGTTATGGGCATCAATAAGAAGAACTTTCTTCTCTTGCAGATTGAGTTCGATTGTCAGATTGATTGCAGATAGCGTTGCGCCATCTCCGTGATTGGCACTTGCAACTGCAATGACACGCGATCGTCCTGTGGCTTGACCACTCAGACCTTGCTGTCGTAGCGGAGCCCGACCTTGGTTAATGATTGCTGCCAGCAACGCTGTTTCGTCCTGAGTTCTCTCAATGAGAACGCCAGAGATTTCTACTGCATTGGGTTGGGCAAATCCCACCGATCTCTCGATCAGGCCAGAGATAGATACGAGAAAGTCAGAATCAAGCCCCTGGATATCACTTGAGTAGATAAGAACCGGTTTGATTGTGGTGGAGCTTTTCAAATACTGAGTCAGCAGCAGAATATCTACTGCGCGAAAGAGAACGCTCCATCCTTGTGAATGCATCGTCCGTGCGACAAAACTTTCAAACTCCGGATCGCCAATAGCAGTAACAACATGAAGTTCAGCCATTGGCGATCACCACAACCAGTCGTCCATGAGATGTTCCTGAGAGAATTTTAGATACCTGAGAACTCTCAACTGAGACGGTGATGGACATGCCGGAACCAAAATTGCTCCCTTTTCGGTCAATGGATTCGAGAAAGATTCCGGTGAGAAGAAGTGTCGGCGTGCTCAGGCTTTGGTTATTTACAGCATCAGGCACCCAATATAGAGAGATTAGTTCACCCACTTCAATCATTGCAGGAATATCTGATGACAAAATATTGAGCGGTACCTGTTCGATATCAAATTGCAACGACTCTTCGCTTAACATCTGTGTCGCCAGAAAATGACCCGCACCAATAAAATGAGTGCTCATCATTCCGATTGGGTCTGATCCCTCCCCCAGATAAAGATCTGCGTTGTCGATAAGGGAAGCATCGACAAGAGCGAGATCTTCAGATGTGATCAAAGAACCAGGTGTGATGGGTTTACTCGCAACCCAGTATCGTGAACTTTGATCAGAGAGTGCGGCGAAGGCGAAGGAGGTAAGAAGGGCTGCGAGAAAGAGGACGCAGGCAACAATCACTCGAGGGGATCGGAGTGAAATCGACGCTGCCTGAGGAGAATTTTTTGTGATCATGGGTGGAGCAAAGACCAATCACTGAGATCGCAATAGAACTTCTCCACAGTCATCCTTTAGGTTGATAGGAATTCATCCTTCGAGTTGATTCTTGATTCTGGCTGGCGAGAGAAGGTCGGCCCATGACAACTTATAGCGCCCCTCATTACAGATTGATCTCTAGCAGCGAAGATCACGCGATGTGGAGCCATCCCATCCTTGATCTCTATCCCGAATCGCATGCACAACCGGCTCTCGCACCTCGTCCAATTCAAAAGGCAAAGCTCTATCTTGTTCCTTCGCATTGCGATGTTAACTTCGGTGGAGATGATTGCGATACTGATGATTGCCCCACCCCGACATCAGCGACAGAGCTTCCAGAACTTCACGCCTGGACAATGACATTTGCCGTTGCACTGCTTGAGATTTGGGCAGGGCGTAGACAGCCCGCTCAATTAATGGCGCGATGTCACCGAGTTATCTACAACGAGTTAATTCGCAAGACAGGGTCGCAGAAGGAGATAGGAAAGATTCGAACAATTCATCAAAGTGAGCCACTCGATGGCATTTGTGAATCAACAATTACAGTTCGATTCGGCGAACGATTGCGCGCGATTACCATTCGCTTTGAGGGCGTAGATGGCCGCTGGCTCTGCACCGAATTAGATTTAATTTAGAAAGGTAAAGCTAAGCAGCACCATGACAACGCTTATATTTTTTACCCGAACCACATGGGCATGGAGCATTGCGGGTGACCTCATTTTTTGTCACAGCTCCTGAACCCTCAGAGGCTGTATATGAGAGTGCACTCACTTCAGCAGGTTTGGCTTCTAGCGAAGGAGCAGAGACTTTCTTACCCTCTTCAACGCTGACTTCAACATTAAATACAAGGCTAGCCAACTCTTCTTTGATTGCATCCATCATGGCTGCGAAGAGCTCATAACCCTCACGCTGATATTCAACGAGTGGATCGCGTTGGGCCATTGCGCGAAGTCCGATTCCCTCTTGCAAATAATCCATCTCATAAAGATGCTCACGCCATTTACGATCAAGAACTGAGAGAAGTACCTTGCGCTCAAGCTCACGCATGACTTCAGCGCCAAGTTCTGCTTCACGCTTTCTATATGCTGCTTGCGCATCTTCAAGAATTCTTGCAGTAAGGAACTCGCCATCGAGACCATCAACGCTTCCCACTTCAGCAATCAAGCCCTCAACAGTGAGTGTGATCGGATAGATCAACTTGAGAGCGGTCCACAATTTTGCGAGATCCCAATCTTCTGGATATCCCTCTGCTGTCTCAGCAGCAACATAGGCTCGAATCGTATCCGCTAAGAATTCGCCCACTTGAGTCGAGATATCTTCACCTTCGAGAACAAGGCGACGTTCGCTATAAATAACGCCACGTTGGCGATTCATGACATCATCGTATTTAAGAACATTTTTGCGAATCTCAAAGTTTTGCGCTTCAACTTGTGTCTGGGCGGACTTAATGGCATTGCTCACCATCTTTGATTCAATTGGCTCATCTTCTGGCAAGCCGGCAGCAGAGAGAAAACGCTCCACCATTCCTGAATTGAATCGACGCATCAAATCATCTTGTAGCGAGAGATAGAAGCGAGACTCTCCTGGGTCACCTTGGCGACCAGATCGTCCACGCAACTGGTTATCGATACGTCGTGATTCATGACGTTCGGTGCCGAGCACATAAAGCCCGCCGAGTGCAACAACTTCTTCGTGTCCTGTTGCTACTGCTGCTTTTTGTTTTGCAAGCTCCCCTGGCCATGCCGCTTCATACTCAGCCGCGTTATCTACTGGGGAGATTCCACGACGCTGTAATTCAAAGTCGGCCATGAATTCTGGGTTTCCGCCGAGCATAATATCTGTTCCACGACCGGCCATATTTGTCGCCACCGTAACAGCACCCTTAACTCCTGCTCGAGCAATGATGAGCGCTTCTCGCTCGTGATGCTTAGCGTTAAGTACTTCATGAGGAATGCCATTTTTCTTTAACACTGCCGATAGTTCTTCAGACTTTTCAACGCTGACAGTTCCAACGAGAACTGGCTGACCTTTGCGGTGACGTTCAACAATGTCTTTCGCAACGGCTAGGAATTTACCTGCCTCAGTTTTATAGACTAGATCCGCGGCATCATCTCTGAGCATTGGGCGATTTGTTGGAATTGGTACTACGCCTAGCTTGTAAATCTGGTGGAATTCTGATGCCTCGGTCATTGCAGTTCCGGTCATTCCTGAAAGCTTTGAATAGAGACGGAAGTAATTCTGAAGAGTAATTGTTGCCAAGGTTTGATTCTCGTCTTGGATTTCAATTCGCTCTTTTGCCTCAAGTGCCTGGTGTAGCCCATCGCTATATCGACGACCAGAGAGCATGCGACCTGTGTGTTCATCAACGATAAGTAGCTCACCGTTCATCACAACATAGTCTTTATCGCGCTTGAAAAGCTCTTTCGCGCGAACGGAGTTATTGAGATAGCCGATGAGAGTTGTATTTGCTGCCTCATAGAGGTTTTCGATACCTAAAAGTTGTTCTACCTTGGTAACACCTGCTTCAAGTACTGCAACGGTCTTTTTTTTCTCATCAACTTCATAGTGTGTATTGCGTGTGAGTTGATTACAAATATTGGCAAATTCAACGTACCACTTGGTGGCCTTATCGGCTGGGCCGCTAATGATCAGAGGGGTACGCGCTTCATCGATAAGAATTGAGTCCACTTCATCGACTACTGCAAAGAAGTGATCTCGCTGGACACAATCTTCTAGGCTCCAAGCCATATTGTCGCGAAGGTAATCAAAACCAAATTCATTATTTGTTCCATATGTAACATCGCAGTTATAGGCGGCACGACGCTCTGTAGGTGACATGCTGTTAATGATTACTCCAACGCTTAAGCCAAGGAACCGATGGATACGGCCCATCCATTCACTATCTCGCTCTGCGAGGTAATCGTTTGTAGTGACGACGTGAACGCCTTTTCCAGCAAGAGCATTGAGATATGACGGCAGTGTTGCAACGAGAGTCTTTCCTTCTCCGGTACGCATTTCTGCAATATTTCCCATATGCATCGCAGCGCCACCCATGAGTTGAACATCGTAATGACGTTGGCCGAGAGTGCGCTTTGCCGCTTCACGAACGACTGCAAATGCTTCTGGAAGAAGGTCATCTAAATCTTCGCCCTTTTCAAGGCGTGATTTGAACTCTTGGGTCTTAGCGCGTAACGCTTCATCGCTTAATGGGACGATCGCTGATTCAAAAGAATTTACCTCGGCGGCAATTTTTGTAAGTTGGCGAAGAATCTTTCCTTCACCTGCACGCATGAGACGATCGAGTATCTTTGACATCACAAACCTTTCAAGGAATTCGGACTCCGCGGAGCTTGCCCACCCTTACTACTGATGTATGGGGTCTACTGATGCAGGGTCTCCCCTGTTTCACTGGCTATATCGTAGGGGTTTTGCCACGCAGGCAGTAACTGCGCCAATCACGGTAAATCCCCCCGCATGCAGGGCTCTTCCCGCCTCTCGCAGGGTCGCCCCCGTCGTGATCACATCATCGACAATTATTACAGGGATACCTGCCCATTCTGCCTTTTTCATACATTCGAGTGAACCATCCAGATTGCTCTGTCTCTCCTTCGCATTTAATGACGATTGATCTTTCACCGAACGTATGTGGTGCAAGAGCGGTCTTGTCGGAGCACCCGATACGACATGACTCTTTGCTAGTACGGCTGTGTGTGCAGAAATAAAATCTCTCCCACGTCTTCGAGTGGCCATCTTTCTTGAGGGAACGGGAACAAGATCTGCGATTCCAATCTCCCCATACAAATAACTAAGACTGTGAGTTAAAGCTTGCACAATGAGTTGATCCGCATCCGATAACCCAGATTCCTTTGAGCTGAGAAGAACCCGAGCAGCAACACTTGAATACTCAACAGCCGAGTAGACGGGAAATGTATTCACGCGAGAAGTGACTTGGGTGCGATAGATATGTGGGTGCCACATCGCTCGACATGTTGAGCAAATTTTTATACCAAGATGTCGACAGCCTAAACAACGTGAAGGGAAAATTATCTCTGATAGCGCTGAAAAGGAGATCACAGATCATTGTGCTTCCTAGGTTGTAATTTCTTTTCTACTGGACCCGTCTATGTGGATTGACCGGAAGCGGGCGCGCCACAATTTGGTTACCTGCAATACGGGGAAGAGTCAGAACAAAATTCGCACCATCGCCAACCGCGCCCCACGCATCGAGTTCTCCGTTGTGAAGTCGAGCATCCTCGAGTGCAATTGATAGACCTAGTCCGGTACCCCCTCGAGTTCTGGCGCGAGATGGATCAGCGCGCCAGAATCGATCAAAGACTCGAGTGAGTGATGTTGGCTCCATTCCCTCGCCATGATCACGGACGCTGATTGCAACATCGGTTCCTGTTTCAACACACTCAATCTCAATTGGTTTTCCATCTGAATGATCAAGGGCATTTGAGATGAGATTTCGCATAATGCGCTCAACGCGTCGAAAATCTGCTCGGATATGGACGGGGTAGGAAGGTGCGGTAAAGGATATTTGAGAATCACTTCCCTCTAGATTCACGCCAAAGTCTGCAACGCATCGGCGAACCAGTGCGGTGAGATCGAAATCTGTAGGTTCAAGAACAGCAACTTCGGCATCAAATCGGCTCACCTCAAGTAATTCCTGCAAGAGTTTTTCGAAACGATCGATCTGCGCAGTTAGCAACTCGGCGCTACGAGCAATAACGGGATCAAAGTCATCTCGCTGCGCATAGATAACATCTGATGCCATGCGCAGTGTCGTAAGGGGTGTGCGCAATTCATGTGAAACATCGGAGACAAATCGTTGTTGCACCTTTGAGAGATTCTCAAGTCGACCAATTTGCGCCTCAATGGAAGCTGCCATTTCATTAAAAGCTGTTCCGAGAGTTGCAATTTCATCATTGCTCTTTATCTTTAAGCGTTGGCTGAAATCACCTTCTGTAAAAAGGCTTGCCACACGGGCTGCATCTCTAACTGGACGGACAACTTGGCGCACTACAAGGTATGTGATTAAACCAATAAGTAGAAGCAAAACAACACCTGTTAAAAATAACGAATTCTGGACTAGATCAAGAGTTGCTCCTTGATTTACTAGTGTAAAGACCAAGAACATTTCATATTCGCCAGATGCTGGAATGGTGATTCGTTGGCCAACATAGAGCGCATCAATTGTTATTCCTGCGCGATAAGTAAGAGGAGCAAAGCGATGAGCCAGACTGTCAGATGTGGCGATCTCTTCTCTTAAATCCTGAGGCACAGTTGATGAGAGCAGACCATTAGAGGCAAAACTGTAATTTGGTTTTTGGCCAATTTTCGATAACTCACTCTTAGTATAAACTTTTAACAAAATGAGTTCTCGTGCACCTTCGGTTGTACCTGTGTTGATAGCGGTCGAGATAATTTCATCGACACTCTTTTTTATGGTCTCATTTGATTTACCGTCAACCAGCAGCAGTTGGTACTGAGTACTGAAAAAGACAGAGCGCGCGTCGGCCAATGATGACTCTAGGCTTACCTTCTTAATTCCATCTGAGAGTTGCGAGTACAGAGCTGAACCAGTGAGCCAGACAACGACCAGCGAGAGAAGTACTGTGGAGAGAATAACTTTTGCAGCCAACGATTGTGAAAGAGGCGAAAGTTGTGGCCTCATCAGGATTCGTCCGTTACTCCAGCTTTATATCCAACTCCTCGAACGGTTGTGACAATTCGTGGGTTTTCTGGATCGTGCTCTACCTTCGAACGTAAACGTTGTACATGGACATTCACAAGTCGCGTGTCAGTGGAGTGTCGATATCCCCACACCTCACTCAGAAGAGAATCACGGGTGAAGACACGTCCTGGTTCCTTTGCAAGTGCAACAAGAAGATCAAACTCGAGACGCGTAAGTGCTATCACTTTCGTTCCACGCTTTACTTCATGCGCAGTGACATCTATTGCTAAATCGCCAATCGTGAGCACATCTTTAAGATCAGCATTGGTACGACGCAGTCGCGTACGGATACGTGCAATTAACTCAGAAGGGTGCTTGAAGGGCTTGACCATGTAATCATCAGCACCTGCCTCAAGCCCGGCGACGATATCTTGGGTATCTCCCTTAGCGCTGAGCATCACAATCGGAACCATTGATTCTGCTCTTATCAACTTACAAACTTCTACACCATCTAAACCTGGCAACATCACATCAAGGAGAACAAGGTCAGGTGGATTGCTTCGAAAAACATCCATGACCTCGTCCCCGCGACTGACGAGATCTACGTCGATGCCGGCACCGGTTAAAACGATGCCGAGCATCTCCGCTAGATCCTGGTCGTCATCGACGACCATGACTAAGGTCATTAGCTACCGTGCTCCCAAGAGTTCAAATACATATCTTGAGCTGGTGTGAGCACATCAATACGACCACCCATGCTGATGAGCTTGAGTGATGCAACTTCTTTATCAATATATTCAGGAACCATGTGAACGCCAGCCTTGAGGTTCTTTGCTTCCTTAACAAGATATTCAGCAGTGAGTGCCTGATCAGAAAATGACATATCCATTACTGAAGCAGGGTGACCTTCAGCGGCACCAAGGTTTACCAAGCGACCTTCTGCAAGAAGCAGTAGGCGGCGTCCGTCCGCAAGAACGTACTCATCTGTCTGATGACGCATCTTTGCATTCTTAGTCTTTGAAT
>CAZNUC010000040.1:0-11387 GCA_964576165.1 uncultured Candidatus Planktophila sp. | reverse complement strand
CATACGTAACTGCAATTGTCGCTGGGCCGTATACATCAGTACACGATGAATATAAAGGCGAGAAGACAATTCCGCTTGGTATTTATGCTCGTAAATCTTTCTTCAAGCATGTGGATGCCGAAAACATCTTTGAAGTAACCAAGCAAGGATTTGCCTACTTTGAAAAGACCTTCGGTCTGGCATATCCATTTGGCAAGTACGACCAGATCGCCGTCGCTGAATACAACTGGGGAGCTATGGAGAACGTTGGCTGCGTAACATTCCATGAGGATGTCTTGATTTTCCGTTCAAAGGTAACCGAGCGCAACTATGTAAGCCGCGCGACAACAATTCATCACGAGATGGCACATATGTGGTTTGGCGATCTTGTCACCATGAAGTGGTGGGATGACTTGTGGCTCAACGAGTCATTTGCAGAGTGGGCTTCATACCAATCGGTCTCAGAGTCAACAAAGTACAAAGAGGCGTGGACTGAGTTCAACTCACTTCGAAAGAACTGGGCCTACCGTGTTGATCAATTAACTACTACGCATCCGATCGCCACAGAGATGGCTGACTTGGATGCAGTGCGTACCAACTTTGATGGTATTTCGTATGCAAAGGGTGCATCGGTCTTGCAGCAACTCGTTGCACACGTCGGTCGCGATAACTTTATTAAGGGACTTCGCCTTTACTTTGCAAAGCATGCCTTTGGAAACACAACCCTGAAAGATCTCATCGACCAGCTCGAGGCAGCATCAGGTCGCGATCTCACGCCATGGGTTTCAACCTGGCTACGCACCGCTGGAGTAAATACTCTGCGTCCTGTCATCGAAGTATCTGGCGATACATACGCATCCATTTCGATCAAACAAGAAGTGCCAACAATGCCGGTGGGGTCAAAAGAACTCCGTCCACACCGTTTACATGTTGGTCTCTTTGATATCTCAGGTGACAAGCTCACTCGACGTACTAGCGTCGAACTCGATGTTGCTGGTGCGTTAACAGAAGTATCGGCACTTGCTGGTGAGAAGGTCGCAGACCTTGTACTCATCAATGATAAAGATCAAACATATGCGAAATTGCGTTTTGATGACCGCTCAATTGCAACCATGAAGAGCCACTTAGGTGGCCTTGATGACTCACTTGCTCGTGGGCTCATCTGGGCTTCACTCTGGGATTCATGTCGCGACGGCGAACTCTCTGCAACTGATTATGTGACTATCGCACTCAATGCTCTCAAGAGTGAATCAGATATCTCTATCGTCTCTGCCACCTTGATGCAGATCGATACCGCAATCTGGGCCTATGCCAACCCGACAAAGCGCGATGCGCTACGCGGACAGGTTGCACAATCTGTTGAAGCACTTCTCGATGCATCTACACCCGGCAGCGACCACCAAATGGCATTTGCTCGCGCCTTCGCAAACTTTGCAGTTACCCCAGCACATTGCGATCGCATTAAGGCAATTCTTGATGGATCAATCAATGGTCTGGTCATTGATGCTGAGATCCGCTGGTACATCTTTATCTGCGGAGTTAAGCGCGGAGTGTTTGGCCCAGTAGATATCGAATTAGAGTCTGCTAAAGATCAGACAGCACATGGAAAGCAGTACACCGCGCGTGCCTATGCATCAATACCAACAAAGGATGCCAAGTCAAAGGCATTTGATTCGATTACGACAGATAATCTCTCGAACACAATCCATTCATATACCTGCCTTGGATTCAACGAGAATATCCATCACGAAATTTTGGCTGACTTCGTCGATCCATACTTTGATTCGATACTCAAAGTGTGGGAGACCAAGGGATATGAGATCGCTGAGACAACGGCGAATCTTCTTTTCCCGACATGGGTAATCACTCCAGAGACTCTTGCAAAGTCAGAGCACTGGCTTAACGTCACCGGTAAAGATGCTTCGCATGCTCTACGTCGTGCGATTACAGAAGGACGGGATGCAATGTCTCGTGCACTGAAGGCGCGCGCTGCTGATAAGTAATTCTTATTCGATTGAATCGATGACAGAGCTTGGCTTCTTGCCAGGCTCTGTCTTCTTTTTCTCACGGGTTCCGACTAAAACAAGAACTGAGATCAAGAGAAAAAGCCCAACAGGTGCGGCGACAAAATAAAGGAAAGTTTGAACCGCTGTAAGCGGCTCCCCTGGCATTGCGCCACCTTCAACTGGAGCCATACCGAAAGCTAATGCGATTGAACGAATCATGTCTTAAGTGTAATTGAGTTAGGCAGTTGCTGCAGCCACACCAAATGGCTCAAGATATGGAAGCCACTCTGGTTCTGTGCGACCTGTTCCAAGAATGCGCCAGGCTGAACCAACCGGTTCGCGTGGAAGAGAACGTAATTTCCACCCAAGTTCTTTCAACGACTTATCTGCCTTCACGTGATTACATTTGTGACAAGCCGAAACAACATTTTCCCAACTATGACCTCCGCCACGTGATCTAGGAATCACATGGTCAATTGAGGTTGCAGACCCACCGCAGTAAACACAACGTCCACCGTCGCGAGCAAAGATTGCCCGCCGTGATAGTGGAATCGCATGGCGATATGGAATTCGAATAAATTTATTGAGACGCACAACTGATGGAAGCTCTAATTGACCTGATGCAAAGTGAAGAACTTCACCAGTCGACTCAATCATGGATGCGCGCATGTTAAGGACTAGGATCAAGGCGCGACGATCCGAAACAACACCGAGTGGTTCATAGGTTGCGTTCAGCACAAGGCTTCGCGACATCGTTGCTCCAGTTGAGTCAGGCGCGTGGCTCGCGCCGGTTGCCCTATCTTGCACCTGATCTACCCAAATTTGCAGTATTTAAAGGGTAATTTCTCGTAACCTTTCACATAACCTTTCAAGTAGATTAGGTCCATGAACGATCAGTTACAGAACGCTCTCGAATGGATCAGTGGCTCTCCCCTTCGTATCATCGCCGTCATAGCCGGAGCAATTTTCTCCCAGTGGGTGGGGCACCGAGCTATTAATCGCGCCGTCAATCGACTTGCATCTGCTGACCTTCGCCCAGGTCCTGGAACGGCCAACCGCCAGGCAGAGCGGGCTCGCACAATCGGTTCAGTTCTGAGATCAATTCTTAATGCCGTTGTATGGATCGTTGCGGCAACAATGATTTTAGGTGAGTTCGGATTTAATCTCGGACCAGTAATCGCTTCCGCTGGAATCGTTGGTGTGGCAGTGGGTCTTGGAGCACAAACTCTTGTGCGAGATATTCTCTCTGGAATCTTCATGCTGATCGAAGATCAATACGGAGTTGGCGATCGCGTTGATGTGTTAACGATCCAAGGAGTTGTAGAGCGAGTAGGCCTGCGCATTACTACGGTACGAGCAGAAGATGGAACGCTTTGGTATATCCGCAATGGCGAGATACTTACTTTAGGAAATGCTTCTAAGAAATAATCTACGACGGTTGGTTAACCATCGAATGGGCAGCCATTTCGATATAACTTACCAATTGATCGCGATGGATCTCTTGCATCTCCATATCCTCAATAGCTCCCATCATGCAGGCCAGCCAGGCATCTCGAGCTGCTAAATCAATTGCAAACTCTGCATGGCGCATACGCAATCGTGGGTGACCGCGTTCCTCTGAATACGTTGAAGGTCCACCCCAATACTGTTCAAGAAATTTCTGTAACCTCCACGCTGCTCCCTTCATATCACTTTCCGGATACATTGGACGCAAGATCGGATCCGTTGCAACACGTGCATAGAAACCAGAGACGAGCTCTACAAAGAAATCTTCTCCCCCGATCTCGTCGTAAAAAGTGGTCATGGTTTAAGCCTCAGCCAGACCGCTGTATCAGTTGGAATCAGGCCATCCGATAGTTTTTGCGATGAGAGTAAAACTTGTGCACCTGTTGGAATCTGGATCGAGTCACCAAAATTTACAAAACATGCAAAATTACCTGGTCGTGAAAAGGCGATGACATCTTTTCCAGCATCAATCCATTGCATCGGGCCATCGCCTAACCCTGTTTCCCTCTTTCGCAGCGCAAGGGCTTCTGTATAGAGAGAAAGTGTTGAACCTGCAACGTCAACCTGTGATTCAACTGAATATGAACCCCACCATGAACTCTGTGGAAGCCACGCTTGATCTGGAGTGAGCGAGACATTAGATGAGAAGCCAAATGCACCAGCTGGTGCGGATTTCCATGGCATCGGGACGCGACACCCATCCCGACCTCGGTCTTTATATTCGCTCATCTTCCAAATGGGATCGGTCAATCGATCTTCAGGAATATCGCGAACTTCTGGAACTGCGAGCTCTTCACCTTGGTAAATGTATGCACCACCCGGAAGTGCCAACATCAGTAACGCACCAGCGCGTGCACGTTTAGTACCTCGCGCAAGATCGAGTTTCTTCGGATCCCCCTGTCGCTCGAGGGTATTGATTTGCCGATTTTGTAAGCCAAGATCAAAACGATCAACAGAACGTGTCACATCGTGATTATTAAATACCCAGGATGGTGGCGCACCAACTTCTGCCATTGCATCAACGGCGCGATTAATCATGGCTGTCAGGTATGTCGGTTCCCATAACGATGTCAGAAAATCAAAGTTAAATGAGTTCGCTAATTCGTCAGGGCGAAGATATCTAGCGATACGAGATGCTGGACTTACCCATGCTTCGGCAACGGCCATTCGATCTCCAGGGTATGAATTAAGAATCTTTCTCCAGCTTTGGTAAATCTCGTGAACACCATCTTGATCCCACATCGGGCGGTATTCATCTGGGACCCATTCACCGTGTTTTATATCTTCGCGGACAGGTGGAATATCAGGTAGCCCTGGATATTTAATGAGTGCGTGCGCAACATCGATACGGAAACCATCAACACCACGATCAAGCCAGAATTTTAGAATATCTTCGAAGTGCTCACGAACCTCAACGTTCTCCCAGTTAAAGTCTGGTTGTTCTACTGCAAAGAGGTGTAGGTACCACTGCTCTGGCTTTCCATCTGAGTCAATAAGCCGGTGCCATGCTGGCCCACCGAAAACTGATTGCCAATTATTCGGCGGTAGTTCGCCATTCTCGCCTTTGCCATCACGAAAGATGTAGCGGTCACGAGCGGGTGAGCCAATTGGTGATCGCAGCGCTTCTTGGAACCAGATGTGTTGATCACTTGAATGGTTAGGAACGATATCGACAATCAACTTAAGTCCAAGATCATGGCACTCTGTAATGAGCGCTTGGGCATCTTCTAGCGTGCCATACATCGGTTCGATATCCTTATAGTTTGCGACATCGTAGCCATGATCATTTTGTGGAGATGGGTACCAGGGTGTTATCCAGATCGCATCAACACCAAGTGATTTTAAGTAAGGAAGCTTTGAACGAATCCCTTTGATATCACCAATTCCATCGCCATTTCCATCCGCGAAAGAGCGGATGTAGATCTGATATGTGACGGCATCACGCCACCACGCTCGCTCGGACCGTGGAAGCACGGTCATAACGTATATTCTTTTAAGAACTCACGTTCTGCCTCTGTCAGCGGTCGAGACTTCTTAGTCTCTGTTGCAATCGCTACCTGCACAGATTTCAGACGAGCATGGAGTACGCCATTTAAACTAATCTCGTAATTAAGAACAAATGAAGAAGTTCCAATAGATTCAACCCAGATGTACACATCGACGAAAGTTCCACCTTCATAGATGGGTAGGAGAAAATCAACTTCGGCACGAGCAACAACCATATCCACAAAAAATGGTGTCTCGTCACGTTCATGGAACTGATACCAAGACCAGTGGAAGCGAGCTTCCTGGGCGTAGGTTAGATACTTAGCATTATTAACGTGGCCCAGTGCATCGATATCATCCCAGCGAACGAATTGTTGATTGTGATATTTCATTAGCGTGTGAGCTTTCTATACGTTGCACGATGTGGTCGAGCCGCCTCTGGTCCTAGGCGTTCAATTTTATTGGCCTCATATGATTCGAAGTTTCCTTCAAACCAGAACCACTTTGAATCACCTTCGTAAGCCAAGATGTGTGTCGCTACACGGTCAAGGAACCAACGATCGTGCGAGATCACAACGGCGCACCCTGGAAATTCAAGGAGAGCGTTTTCAAGTGAACCAAGTGTTTCAACATCAAGGTCGTTCGTTGGCTCATCGAGAAGGAGAAGGTTTCCACCCTGCTTGAGTGTGAGTGCAAGGTTAAGGCGGTTGCGCTCTCCACCTGAAAGAACACCCGCGGCTTTCTGTTGGTCAGGGCCCTTAAATCCAAATGCTGCAACGTAGGCACGTGAAGGCATTTCAACTTGTCCGACCTTCATGAAATCAAGACCATCTGAAACAACTTCCCATAATGATTTCTTAGGATCGATTCCACCGCGTGATTGATCTACGTAGGCAATCTTTACCGTTTCACCAATTTTAACGCTGCCAGAATCCGCAGATTCGAGACCGAGAATTGTTTTAAAGAGAGTTGTCTTTCCCGCACCGTTAGGTCCAATGACGCCAACGATTCCGTTACGCGGCAGAGTGAATGAAAGATCATCAATCAGAACACGATCACCGAAACCCTTCACCAGATTTTCAACTTCAACCACAACATTTCCAAGGCGCGGGCCAGGTGGAATTTGAATCTCTTCGAAGTCGAGTTTGCGCATCTTCTCTGCCTCAGCAGCCATCTCTTCATAGCGAGCAAGGCGCGCCTTAGATTTAACCTGGCGACCCTTAGCGTTCTGTCTGACCCATTCAAGCTCTTCAGTCAGGCGCTTGGCGCGCTTGGCATCTTTCTGACCTTCAACTTTAAGTCGTGCCGCCTTTGTCTCAAGATAAGTTGAGTAGTTTCCTTCATAGGGATATGCGCGACCGCGATCGAGTTCAAGAATCCATTCTGCGACATTGTCCAAGAAATATCTATCATGTGTAATCGCCACAACTGCGCCCGGATATTTCTGTAGGTGTTGTTCAAGCCATAAGACAGATTCAGCATCAAGGTGGTTTGTAGGTTCATCAAGAAGTAAAAGATCAGGCGCCTCTAACAGTAATTTACAGAGAGCGACACGGCGTTTTTCTCCACCTGATAGCACGCTCACATCGGCATCACCTGGCGGGCAACGAAGGGCATCCATTGCTTGCTCTAACTGTGAATCTATCTCCCAGGCATTGCGATGATCGAGTTGCTCCTGCAATGTTCCCATCTCTGCCAGCAATTTATCGTAATCAGCATCAGGGCTTGCCATCTCTTCTGAGATTGCATTAAAGCGTGCCAACAAATCCATTGTCTCGCGCACGCCATCCTGTACATTCTCTAAGACGCTACGGGTTTCATCGAGTTGTGGCTCTTGCAGCAAAATTCCGACGGTGAATCCAGGTGAAAGATAGGCCTCACCATTTGATGGCTGTTGTAATCCGGCCATAATCTGCAAAACTGTCGATTTACCCGCACCGTTGGGCCCGACGACACCAATCTTGGCACCGGGCAGAAACATTAAGGTGACATCATCAAGAATGACCTTCTCACCATGCGCTTTACGCGTCTTTTTCATCGTGTAAATGAATTCAGCCATTGTCACACCTTAATAGTTGAGCCGTTAGAATAGTAATCATAACGACACCTACAGGCGCCTGTAGCTCAGTCGGATAGAGCAACCGCCTTCTAAGCGGTAGGTCGCAGGTTCGATTCCTGCCAGGCGCACATCATTTATCGCATTAAAGGGATTGCAAAAGAGAAGAACCCAGGGCGACCCTCGAGGCCCTGGGTTCTTTTCTTTTGCTTATTTACTTGTTAGCGCGTGCAATCAGCTCTTTCGCCTTTGCAAGGAAGGTGCCCTCAATGACAATGAAGCCTGTATCGGCAGCCGGGAGTGTGCACTCGGGGGAGAGAATATATTCCGCGAGTTCGACCACCGCCTTACCCCTTTCTTTATTTTCATATGAGGTCTCTAGAAGCATGTAGCTAATGATTCCAAGTGTGTAAGCACCTGGGACCTTTGTCTGATAGTCATATGTAACGATGCCGTCAGCACTTTGCTTTGCTTCACCTAAGAATGCTGATGTAGCGGCAGAGTCAGGAAGAGTGTAATTTCCAGATGCGTTTCCAATGTAGGCCGCACGCAATCCAAATGAAGTTCCCCACTGCTTTTCAGCATAAGTGATCGAGTACTTGGTACGAGCAGCAAGAGTTGCAACGCCTTGTGAGCCGTTAGCTCCAACGATGCGACCGATATTTCCAGGAGCGTTGAGATCTCCAGGGAAGGCTGTGGTAAACGCATCATTCTTTGGCTTGTTCCAGACTGTTGGTGCAACACCATTTAACCATCCAGTGAAGTTATTTGATGTTCCAGATGTGTCTGAGCGGAAGACAACTTTAATTGGTTGGTTAGGAAGTGTATAACGAACATTTTCAGTCGTTGAGCGAAGAACGATTGGCTCACCCTTTTTATCTAGGGCAACATTTCCAGTGCTTGTCTTCTTGTAGATCACCTTAGGAATTGAGCGGTTGTTATCTGCACGGATGGCTGGGTCATTCCAACGTGTGATGTCTCCAGAAAAGATTTTAGCAACTGTTGTTGGGGAAAGATAAATATCTTTGTTGGCAGGAAGATTTACAAGAACAGCGATTGGCGCTGCGATGATAGGTGCATGGAATATTGTTGAACGCTTTTTTGCACCAGTGTGCGCTGAGTCAGAGAACCAAAAATCACCAATCTTGTTATCTGAGTTATTCTTTCCAGTTCCTGAACCTGTGGATGTATACACATATGAGTGTCCAGTCTTCTTTGCAAAACCTGCCTTACAGGCTTCAATGATTGGAACGGCGAATGATGCACCGGAACCTGATAGATCAACTGCATATGCTGGCTGAGCAGTTGAGACTGCAATCATGCCGGCAACGGCAAGAGCCTTTACCTTTACTGATAATTTCATTTGATACCTCTCGTGATAGGAACTTCCTTCGAGGTGAACCATATTTTTCCTGAGTTAACCAACAGGGATTGCAAGGTGAACAGATTGCATACCTTCGGTGAAGAAATGGGTTTACCCAAAACGCCCTGTCACGTAGTCTTCTGTGCGCTTATCTGTTGGTGATGAGAAAATCTTGTTCGTAGGCGCCGTCTCAACCATCACCCCTGGCCCTCCATCTGAAAGGAAGAATGCGGTGTAATCCGATACTCGCGCAGCCTGTTGCATATTGTGAGTAACAATTACGATCGTCATGGTCTTTGCGAGTTCTGAGATTGTCTCTTCAATTCTAAATGTTGACCCTGGATCTAGCGCTGAGCATGGTTCGTCCATGAGAAGCACCTGAGGCTCTACAGCCAAGGCGCGAGCGATACAGAGACGCTGCTGCTGACCACCTGATAGGGCGCCACCATGTTCTCCTAGACGGTCTTTTACTTCACTCCACAACCCGGCACGTACTAGACATGACTCCAGGAGATCATCTGTGTTGCTGCGCTTGATCTGGGCGAGTTTCAGGCCAGAGAGAACATTCTCTCCAATTGTCATCGATGGAAATGGGTTTGGCTTCTGAAAAACCATTCCTACTCTCAATCGAATCTTTGTTACATCTGTCCCTGGTTCATAAATATCTTTTCCATCAAGTAGCACTTGTCCTGCCAGCGCTGCTGTTGGAATAAATTCGTGCATGCGATTTAAAGTTCTAATAAATGTGGACTTACCGCACCCTGAAGGTCCTATGAGGGCGGTGACAGTTCCAGCAGCAAAATCAAGTGAAACATCCGAGAGAACATGCTTCTTACCAAACCATGCGTGAACGCCACGTGTCTCGAGCCCAGTGCCGAGCAGATTGGTACCAGGTTCCCGTTGAATTCTCGTGCTAGCAACCGAGGCTAGTGATGATGGGGTAGTTTGCATTTTCTTCTCCATGTCCATGTTTTCGCTAGAAGACTCTTCTGAGCTCATCATTACTTAACCCTTCGTCCAGAAAAATATCGCGCAAGAACGAATAAAAAGATAATCAAGGCCAATAGGACGAGCATTCCACCCCACGCTCTTTCATAAGACTCCTGCGTTCCGCCCGTTAAGAAAGCCTTCCAAATGTAGAACGGTAGGGATCCCATAGAGCCGGAGGTTGGATTAAAATTGAGAGCATCGGCGCCACCGGAGACAAGTAGCAATGGCGCAGTCTCGCCAATTACGCGAGCAACTCCCAAGATGATCGCAGTTACCAGCCCGCTCCGGGCGGCAGGAACGACTACTCCAGATACCGTGCGCCACTGCGTCGCCCCTAGAGCAACTCCCGCCTCACGGAGCTCATTAGGGATAAGAAGGAGCATCTCCTCCGCTGTTCGCGCGATCGTTGGGATCATCAGGATGCATAGGGCCAAGGAGGCCATCAATCCATTTTGCTCTTGCGTTACTGGGATTATGAGGATTGAAAGAATAAATAAGCCTGCAACAATCGAAGGCACGCCACTCATCGCTTGGACTAAGAACTTAATTGGGCGCGTCAAGCTGCCACGTATCTCAGTGAGGTAGAGAGCGGTAAGAAGACCGATAGGGAAACTAATAATTAAAGCCACACCAACGATGATCAGTGTGCCGAGAAGGGCGTGTAGAAGACCACCAGACTCAACGGGATCATTTACCGATGCCTGTGTCATATCTTCGGTAAACATTCCAAAGGAAATACCCCTATAACCCCTGATCACAACTGTTGAAACGATACTTGTAATTGGGATCAAGGTCAGGATGATGCCAAGAAGTGCGAAACTACTAAGAAGAGAATCTTTTGCAGCGGCTAAATCGCGAAGACGCCATTGTTGAATGAAAATGAGAAGTGCGGCAAAGAAGAAGAATGAGACCGAAAAACCGAGTTTGCCATTTAGCCCAGTTGTTTTAACGGCTATCCCACCAAGGATTGCGCCAAGAGCGATGAGAGATGCGGTAGCGATTCGCTGCTGTGGCGAGACTGCCCACGGAGTTTGTGGGGTAGGGATTACTGATTGAGTCATCGTCCCTTCTTTCCAAATCTATTGATTAATACATCCGAGAGAGCATTTACCATAAGGGTCAATAGGAAAAGAATGAGACCGGCAGCCATCAGAGCATCCACTTCGTCGGGGCCTGCCTCACCAAATTTCAACAAAATCAACGATGCTACGTTTCCGCCCGCTCCAAAAAGTATTTGCCAGTTAATCTGATAAACAACATTTAATACTGTGTAAACAGCGACGGTCTCCCCCATAGCTCTACCTAAACCAAGCATTGCACCACCGACGATGCCGCCTCGGCCGTATGGGATCACAACGGCGCGAATCATCGCTAACTTAGATGCACCCAACGCATATGCCGCTTGAATTCGATCTAAAGGTGTTTGATCAAATACTTCTCGCGAAATAGCTGTAACGATCGGAATAATCATTACTGCTAGAACAAGCCCGGCAATAAATGG
>CAZNUC010000039.1:0-11429 GCA_964576165.1 uncultured Candidatus Planktophila sp. | reverse complement strand
ACGAGACAAACAAACTGTCGTTTATTTTGTCTTTACCAAAGGAAATCAACGAGTAGTCCATACCCTGAATTAACAGTGCATGGCACATACTTCATTGAAGTATTTATTTAGAGAATGACGCTAGAAATTTGCATGACTAGTTGAGCCATTCTCTGGCATTGACTTATGGCACGCTGTTGAGTTCTCAAGGTACGGATGCGCACTGCGTCTTAGGATCTCTCCTATTTTTCAGGGCAGACTGCCAAACTTAGTGCATAGCGCTAGGCACGGTCAAACCGGCTAGGTAGGCATAAGTGAGGAAGTGATGCTGTACGGCCCCCTAACCACCTTACGGCCACCTTCGGGGTACGTTCCACAGCGAGGTTTGTAACTATAGGGCTGACCAGTCTGGGGGTCAAATCGGGTCCGTCGGGCGTGGCTCTCAGGGGATCAAAACGCAATAAGTAGAGAAATTGATAGTTTTGAGCGTAAAAAGTGGCCTTTTTTTGCCTATAGGCGGAACTCTAGGAGAGTTCGACAGCGGCCAGATCGCGCTTTCCTTTTCGCAAAACCGCATATTTTCCGCATAAAAAGTGGTTTTTCTCGAGGCGGAAATCCTCCCCCGATATCTTCTCATTATTGAGATATGCGCCACCTTCCTTAACGATGCGGCGAGCAGCAGATTTGGAGTCAACTACCCCTGCAGCTGCCAGTAGATCCACCCATGTAGGAATCTCATCCTTTGCCGAAATCTGAACACGAGGTAATTCACTTAAGGCACTCGCTAACGTTTTCTCATCGAGTGAGTTGAGATCTCCTTGACCGAAGAGAGCCTTGGCAGCTTCTTCAACACGTGCAGATGTTTCCTCGCCATGGATAAGAGCGGTGAGTTCACGAGCCAAGGATCGATGTGCGTTACGTGCTCCTGGATTCTCGTTATGTTCTTTCTCCAGTTCTTCAATCTCTTGGCGAGACTTAAATGAAAATACTTTCAAAAAGTTGATGACATCTTTATCGTCTGAGTTCAACCAGTACTGGAAAAAGGCGTACGGCGTTGTCATCTCTGGATCTAACCAAACACTTCCACCTGCAGTCTTTCCAAACTTGGTTCCATCTGCTTTGGTAAGAAGAGGAACTGTTAAAGCATGGCCACTTCCGCCTTCTACGCGACGAATTAAATCTAGACCTGCAACAATGTTGCCCCACTGATCTGATCCCCCAAGTTGCAATGTGCACCTGTTGCGACGATAGAGCTCAAGGTAATCAAATGCTTGTAGTACCTGATACGAAAATTCTGTATATGAGATACCACCTTCAAGTCGGTTGGCTACAGAATCTTTTGAGAGCATCTGATTGACGCTAAAGTGCTTACCAATATCTCGCAGAAATTCAATGGCAGAAAGTGGTGAAGTCCAATCCAGGTTATTCACGACAACAGCTGGATTCGCTGTCACTTTAAAGTCGAGAACCGAAGAAACTTGCAGCTTGATTCGATTGACCCACTGCTCAACCATTTCACTGCTATTAAGACTGCGCTCTTCATTACGACCGCTGGGATCGCCTACCAAGCCGGTGGCTCCCCCGACCAGTGCGATGGGATGGTGGCCTGCCAATTGGAAGCGACGAAGAACAAGAAGAACTACGAGGTTACCCACGTGGATACTCGGTGCAGTTGGATCAAAGCCAATGTAGAGGGTTATGGGCCTCTCTAGGGCAGTTGCAAGTTCCTTCTCATCGGTGGTCTGTGCAATAAGCCCACGCCAGCGCAGGTCATCAAGAAGTTGACTCATGCGCTCATCATGCCTGAAAAGGCCTTGGACTTGGCGGAGAAATTCGCTTCAAATGCGCTGACTTCACTCTTGAGAATAGCCAGTTGGCGACCAAGGGCGGCAGGGGCAGTTCCACCATAGGTGGTGCGTGAATTAAGGGCACCCTCGACTGTAAGCACGCCCCGGATTTCGGGAGTAAGTGAAGGATGAATAGCCAAGAACTGCGCATCTGTAATTTCATGAAGTTCGATCTGGTTCTTTTCAGCGAGTGCAACACACTTTCCAGCCGCTTCATGAGCAATCGCAAAAGGAATATGTGCGCGAACGAGAAAGTCTGCAATCTCTGTTGCTAATGAATATCCAGTGGGGGCTGACGCAGCCATCTTTGCTCGATCGAATTCAGTCGTGGTGACCATTCCCGTTACTGCCGGCAGAACCAGTGCCAAGGTGTCGAATGAATCAAAGAGTGGCTCTTTATCTTCCTGCAGGTCGCGATTGTAAGCAAAAGGTAGCCCCTTAAGCATGGTGAGAACTCCTGTGAGGTTTCCAACTAGTCTTCCAGCTTTTCCACGTGCCAGCTCTGCCATATCTGGATTCTTCTTCTGCGGCATGATCGAAGAACCAGTGGAGTAAGAATCTGACACCTTCGCCCATCCGAATTCAGTAGTTGCCCAAATGCACCACTCTTCACCAATACGTGAGAGATGAATTCCAACCATTGAAATAATAAAGAGAGCTTCGGCGACGAAATCTCGATCAGAGACACCATCGATGCTATTTCCGACACTCTTTTTGAAACCTAGCGCGGTTGCAGTCGCCTCTGGTGATAACGGTAGCGAAGATCCGGCAAGTGCTCCCGAACCTAACGGGCTTACCGAGGTTCTGATAAACCAATCATCAATACGCTCTAGATCTCGATTCAATGCATGTACATGCTTGGCAAGTTCGTGCCCAAAAAGCACCGGCTGCGCGTGCTGCATATGAGTAAAACCTACTGCAGGAGCATCAGAATATTCCTCAGCTTTTGCCACAAGTGCTTGTTGTAAATTAATGATCTTTTCAGCTGTTGCAAGCATCGCATCCATTGCATAGAGACGAAGATCTGTTGCCACCTGATCATTGCGAGAACGACCCGCACGGAGTGATCCGCCAATCTCTCCCAACTTCTCTGTCAGGCCTCTCTCCAGTGCAGAATGCACATCCTCATCCAATTTGTTGTACCTAAAGGCACCTGTTGCAACCTCGTGGGTTAACTCAAGAAGCGCTGTGCGAATCTTCGCTGAGACCTCAGGGGTCAATAATCCAGATGACTCCAAGACAGCAAGGTGTGCTAGTGAGGAACGTAGGTCATATGGTGCAAGACGCCAATCGAAATGAACGCTACGCGAAAGTGCAAAAACAGCATCTGCTGGCTCTTCTGAAAATCTTCCGCCCCACAGTGACATAGTTCTACCTTCTCTTCTTAGCTCTAGTTTTTCCTGCATATACAAGAAGTTCACGCGCAAGCGCACTACCGCCATTAGCGCTCTTTGATACAACAAGGACAGTGTCGTCACCTGCAATTGTTCCTATGATTTCCTTAATTCCTGAATGATCAAGAGAACTAGCAAGTAACTGCGCACCTCCTGGTGGCGTACGAACTACTGCAAGGTTTCCACTGGAATCAACGCTTAAGATCAATTCTTGTGGCAATGGCATGGAACGTGCCAGAGAGGCAGCGCTAATATCGGAGATCGAGTACACCATTTCGCCTTCGTGATTTCGGATGCGAACTGCGCCGATCTCTTCAATATCTCGACTAGCGGTTGCCTGAGTGACGAGGTAACCAGCCTTTTTAAGAGCTTGAACTAGATCCTCTTGGCTATGGATTCGCCCAGAATTAATCGCTGCAATGGCTGCAGAACGACGTGCCGCTACAGTATTAATCGCTTGAACTTTAGGCATGATCCACCTCTTTCAGAACTTTTTTAAACGTTGTAATAAATTTATCTATTTGAGTTGCTGTGACAATAAGTGGTGGAGCGATTCGAATCGTTCTTTCGTTCGCTGCATTAACAATTACACCAGCAACCAGCATCGCTGAAGCGAATTCTTTAGCTATAGGAGAGGACAACTCAATACCTAAAAGAAGTCCTCTTCCTCGTATTTCGAGGACTCCTGGCGTAGACGAAAGACCGTTCTTAATCTTTCTCTCAATTACTGTTGCAGATTGCATCAATTTCTTATTTTCAATGACATCGAGAACCGCATTTGCGGCAGCACATGCCACGGGATTTCCACCAAACGTTGTGCCATGATCACCAGGCTGCAGCAATCCGGCCGCTCTGCCGTAAGCGATCGTGGCCCCCAGAGGTAATCCCCCTCCAATGCCCTTTGCCAAGGTAACAACATCCGGGCGGACATTCTCGTGTTCGAAACCAAACCATTGACCTGTTCTTCCGATACCAGTTTGAACGCAATCGAAAACTAAGAGCGCGCCAACACGATCGCAGATGGCTCGCAGTCCCGCCAAAAAGCCATCCTCTGGCGTGATCACTCCGGCTTCACCCATGATCGGTTCGATTATCACCATCGCTGTCTTCTTAGTGACCGCGCGAGACATCGCCGATAGATCTCCGTACGGAACGTGAGAAATTCCTTTGAGTAAGGGTGTGAATGGTTCGCGCTTTAAAGGTTGGCCAGTCATCGAAAGAGCACCCATCGTGCGACCATGAAAAGATCCCTGTGTTGCAACGATGCGAGATCTTCCGGTGCGCCGCGAGATCTTAAGCGCCGCTTCATTTGCTTCTGCACCAGAGTTACAGAAAAAGACACGAGCATTAGAATCTCCTGTCATTTTCTGTAAGCGAGAGGCGAGCAGAAGACCTTGCGGATGTGCAAAGAAATTGCTGACATGAGCAAGGGTGGAGATCTGCCTTGTCACCGCCTTGGTTACAGCAGGGTGCGCATGACCGAGAACATTTGTCGCGATACCCGCAAGAAAATCTAAATAAGTCTTGCCTTGATCATCTTTGAGAACGCACCCTTTACCGCTTACAAAAGTGCGTGACGGAATTCCATAATTGGCCATCATGACATCGTCCCACGTCAAGACTGAGCTCTCTTTTCTCATGCGCTGACCAAAGTTCCACCAGTATTTTCTAACGCTAAAGCGAAGGCGTCGGGATCTCTACCATCGATGATTCTGACAGCACGAGCTCCGCCATCAATGGCTTCTAAGCAGGCAGCAACCTTCGGTGACATTCCATCTGTAAAGGAATCCTTGATACTAAATAATTCGTCACGGGAAATCGATGAGATAAGTGATCCACGATCTGGCCAGTTACGATAAATACCTGGAACATCCGTCATCACTATAAGTGCCATCGCATCGAGTGCGCCCGCAATCGCAGCTGCTACTAGGTCTCCATTTACATTAAGTGCACCAGTTTCATCCCTATTTGACGCTATCGGTGAAATAACTGGAACTTTTCCTTGCTCCAATAACGAGAGAATTGGGGCAGCGTCAACTGCGGTGATTCGACCAACGAACCCGAGATCAACTGAAGTGCCATCGACTAAACGAGTAAGAGTTTCGGCTTTGATGATTGTGCGCCCAGAAAGAGATTCAGCTGGGATTGAATGAGCAATCAGCGCCGCTGCCACTGCAGGACCTACCTGCCTAGCAAGCACTTCTTCGGCTACCTCAAGGGTGGCCGAATCCGTATAGCGAAATCCACCGATGAAACGCGGTGTTATTCCTCGGGCAACGAGTTCAGCGTTGACCTGCGGTGCACCGCCGTGGACGACTACAACGCCCAAATTCCTTGCGAGGGCTTGACTCAGCGCTTTCGCGAAAAGGCCCGAGTCATCAGACATAGCGTGACCCCCATACTTCACAACGAGTATCTTCTTCATATTCCAATTCCTTGAATACTCAACCCGGCAGTGGGTTCAAGGCCACACATTATGTTCGCGTTCTGAACTGCTTGACCAGCAGCACCTTTGCCTAGATTATCAATTGCAATACTGACTATTGCGCGCTGGGTGTGGCTATCTACCGCCACTTGAAGGTGCGCAGAATTGCTTCCATAGACCGAATGAGTGGCAGGCATTTCACCTTCAGGTAGAACTGAAATGAAGTATTGATCGTTGTAATAGTGGATAAAGTGGCTGCGCAGCTCGTCGGAGGTAATCAGGTGCTGGAGCTTTACCGTGATTGTTGCAAGTATTCCTCGAACCATTGGTGCAAGCATTGGAGTAAATGAAACACGCACTTCTTTGCCTGTCGCCTGTGAAACACATTGCTCAATTTCGGGAGTGTGCTGATGCACTCCCCCAAATTTATAGGAAGACATTGAACCCATGATTGCACTCGCTAGAAGATTACCTTTTGCCGAACGCCCCGCACCTGATGTTCCAGATGCAGCAACCACGACTACATCTGTCAGATCTGCAAAGTCAGCAAGAGGTGTAATTGCTAGCGCGGCAGCGGTGGCGTAGCACCCTGGGTTAGCGATCTTCTCTGCTTGCCTTATCTTGGCAAACTGTCCTTTGATTTCTGGCAGGCCATAGACCCACTGGCCAGCGTGCTTCCCACCGTAATACGTTGTCCACGCGGTTGGATCTTCTAGCCTAAAGTCAGCACCAATATCTACAAATTTCATAGTTGGTTTTGCAGTGACGATAGCTTCTACTGCAGCTGCAGATTCACCATGCGGGAGTGCGAGGAAAACAAGATCGCAGTCAGTGAAAAGCTCAGGTGAAAACGGAGAGAAACGTTGACCGCTATAGGAACCAAGGTGCGGATGCAGAGATGTGATCGGCTCCCCTGCATTCGAATGAGCTGTAATTGCAACGGTGGAGAAGGTTGAGTGCTCCGAGAGAATGCGCAGCAATTCACCCCCGACATATCCGCTCGCCCCAACAACACCAATTTTCATGACATGAGTCTATCTGAGGATCTATAATTATGCAATCAATTGCATATTTATGCAGTTCGAAGAACTGCCCCTGTGGCTTTCGCTGCTGCTGCAACGGCTGACTCACGCATCGCAGCAACTTCTGGTCCCGTAAGAGTTCGATCAGGGGCACGAAACACGAGTGAGAACGCCAGAGAAATCTTGCCTTCGCCTAGCTTGTCGTAGCGATCAAAGAGTGTGATTGATTCGAGAAGATCCCCTGCGCCGGCACGCAGCGCTGCCTCAACATCTCCTGCCGCCACGTTTTCGCTAACGATGAGGGCTACATCTTGAAGGGCTGCAGGCATTGTTCCGACAGTTGTAGGCCGCACACGTGGAGAATCAGGTAAAGCACTCAACGCAACTGCGAAGGCGGCACTTCGTGCGGGTAAGCCATACTTGGCGATAATTCTTGGATGTAATTCTCCGGCATGAGCAACTGGCTTACCATCAACGATGAGCTCGGCACACCGACCCGGATGCCACGGCGCGAATTCACTGCGTTTAATTGACCACCGAAGATGACAGAGATCGAGAATATCTGAGGCTGCGGCAATCGCATCCTGCCATCCGTACGAACGGGCAGCTCCTTGCCAATCTTCATTCTCAACTTTACCTACGAGCAAACCCGCTACATGAAAACCTTGTGGTGGAACACTGGCATAAATCTCGTCAATGACCTGCGAGGATGGTCGATGTCCAATCTCAGGAAATTTACCCTCAGTCAGTTTCTGAGAACTTCTAAATATTGAGCCCATCTCAAAGATTGCAAAGTCTTGAGCTCCGCGAGAGATATTTCGAGCTGCAACTTCAATGAGACCAGGCACTAGGTGTACTCGCATCAACGGGAACTCTTCTGACATCGGATTTGCAATCTTGTAGGTCGCAGCTCGTTCCCCAACAAAGCCCATAAAATCGATCGTCTCTTGATTTGTAAAGGGGAAAGTCTGCACCTCTGCGAATCCTCGAGCAGCCAACATGGTTGCGACCGCACGACGTCGTTTCTGGGTAGATGTCAATGATGCGTGAACAGGTCGTGGAGGAAGCACAGAAGGAATGGCGTCATAACCGATCATGCGCGCTACTTCTTCTGCTAAATCCGCAGGTGTCAATAAATCCCAGCGCCACGACGGTGGATCAACCTCGAAAATCTTCTCATCAACGTCACACCCAACCAAGCGAAGAAGTTCGGCAATCTTTGCCGGCGCAATCTCCAAGCCAAGAATGCGAGAGATGTATGCAGGATCAAGCATTAAGAGAGGTGCATAGCGTGGTGCGCCATCGACCACAGTAGATACATGTTCTGCCGAACTATGTTCGGTGAGAAGCTGCACAAAACGAGCCGAGGCAAACTCTGCCAAAGAGTGATCAACGCTACGCTCAAAGCGACGAGATGCCTCAGACGATAAATTGTGGCGACGTGAATTCTTTGCAATACAAACAGGATCAAAACGAACAGCTTCGAGCACGATTTCAGTTGTGCTCTCTGAAATTTCAGAGAATGCGCCACCCATTGTTCCCGCCAAAGCAAGAGGTTGTTCATCGTCGCAGACCATCAAATCATCTGGATGTAATTCTCGTATCTGGCCATCTAAAGTGGTGAATGGTTGCGCTTTGCCTGCACGCTTAATCGTGAGACCACCCTTGATTTTTGCTTTATCAAATGCGTGAAGTGGCTGTCCGAGTTCGAGCATCACGTAGTTGGTGATATCAACAACAATTGAGATTGATCGCATTCCCATTTTTTCAATACGGCGACGCATCCACAGTGGAGTTGTAGCCCTAGGATCAACATTGGTGAGAGTGCGCAGATAGAAAACGGATGCAGTCGAAGAGTCGGCTATCTTTGCAGTGACACCTTTACCAGTTTCAGCAAATGTTAGATTTCGAAGAGCGTCAACTGGATCGGTAAATTTAAGATTAAGTGAGGCCGCAATTTCACGTGCAAGACCACGAATACTTAAGGCATAGCCCCGATCTGGATTGATTGAAACGTCAAAGATCACATCGTTGATCATCAGCCCTTGAATAGCATCATCGCCAATCTTCACTGCTTCTTGAGAGAAGGTCATAATTCCTGAGTGATCATCCCCAAGACCGAGCTCGCGGGCAGAACAGATCATTCCGTTTGATGTTTTTCCATACGTCTCACGAGCAGCTATTGCAAAATCACCTGGAAGTACTGCGCCTGGAAGCGCTGCCACAACAAGGTCGCCCACAACAAAATTCGTGGCACCACAAATCACATAACGTGTCGCCGACTCCCCGCAATCAAGACCGACATATCGAACCGGTTTCTTAAACTCAGTCAACTCTTCAATGGTCAGAACTTTTGCAAAGACCAGTGGCCCTGTGAGATCAGACCCCTGCTTAATTATTTCCTCTACTTCAAACCCAACACGAATGAGGCCATCTGCTATCTCCTCGGCGGTGATTGAATCTGGAATCTCTACAAACTCCTTAATCCATGACAAAGGTGCACGCATTTAAAGTCCAACTCCAAACTGGCGAGTAAATCGAAGATCGCCTTCGACAATGTCGTGCATGTCGGTAATTCCGTGACGAACCATAAGAGTTCGCTCGAGGCCCATACCAAATGCGAAACCAGAGTAAATATCTGTATCGATGCCGCACGTGGCAAGAACGCGTGGGTTCACCATTCCACAGCCGCCCCATTCAATCCATCGACCATTGAAGAAGATATCCACCTCAGCACTTGGCTCAGTAAAGGGGAAGAAAGAAGGACGAAGACGTGTTGTTACATCAGCGCCAAACATATGACGAGCGAAGTTATCGAGAGTGCCTTTGAGGTGGGCCATCGTTATGCCCTTGTCAATAACTAATCCCTCCACCTGATGAAAGACAGGTGAGTGTGTTGCATCGAGTTCGTCAGCCCTAAAGGTGCGTCCCGGACAAATCACATATATAGGTGGATCATTTTGCAACATTGTGCGAATTTGAACTGGAGAAGTATGGGTGCGAAGAACCAATCCCGATTCAACCGGCTCAATAAAGAATGTGTCTTGCATGGTGCGCGCAGGATGATCAGCAGGAATATTGAGCGCATCAAAGTTCAACCACCCGGACTCAAGCTCTGGTCCCTCTGCCACCGAAAAACCCTGCTCAATAAAGAAATCTGAGATCTCATTTTTGATAATTGTTATCGGATGCAATCCGCCCTTGTGCGAACGAGAAACAGGAAGAGTGATATCAACCACTTCATCACGCAACACTCTTTCATCTTGTTCGCGTTCCAAGGCCGCCGTTGCACGCTCAAGAGCAGCAGCGATAGAGGCCTTTGCTTCTCCGATGATCTTTCCTGCCGATGCCTTCTGGTCTGCAGGCAGCAAACCAAGTGAGCGACTAGCAAGAGCAATCGGAGATTTGTCGCCAGTATGCGCAAGGCGAGCTTCTTTCAGTGATTCCAGATCTGCCGCGGCAGAGAAAGCTTCACCAGCTGCTTTTACCCACGCGGAAACCTCGGCCTCATTCATGGGGTTATTCTAACCGCGAGAAGGCTGAGAAAGCGTGAACATTACTACCGAAGCCGCAACTGAGAGATTCAAGCTCTCCGCCTGTCCTGACATAGGGATTGCAACAGTTCGTGCGTTTATTGCAAGTTGCTCTGTGCTGGTTCCAGCACCTTCATTTCCGAAGATTGCGATACATGGTCTTGTTGCACGGAAGTTAACAATCGATTCGCTTGCGTGGGATGAGAGAACGATGCACTCGGGATTGCCAAGTTGAGGGAGCACTTCTCTAAGTTCGAGCGACTCAAAGACTGGAATATGCCAAAGGGATCCAGCTGTCGACCGAACTACTTTGGGCGAATACATATCTACGCTACCCGGTGAAGTAATCACCGCCCTTGCGCCAAAGGCGTCTGCTGATCTGAGAATTGTTCCTGCATTGCCTGGATCTTGAATACGATCGAGATAGATGACAAATGATTCTTCTGTCATCGACAAATCTGCCAATGAATGCGACGGAATCGAACAGACCATCAGAATTCCTTGCGGTGTCACCGTTGATGCCATCGCCTGCATAACCGCATCACTTACTTCAACAACATTAATTTCTGAGGTGTCTAGCTCTGCGATTCGAGTGAAGCCCGTGGGGCTCAGATACAGAGTTTCTATTCCGGGATCGCGTTGAGAGGAGAGCGCTTCGCGAAGAGGTTGAATCCCCTCTGCTACGAAGAGACCTGAATCGCTTCGCTCTTTACTCCCCCGAGATCCAATAAGAGCCTTCACTCGCCCAATATGGGGCGACTGAAGGCTCTCAATCATTGGATTGATTCTTACTTGTTCAGATTACGCTGAGACAAGGCTCTTGCGAGCAAGCTCAACAAGAGTCTTAAAGGTTGCTGGATCATTTGTCGCGATATCTGAAAGTACGCGTCGATCAATTTCGATTCCTGCTGCTTTAAGTCCCTGGATGAAACGGTTGTAGGTCATTCCGTTTTCGCGGGATGCTGCATTAATTCGCTGGATCCAAAGCTGACGGAAGTCACCTTTCTTATCCTTGCGGTCGTTGAATGCATAAACCATAGAGTGTGTAACTTGCTCTTTCGCCTTTGTGAAAAGACGTGAACGTTGTCCGCGATAACCTGCGGCACGCTCAAGAGTTGTACGACGCTTCTTCGCTGCGTGGACACCACGTTTTACTCTTGCCATTTAGCGCACTCTCCTTACTTCAAACCAAGCATGCGCTTGGCTGTCATTGTGACGGTTGGCTTTGC
>CAZNUC010000038.1:0-11511 GCA_964576165.1 uncultured Candidatus Planktophila sp. | reverse complement strand
TCCTGGTTGGCAGTACAAACTTTTGTTCGGGTTTATTGCGCTCTTGCCAAGGCCAATCGTCAGAACGATTGGTATGAATGTACGTAAACGCCAACGCTAAGAGTCACAGGAATTTCACTGATTTAAGGGCTATCTTCGTTATGATTAAGCCATCAACTACGGAGGTTTTCATGTTTCGCAAAGTCATCGCAACGGCTACCGCTTCACTTCTCATAGCACTCGCCTTTGGCGCTGCTCCAGCAAGTGCGGCAACTGTTAAGAATGGCACTCCTTGCTCTAAGGCAGGCGCTACAACCAGAGCGGGTGGAGAAACTTTCCGATGCGTAAAGTATGCCCTCCAGAAGAATGCCAAACTCACATGGCGCAGCAATGACTGCACTAAAACTATCACTGCATATCAGAAAACTAATGCATCTGTAATTGCTGCTCGTGCTGAAACTGCCAAGACCGTTGCAGAGATCGATGCTGCTATTAAGAGCCTTGAAGAGTCCATCACGGTTTTGACACCAGTAGTTGCTGCTGAGGTTAAAGTTGAACAAGATCGTATCGCAGCAATTAAGGTCAAACTTGATGCCATGAAGGCAGATACTGCAAACCTTACAAAGAATGCGAAAAACATCAAGGATTATGAGACGGCAATCTCATGGCGCGAAATTACAGTCCGCCGACTCAATACTCAGATTACCGCCTTCACTTCTCAGATTAAGAAATTAAACAATGAGAAGACTGCGGCGAATAATAATTTGTCACTCATCGCATCAGGTGCGAGCACGGCGCTATCGACTGCAAGGACAATTTGCGGCTAATTAGCCAATCGTTACCATTGAAGCAGTTGCCTTAACGGGTAGCTGCTTCAATGGTTTTGTGGCAGGTCCCACCAAGTTTTTGCCCGCCAATGTAAATGTCGCTTGGTGTTCCTGACATTGCCACTGATTACCTGTTTGGACAAGTTCGCCAGCTTGATGAGTACATAACAAATTAACCGCAACATAGGTCTTTGCTGATGCACGTACCAACGCAATCGAACGCCCTTGAACATCATCGATGCGAACGACTCCGCCTACTTTTCTTAGTGCAGGGTTTGATTTGAGAGTTACTTGAACTTTTCCAGATGGCAAAACCTTTACTCCGGTTGCTGCCGTTGCTGCTTTTGGCGCAGAGAAAATACCAACGCTTACGAGCGAGAGGGCGCAGAGCGCTCCACGACGTGTAACTCCAGTGGATTCTTCGGCAGTGCTCATCTGTGGCTTCCCCTATTTCAACTCGGATTCGGTGATGCAAGAGTTTCGTGGGTGCGAACTTACCCGATCATGAGGTTTGGCGCACTAGGAGTTTTTTCTCTTCATCTGATCCTGCGCCTATCGCTCGATGGGCCGCACATGTGGCTGGACCTTATTCTCTATAACCTCATCAGCGCTTTAGCCTTTATCGCACTCTTTGCATCCCCCACTCACAACGACCCTTTGGCCGTTGCATTTCTAGCCTGCGCGATGGGCAGTTGGATCTTTGGCGCAACCCTTTCAAGTTATAGCCAATTCTTCACCGCACCAATAGCAATCGACTATTTAATCAATATCGCTTACACGCTTTTTTATCCCTTTGCACTTATTGCTATCCCTCGAGCCATCAGTAAACGAAAGAAGATCGCACTCGTTGAAATCCTAGATGCTTCTATCTTCGGTTTAGGGCTTAGCTCTATAGCCACAGCGCTCATTCTCTCGAAGGTTATCTCTATCAATAGCGGCCAAGGATTTTTTGAGATCTTCTATCCAATTTGCGATTTAGCAATAATTATTGCACTCGCGATTACATCGATTACTCAAAGAATTAATCTTCGTTTTCTATTACTGGCATTTGGATTTATCGTCTACCTTACCTTTGACTATCTCTATCTCTGGCAGAGTATCCAGAACAAGTACATCTTTGGAACTGTATTTGATAATGGTTGGGTCTTAGGAATCATTCTTATCTCGCTCTCCCTCTGGCTACCGCCAGAGAACTCTCACCATGACTTTTCGATACATCCTGCCTTTATCGCACTCTCAATCTTTATTAGCCCGACTCTGCTCGCCATGATGGCTCTACGTCCAGGTGTTTTTCCTACATACATTGTTTTTCCTACGATCGCCACATTGTTTCTCGCATTTATCCGTATGACCGTGAGTCTGAGACAGGCAGATAACTTGAGTGAGGAGAAAAACCTTGCACGTACCGATGAACTCACTGGTCTTCCAAATCGGCGCAGACTGATTGCAGAACTTGATAATTTTTCACGCCTGGAAGGCGCATTAATGTTGCTCGATCTCAATGGGTTTAAGCAGGTAAATGATCAATGTGGCCATGGAGCTGGCGATCAAGTTCTCGTACAAGTGGCTGCGCGATTTAATCGAGTGCTGCCCAATAGTGCTCTTCTTGCCAGACTTGGTGGTGATGAGTTTGGAATCTTATTTAATGGAGGTCCTCAGTCAGCTTTAGAAATTGTTCAAGCACTCAAAGCCTGCGTGAGTTATCCCTTTCTTATCGATGGAAAGAACATATCTGTTGGGGTAAGTATCGGCCACGTTAACAACAGTGAAGGAGGGGATTTACTAGCAAAGGCAGATGCTGCAATGTATGTAGCAAAGCGATCGGCTACTTTGTAGGTGGCCTCTCTGGCTTATCAGCCTTGATCTCTTGGAGACGGGCGAGTGATTCAAGACGTTCTAAAGCATGATCAACTATTCGCTCGGGATATCCCTTGGAATATCCATCGAGATAAAGCCATGGTTCATGAATCTCTGCTGCAGAGAGATGAGCGAGTTCAGGAACATACTTGCGAATATAGTTTCCTTCCTCATCAAATCGCTTACCTTGCTCTATCGGATTAAAAACTCGGTAATATGGAGATGCATCGGTGCCGGTCCCGGCAGTCCATTGCCAGCCGTGCGCGTTGGATGCGACATCGTAATCAACCAGATGCTCGGCGAAGAATCTCTCACCTAATTGCCACTCAAGGTGCAAATCTTTAACCAAAAATGATGCGACAACCATTCTGGTGCGGTTATGCATCCATCCTTCAAGAATCAACTGTCGCATAGCCGCATCGACAAATGGGTACCCTGTCTTACCTTCACACCACGCCTGAAATTGTTTACCTGGCTTGTCATAGCGCATCGCCTTAAATTGTGGTGCGTAGTAATCAGTATCTGTATGCGGATTGTTAAAGAGAACATCGGCATAAAACTCACGCCAGGCAATCTCTTTCCGGAAAGTATCGTGGGCTTTACTATCTCCTAAATTTGCCAAAAGCGTGCGCGGATGAATCTCGCCAAACTTTAGATATGTACTCATCTTTGAAGTGCCATCGATGGCGGCCAGATTTCGCGCTTCATCGTACTTATCAAGAGATTTTTTAGAGAACTCTTTAAAGCGTGCCAAGGCCGCTGCCTCACCTGCTTCAATCACCTGCACACCTTCTGGCATTGGGAAATCGGGAAATGCGCGGTACTTATCTGGCGGCGTTGGCGCTTTAATCTCCTTCGGTGTCTTTGCCGGCGCACGCCACCCATGAAGGCACCAAGCACGATAAAAGGGTGTGTACACCCGATATGGGGTGTTATCACTTGGCTTTAACACTCGACCTGGAGCAACCGCATAAGGGCTTCCTGTTCGAATAAGTTTTATTCCAGCTGCTTCAACCCGTGCATCACGCGCAGCACCGTAACGCTCATACTCATCAGAGATATGCACTTCACTTGCTCCGTAGAACTTCATCAAATCGCTAAGGACTTCAACTTGATCGCCTTCAATAATGTGCAGACAGTTACCGAGTGATTGATCAAGTGCTCGTAACGATTGCCCCATGTAAGCAAGTAGCTTTGCACCTGCTTCTTTAATCTGACTCTTATCTAAAATAAATACTGGAACAATTTCATCAGATGACTCGATTGCAGCGTTTAGTGCAGGGTGATCACCGATACGTAGGTCGCGCCTAAACCAGACGATGGCGCGACGAGGTGTAGTCATGGCATGATTTAATCACTATGCGGGCAATTAAGCAGTTTCAAGTGCGTGGAATTCCAGGGGAAGTTTCTCGTATCGCGATTGGCGATCGGATTATTGATTATTGGGCCCCAAATACACCGACGGATTCAGTACTTATTGCCCATGATGGACAGAATGTTTTCGATGGAAAAACAAGTACACACAGGCGCAAGACATGGGAAATTGGGCAATCAGTTAATCGCCTCAGCAAGGAGATGGGAGTAAATCCACCTACGGTAATTGCCATATGGAATGGCAATACACCCGCAGATCCGTGGGCTCGCCTCAAAGAGTTAGCGCCTGAGAAAATTTTGCGCAACGGAGTTGCAGTCATAACAAAGGATGTAATTCCAGTAACTGTTGATCAGCTTTATGGCGATCGATATCTCGATGAGATTTTTTTAACATATCTACCAACAATTACAGCTGCTTTGAAAATTGAAGCAACTCCTGCCAAGACTGCGATGATCGGCTCCAGTATGGGTGGACTCTCAACCCTCTATGCGCTGGCAAACCACGGTGACAAATTCCATACCGCACTTGCCCTTTCAACTCATTGGACTTTAGGTGGAATGCCACTGGTTAATGCGTTGATAAATGAGTTGCCATCAAATGGAAAACACAATATTTATATGAGCCGGGGAACAAAAGGCCTTGATGCAGATTATGAGCCTTTCCAGCTGCATGCAGATTCGCTGATGCTGAAAAGAGGTTATCAACCTGATCGTAACTTCGTTACCCGAGTCCATACACGGACAGGTCACAACGAAAAGTCTTGGGCTTCCTATATCGATGAGCCAATCTCGTTCTGGCTCTCGCGTACCCTTAAATAACTCTCCAGATTGCTTGTGTCGCTGTCGGAGAAGAGATTGCAATCTCTTCACCTTCTGCTGGAATACCAAAGAGTGTGCTCTTCACCTTCACGCCAAGTGGCTTGAGATCGATCGTTGTCGTAACGGCGGAACGAGAGAGAAAAACAAGAAGTTTCTCCTTCTTTGATTCACGTAGAAAGACGATGAAATCATCCTGGACTGCAACCCACCGTAACCCGCCATCAGAGAGAGCATTGCTGCCTTTACGAATTGCGATCAAGGCAGTGACCTGCGCTAAGAAATCGTTATCCCAGCTCTCTCGCTTCTCCCATGGCATTGTTCGACGACCATCTTCGCCCCACTCGCCTTCAATGCCAATCTCATCACCGGCATATATTGAAGGAACGCCCGGGTATGTCAGGAGCAGCGCCATAGCAGTCAGGTGTCGATTCCTATCACCATTAACAACTGTTCTCATTCGTGCGGTGTCATGCGAATCCAATAAGACCATACTAGATACAAGTGAGCGCCACGGAATTGAGGCGGAGAAAGTTTTCATACTCTCAACCATCTGCCCACCAGTAATTCGTGGCATCGCAAATGGCAGGCCTTGAAATCCCCCACCGATAGTTGAATTCTGATTAATCCAATTCCATAAAGGACGCATAAACCCCTGATAGTTCATCGCCCCATGCCAGCCAAGTCCATCAAGATCAGAGGCGAAGAAATCTCCATTCTCCGCAACTAGCCATGCCTTGGGATTTGTCTCATCCATCGCCTTACGGATTCCGTGCATTACCTCATCATGTAAATCATCTTTACCTAAACGCCCTGTCATATTTCCGACATCAATGCGCCAGCCCGCCATTCCAAATTGAGGCGAGAGCCATTTACGAACTATCGAATTCTTTCCTTCGTACATCTCTTTGCGCAGTGATTTTGAGTGGAAGTTGAGTTTCGGAAGAGATGCATGCCCCCACCAACCAACATATCCATGTCGCACAGATTTATCCCAGTAAAAATATCCATGCTCTTTCGACTTCTTGTCTTTCTTTGCCTTTGCAAGCCAAGGATGTCCGGCACCACAATGATTAGAGGTGAGATCGCCCATCACGACAATTTTTGATTTACGCGCTGCCTTAACGAGTGAAAAGAGCGCTTTATTTCCACCGAGTAAAGGATCCACATGATCAAAGCTAGATGCGTCATATCGATGGTTAGATCGAGCGGGGAAAAATGGCGTGAAGTAGATGCCGGTGATACCAAGTGAGATGAGGTGATCTAGATGTTGCTCAACTCCATTGATATCACCACCGAAAAACTCTGTACCCGTGGTCTTATCGCGGCCGCGTGGAAGTTCATCCCATTCGCGCGGTGTCGCCCACGAAGGTAGTTCTCTTTCGATACCAGATTTTGCAAATCGATCAGGGAAGATCTGATAAAAAACTGAAGAGCGGATCCACTGCGGAAAGGCAGGTAGGGCCACGATTTTAAAGTCATCATTGCTATGAACATCGTGATCAAAGACGCCTCTGGCATTGAGCCATTCATACTTACTCTCTGAGATAAAGACGAAGCGATATGAGGTTTTGAGATTAACAATCTCTACCTTAACCTTCCACCACGTCTCCAGTAGATCCTTCTTATCAACAGTAAGTTCATATGAACGTGGTTCGCCATCTTCATAGATGCGAATAAATGCTTTTGTAAATGTGTAGCTATGTGGCACTCGAATTCGAAGCGTGACTTTCTTGCCGATTTTTGGCGCACTATTACTGATGTACATCTCACTACCGTCATGGTGTGGTGTTACAAGAGTCTGACTATCTATTGACTGTTTCGATCTGCTTGAAGGCAACTCGATCTCCCTTGATATTGAGCGCTGTCGCTTTTATCTCAATCTTGCTCCCAGCTGGATAATCAGTTGGAGAGAGATAAATTCGGTATGGGCTATTGAAATCAGTTCCTACTGATTTCCATTGTGAAGAGCCGACAGATTTCACTGAGAATTCGACTCGGCTCAAACCTGAACTCTTTAACGGTGCACTGACTTCAAGCATGCCTGTTAAAAAGTCCTTTCGTATCTTCAGTGGGCTTACCACAATTTTCGCTGGAGGCATCACTGAGGTGGATTGTAGAACAACTGAATCAAAGGCCGGGATGGTGAGATTTACCTTAGAGCCTTTATTTGTCACCGTCGGTGAACCCAAGAGAGTCTTCCATCGTGCATTACTTGATGATGTGACAGATACTTGCGATTCCCTCTTACTGTTGTTAAAAGCAACTAAATACTCAACTTTCTCATTGAGATCATATTTAGATAGAACAAGTGTGCTGCCCTTGGCTAATCTCACCTGCATCTCACCATTTGCAAGCGCTGGGTATGTGGTGCGAAGTTTTGCCAGTTCGGCTAGATAGAGTGCAATGGGATGCGTTGCCGCATCTGTGAAAGAGTTTCCATCTCCCACTGGATTTGATCCCACTCGCGGTTCATTCTTCCAGGCAAGAATTTTTGTTTCAAACATGCTTTGGCGCGCACGTTGGTCTCCACCATTTCCAGATCCTGTCATGCCAACTTCATCGCCGTAGTAGACAGTGGGGATTCCACGAGAGAAATACATAAGTGAGTGTGCAACCTTAGTTCTTGCTAAAAGATCATTCTTGGCAGCAATTTGAGTAGCTGGGATGATAAATCCCACTCTTCCCATGTCGTGATTTCCTAAGAATGTAACAAGGTTTGATGCAGTCGACGTTGCTGTCGTGTATTGGTCATCGCTATCAAAGAGATTGGCTAGAACACTTGCATCGGAATATCCAGATGCGAACTGAGTTGCAGTGCGCTGGAAGGCAAAGTCAAGAACTGTTTGAATCTTCTTGTCGCGCACATAGGAGACAAGATTCATTGGATTGATATCCCAGACTTCACCGTAAACAGTAAAGTTATTAATCCCTACTGAGCGAGCGGCATCGTTGATACCTGGCGTCCAATTCTTAAAAAAGTTATCATCAACATGGCGAGCGGTATCTACTCGAAACCCCTCAAATCCATAGCGCTTAATCCACTCTCCGTAGACATCGATGAAGCCCTTATAGACCTCTTCTTTTTCGGTTGCTAAATCATCAAGACTATAAAAATCACCGATCTGCTCACAGCGTCCGACGCCCCAGCAGCGATCAACGCTTCCAACATTATGATAATTGCTGAGCGTATTTAGCCATGCAGGATTCTTAGCGTTCTCTAATCCCTTCGGGATGAAGGCTGTTCTGTCTGCATATTGGATTACATCGCCGGTGTGATTTGTTACAACATCAAGAATTAATTTAAGGCCTAACTTCTTCGCGCATGCTGAGAATGCGAGAAGATCTTCATGCGTACCAAGATGTGGATCAACGTTGAGGAAGTCCTTACCCCAGTATCCGTGATACCCAGCGCCTTGGCTTGTTCCATCAGTCTGTGTAACAAGTGGAGTAAGCCAGACTGCAGTAAACCCCAGCGCTTTAATGCGCGCTAATCCATCATCACCCGGAAGACAAGTACCGGTGAGCCCTTTGAGGTCACCACCATGAAAGTGTGCAGTACTTGTTGGATCAAATCCTGATGTGGGATCTGTCGTTTTCCCACCTGCAAGATCATTGCTTGTATCACCATTGCGATAACGATCAGGAAAGACGAAATAGATTAAATCTTTTGAAAGGCCAACCTTTGGACTTTTAACATCTTGAGCAGTTGCTGGCGTAGGGATTAGAGCTGCGCAGACTGCGAATACCGAAATAATCTTTTTAAGCATCAGCCTTTTACAGATCCTGCAGTAAGCCCATTAACAATATACTTTTGAAGACTGAGGAAGATGATCACGATAGGTACAGAGGCAATAATTGATCCGGCTGCAAATGGACCCCAATTCTCAGAATACTGCCCGCCAATAAACTGCTGGAGTCCCACTGCAACGGTTCTGGTCTCCATATCAACCAGGAATAGCCGAGCAAGGATAAATTCGTTGAAAGTACCGATAAAGCTAAGGAGAGAGACAACAGCAAGCACTGGTGCAGCAAGTGGCATAAAGATCAACCAGTAAGTTTGAACTGCAGAAGCACCATCAATTTTGGCTGCTTCATCCAGTTCTTTAGGAATTGAATCGACAAAACCTTTAAGGAGCCAGATATTTACACCCATCGCTCCGCCTAGATAGATAAGTAATAGACCTGCTTGGGTTCCAAGGCCGATACTTGGTGCGAAGGTATAGACGCGCTCCATGATGACATAAACAGCAGAGATAGCCAGAATCGCTGGAAACATCTGAACCAGCAGAAGCATCTGAATTCCTACTTTTCGACCTTTGAAATACAGGCGACTAAATGCAAAGGCTGATGCTGATCCAATAGAAACAGAGAGCACCGCTGTTGCGCCAGCGATGATAAGTGAATTCTTCATCCAGGTGAGGTAAGGAATTGTCGGATCATTGAAGAGCAGTTTGTAATTGTCGAAGGAGATTTCGCGCGGTACGAAAGAGTCAAGGCGCAGACTGCCAGTTGAGTTAAATGAAGAGATGACAACTAAATAGAGAGGGAATAGTGAAAAGAGGCAGACTGAGATGATAAGCACATGTCGCCAAAGATTATTACGGAGCCAATTTGTCACTGGAAACTCTCCAATACCTTTGATTTGCGTAAGCCATACAACGAAATCGAAGCGATCAGTAAGAATATTACGAGTGAGATAGCACTTGCTAGTCCTAGATCCTGAACTGAAGAACCAAATGCAATCTTGTAGGTAAAGCTGATCAAGATATCGGTAGCACCAGCAAGTTCTCCATCAAGTTCAGCACGTGGGCCACCGCCAGTTAACAAGTAGATCAAGTTGAAGTTATTGAAATTAAAGGCAAAAGATGCAATTAAGAGTGGTGAAAGTATCTGCAATAAAAGCGGCAATGTAATTCTTCTAAATATCTGCCGCGGGTTGGCACCATCAATTGCTGCCGCTTCCAATAGCTCACTCGGTATCGCCTGCAAGGCTCCGCTAGAAACAAGATAGAAATATGGGAACCCGAGCCAGAGATTTACCAAAATGATTGCAAACTTTGCAAAGAGAGCGTTCTGGAACCAGGCAATATCTGTGCCCAAGAGATTATTGATAGCACCGAATTCGGTATTAAACATACCGCCCCAGATGAGGATGGACATGATGCTCGGCATGGCATACGGCAGAATCAAAATCGAACGATAGACACGGCGCCCTCGGATAGGTTTGTTGAGGGCTAGCGCGAGCAGTAATCCCAGAGCAAAAGTAGTAAGCACTGAAAGCCCTGCAAATGTGATCGTCCAGATAAAAACGCTAACAAGTGGTTCGCGTAAACGCTCTTCTGTAAAGAGTTTGGTGTAATTCTCAAACCAGATCGGAGCGCGCCATCCTGGCTCAAGATAGAGATCTGGATTATCTGCAACCGCGTAATTGCCGCGCCCATTATCTACATACACTTCACCTGAAACAATGTTATTGAACTGATCTTTTTCAGCGTCATAAGAGAGAACTTGACGTGAAACAATTCCTACTTCAAATCCCTCAAGTGCGATAAAGAATTCATCTTGATATTTGAAACGCTTGCCTGAATACTTCTCATCTGCAGTGGCGAATTCATCGTCGGTGAGAGCTTCAAAGTCTGGTGCTGATTCGGCAACTCCAATCTCATTGATGGTGAGATCTGATGGGTTGAGTGGAACCCGATTGCTCTCAGTCGAGATGAAATAAGCACCGTTGACTGAATCAGAAACAAGAATTGCTTCCTCCATCTGATAGCGACCGATCTTGATATCAAAAGATGTGCCATCGGCATCAGATTCAAATCCACGATTTTGAATCTGCTCGATTGCCTCCTCTTTGGAGATGATATTGCCGGTTTTATAGTTATAGCCCGACATTGTTACCGTGAAGATAATCGGTGAAAGCACAAAGGCTACGAGAAGTAAAATGCCTGGGAGAAAAAATTTAAGTGGGATTGAAACTTTTGTTAGATATGTAAGTGCCAGTAATAACACGGTTATCGCAAGAAAGCCTGCGATCAGATATTCACCTTGTGCGAATGCGCTCTGGGTAAGAGTGACAAGTACTGAGCCAATAAGTAAGAGGACAACAAGCTTGAAGGCAAAGGAGACTTTGCCTCTTAAGAATGAAGTCATGGCTACATATTACCTTTCGAATATTGTAAAAACTAATGCGGGCGAATTTCTTCGCCCGCATTAGTTTTTAACTTACTGAATCTCTTTAGAGATCAGCCTTTCCTGCTGTTGTATTTGCACGCCAGATTGCAGCGAGTTTATTTCCTTCAACTACTGGATCTTTTCCATCTACGAGTACAGCTGTCCAATATGCTGGTGCTGAATCCCAGTAGTTAGCACCTCCTGCATTGTTATTGAGGAATGCACCAATCTGAGGAATGCTGGAAAGTGATGCAGCGGCACCAAATCCACGCTGTGCAACTGAAACGGTTGCATCAAGTGCTGCACCCTTTTCTGCTGGTGGGCGGCCTTCGAACTTCTGGTAGCGAACTTGTCCATCAGTTGATCCGAAGAAGTTTGTAAGGAGTGACTTAGCGCCAGCCTCTACTCCATGCTTTTCAGCAAATGTTGTAAGAAGTGCGCCAGAAACTGAGCCGAACATCTTGCCTGGCTTGTTAGCGGT
>CAZNUC010000037.1:0-11666 GCA_964576165.1 uncultured Candidatus Planktophila sp. | reverse complement strand
GACCTCATAATTCTGACGAGCTCATTTGAGTTTCATAACTTTCGCATCCAATTCTTTAGGTTCATCGGCGATGAACGCTTGCAGTAACGAGTGATCGAAATTGTCGGAACACTTAAAAGCGGCCCTAAATGACTTTCGCTCTATGGCTTGAGATACACATGCTCTATGTATCCACGCCCCTCGTCCGACTAACAATCGATCAGGATCTGGAGTAAGCACCAGGCCATCTCGGACTATTCGAACAAGTGTTTCACTTGATGCAGGCTCATCCCAAGAGTATTTCTTGCGACATGCAATGCATGTTCGTTCCACCCCTCAAGTCTATCTAAGGCCGAGGGAAATTCCTAAACGAGGCTTGGGTTTATGCGGGAGTTACGGGTGTGTCTGGGTGAATATCAATGCGCCACCCCGTCAAACGTGCGGCTAATCGTGCATTCTGCCCATCTTTTCCAATAGCCAACGAGAGCTGATAGTCCGGAACTATGACGCGCGCCGAACGCGCTAATTCATCAACAACGACAACAGATGTGACCTTCGCCGGAGCCAGAGCATGAGCGACAAACTCAACTGGATCGTCTGACCAATCAACAATGTCAATTTTTTCACCATGAAGTTCTTCCATGACCGCGCGCGAACGAGAACCCATAGGCCCGATCAAAGATCCTTTAGCTGAAACTCCTGCACGATGTGAACGCACCGCAATCTTTGTGCGATGACCCGCTTCACGTGCTACTGCCATAATTTCTACGATGCGATCTTGAATTTCAGGAACTTCGAGAGCAAAAAGTTGTTTGACGAGAGCTGGATGGCTACGAGAGAGCATAATCTCAGGGCCCTTAAGTCCTTGCTTTACTTCAACTACGAAACATTTAATTCGATCACCATGTTTATACACTTCACCAGGCACCTGCTCTTGGGGAGGAATTCGACCTTCGACTCGACCAAGATTGACGTTAATCATCTTTGGGTCTCGACCTTGTTGAACTACGCCCGAAATTACATCTCCTACTGAGCCTGTAAATTCACCGACAATTTCTGCATCATTTGTCTCACGTACTTTAAATTTAATTACCTGTCGGATTGCAGATGTTGCGCTTCGAGCGAAGCCATCTGGGCAATCTTCTTCCTCGGCAACTCTTTCTCCCTCTTCGTTATAGATTGGGATCAAAATTGTCACATCACCAGTGTCGCGGTTAAGACGTGAAAATGCGCGAGGCTTTGCCTCTGGCAACTCGTTGTAGGCAGTTAAGACGCCAAGTTCTATCGCAGTGATCAGCGCCTCAATCGGCATCGATTTCTCTGACGTGAGGGCGGCTAGTGCCTGCATATCTACATGCATTTACTTGTCACCCTTGCGACTAAATTCAACTTCGACCAATGCGCGCTTAATGTCAAGAAGTGCAACTACTTCTTCGTGGCTTTCCTTCTTTGTCGTAACAGTAAGTGTGACGCTTTCATCTGTATTCGCTGCGATTCGACCAGTTACTTCACTACCATCGTTTCGGATCACCTTAAGAAGTCGATCGTGATTTTTTGCAAAATGACGAGGCAGGGTAAGCGGTCGATCAACGCCAGGTGAAGTAACTTCAAGGGTAAATGGCGTCTCTCCCATAAATGGCGCTACATCTAGGAGTTCAGAGATCATGCGTGATACTGAGGTTACTTGATCTAGATTAAGGGAAGAGTCACCGTCAACAATGCATGTGACGATTCGATGACTTCCAGGGGTAGCAATGTGAATATCTTCTAGGTAGAAACCGGCTTCAACAACTGCAGGTGTTAAGAGTTCAGATATTTGATCTTTAAGAGCCATAGTCAGTCTACCTATTCGATTGTTGTTAAGTTGTGAGGCTAATTTTATCACCACATTATGATTGTGTCTAAACCCACCTTAAAAATTAACAGTGTTGTGATGGCTAAAAATACTTTGCGAACAAAGCCTGAACCACCCCGAATAGCAAGAGTTGCTCCGATTAACCCTCCGGCAATGTTTGCAACCGCAAGGAGAAGTCCCAGTTTCCACAGAATTGATCCATTGAGACCAAAGACCATAATCGCGCCAAGATTTGTACAGAGATTGATCACTTTCGCCATCGCGGATGCGTTGAGAAATGCAAAGCCGAGTACCGCTACAAGAATGAGGATCAGGAACGAACCAGTCCCAGGTCCAATCAATCCATCATAAAATCCAATGATCCCAGCGGCGAGGGCTCCAATTCGAATTTGTTTCGACGGCGAATGCTTTAATGACTCAACCGTGCCAAGTTGTGGACGCCTCCATGTATAGATAACGACGGCAATGAGTAAGAGAACGATAATCGGGCGCAGAGCCTTTGTAGGAATAGTCGATGCTAACTGCGCTCCGGCGATCGATCCAATGAAGGCAGGTAAGGCCATGGCAAAGAGCAGTCGAAAGTTAAAGGTGATTGCGCGGCGGTACAAAATAGTGGCGGCACTTGTACCAAAGACAGACGTTAATTTATTTGTTCCCAGCACTTCAACTGTTTCAAACTTTGGCAACCCAATTAGGAGTGCAGGAAGTTGAATCAGCCCTCCCCCGCCTGCCATGGAATCGATGAGCCCGGCACAGAAGGCGGCACAGATCAGAAATACGATCGTGATTAACGTTAATTCGTAGAACACGAAAAGACTTTAAAGTGAATCTACTAAGGAGGCAATAGCGTGAGCTGCTCCTTTTAAAGGTAGCTCCTGTTTATCTCCAGTGCGCCGCACCCTTACTTCTACATTTCCTTGCTCGAGAGATTTTCCAACAACAACGATTACAGGGTTACCAATCAATTCAGCATCTTTAAATTTAACTCCAGGGCTTGTCCCGCGGCGATCATCTAACATCACGCTCACTCCAAGTGATTCGAGCTCGACTGCAATGCTCTCCGCGGTATCAAAGGGAAGATCGTCTTTACCCGTTGCAACAATATGAACCTTTGCTGGCGCTAAATCAACGGGCCAATTAAGCCCAATTTCATCAGATGTTTGCTCAGCAATTGCTGCAACGGCTCGAGTGACGCCGATTCCATATGAACCCATGGTCACTACCTGAGATTTTCCATTCTGGTCAAGGACAGTAAGAGATAGTGCCTGCGCATACTTGCGACCAAGTTGGAAGATATGGCCAATCTCAATTGCGCGATCAATGACGACTTCGGTTGCACACTCAGGACAAGCATCACCAGCGCGCACTTCTGCAGATTCAACATAGGCATCAGGTGTGAAGTCACGTCCGTTAACAACATTGCGCGCATGGCGATCGATCTTATTTGCACCCGTTACCCATGATGTTCCTGGTGCAACTCGTGGATCTGCATAGACAGTGATTCCCAGCGCCTGCGCATCTTGTGGCCCGATATAACCTTTTACAAGTCCAGGGAATTGTGCGAAATCCGCTTCTTCAAATGTGCGAAGCTCATGAATGCCTCCACAATTTTCTTGGAAGCGCTTAAGGTCAACTTCACGATCTCCTGGGACAAGAACTGAGACTGCCTTCCCATCTGCCATCAACATCACGTTCTTTAACGTGTGCGCACCTGTAAATCCGCCGCCAAAGCGTTCATTGAGTACTGCCACGAGCGAATCAATTGTTGGTGTATTCGGAGTATCAAGTTCCTCCATCGCTGGTGTCGCCGATGAATCAACTGCATCGACCTTAGTAATCATCGCTTCCACATTTGCTGCAAAGCCACATGATGGGCATAGGACATAGGTATCTTCACCGGTTGGACATGGGGCTAAAAACTCTTCTGACTTTGAACCACCCATAGCGCCAGAGACTGCCCTGACTATGTTGTACTTTATTCCCAGTCGATCAAAAGTTTTAACATAGGCATCGCGGTGCTTCTGATACGAGAGATCAAGCCCAGCATCATCAATATCGAATGAGTAAGAGTCCTTCATAACAAATTCTCGCCCGCGAATAATTCCACTGCGTGGGCGCGCTTCATCTCTAAACTTTGTTTGGATTTGATAGATCGATAGAGGTAGATCCTTATAAGAGGAGTACTCCCCCTTCACCATCAAAGTAAACATCTCTTCGTGGGTTGGGCCTAATAGGTAATCTGCACCTTTGCGATCTTGAAGTCTGAAAAGTGATGGGCCGTACTCTTCCCAACGATTAGTTGCCTCGTATGGTTCACGTGGAAGAAGTGATGGGAAGTGAACTTCTTGAAATCCAGCAGCATCCATCTCTTCGCGAATCACGCGCTCAATGTTTCGAAGCGTAATGACGCCAAGTGGAAGCCATGAATAAATCCCTGCACCAATTCGGCGAATGTATCCCGCTCGGACTAAGAGGCGATGGCTTGCAACCTCTGCATCTGCTGGATCATCACGAAGCGTGCGCAGGAAGAGGGTGGACATTCGCAACATGGGGCGAGCCTACCTGAGAGAGAAGAAGAAACTGCAGTTTTAGCGCGTGAGAACTTCTGGCGTACCGCTTGCAACCCCTGCGGCTTCCATCTCTTCTGCTAGTCGCATCGCTTCTTCAATCAGCGTTTCAACGATCTGTGCTTCTGGGACTGTCTTGATAACAACGCCCTTCACAAAAATCTGACCCTTGCCGTTTCCAGATGCAACACCAAGGTCGGCTTCACGAGCCTCTCCTGGTCCATTAACAACGCATCCCATAACGGCAACTCGAAGAGGAACTGTCATTCCCTCAAGTCCGGCCTGAACTTTTTCAGCCAATGTATAGACATCGACCTGGGCGCGTCCGCATGACGGACATGAAACGATCTCTAATTTACGCTGGCGCAGATTGAGTGATTCAAGGATAGAAATTCCGACCTTCACCTCTTCAACTGGTGGTGCAGACATTGAAACACGAATAGTGTCGCCAATTCCTTCAGCCAATAAAATTCCAAATGCAGTTGCAGATTTAATTGTGGCTTGGAAAGCAGGACCAGCCTCTGTCACGCCAAGGTGCAATGGATAACTGCATTGCGCCGCCAAAAGGCGATATGCGCTCACCATGGTGACAGGATCGTGATGCTTTACTGAAATTTTAATATTTGAAAAGCCATGCTCTTCAAAGAGTGAAGCTTCCCAAAGCGCAGATTCGGCAAGCGCCTCTGGGGTTGCTTTGCCGTACTTTGCAAGAAGTCTTGGATCAAGTGAGCCAGCATTGACTCCGATGCGAATCGGAATTCCCGCATCTCCTGCCGCCTTTGCTACCTCTTTCACCTTGTCATCAAATTGTTTGATGTTTCCAGGGTTAACACGAACAGCGGCACACCCTGCATCAATGGCAGCAAAGATATATTTTGGTTGAAAATGAATATCGGCAATTACTGGAATCTGTGACTTCTTTGCAATCTGAGCCAGTGCGTCGGCATCGTCTTGACTAGGAACTGCCACGCGCACAATCTGACAGCCAGAGGCGGTGAGCTCTGCGATCTGCTGAAGCGTTGCATTGACATCTGCTGTGAGCGTTGTGCACATTGATTGAACGCTTACAGGGTGATCGCTTCCAACGCCCACCTTGCCGACCATTAATTGATTGGTCTTACGACGTGGTGCGAGAGTTTTTAAGGGAGCAGATGGAATTCCAAGATCAACCATGTCCCTATTCTGCCTCAACTCTAGCCATTGAGCGAGATGGGGTTGATTATGTCGGCGACAAGTAAGAGCAGGGTGAGACCAATCAAGATCACAACAACTACCGCTGTTATCGGTGTGAGCACCTGAACATTAATTGGTGCTGGTCGCGGACGACCGCGCAATCTGGCAATAAATGCCCTGAACTCATCAGCAATCGCCACAGCCATATGGCCACCATCAAGTGGCAGAATTGGAAGGAGATTAAAGATTCCAACAAAAATATTAAGGCTGGCAATAATCAGCAAGAATGTTCCGATTCGCTGAGTCCAGTTTTGAGTTCCGCTCGCAAGAGTCTCACCTGAGACGCGCGCCACACCAACAACACCCACTAATCCATTGATATCGCGTTCATCACCACCGAAAGTCTGTCCCCATAGTTCGGGAACCTTGGCAGGCAAGAGCGTTAACGCTCTGACTGATTCAACAGTCATATTCTTTGTAATCGAGAGTGAATCTTTTCCTGCGGTGAGAACATCTACGCGTTTGGTGCCGATCTCATTGATAATTCCAAGAAGATAACGCTCTTCTCCACCAACATCTGTAAGTCGAGGCGTTGCAACAAGCGAGACTTGTTGCCCATCGCGATCGACGGTGAATCGAAGCTGAGCTCCATTAGATGAGCGAATGAGTTCAAAACCTTTACTCCAGTCGGTGATGATCTCTCCATCAATGGATGTGATCTCATCCCCGGCACGGAATCCAGCAGCAAGGGCTGCTGAATCTGGAATCACTTCTTTGATCACCGGTGTAATTGTGTTGACGCCAACACCTGCCAGAAGAGTAAAGAGGAGAAAGAAACCGAGAACGAAGTGAAGGAAAGATCCTGCGCCAAGAACAATTAATTTCTTTGATGAACGAGCTGTATAGAAGGCGCGCGATTCCTGTCCAGGTGGCATCAGATCATCTGGTGTCATTCCAGAAATCTTGCAATATCCACCTGCTGGAATAGCCTTAATTCCATATTCAGTCTCACCGCGACGATAAGACCAGATGCGCTTTCCAAAGCCTAGGAAGAATTCTGTAACTTGAAAATTAAATTTGCGGGCAGTGATGTAATGGCCAAATTCATGCACCATCACTGAGAGCAATAGCGCGACGACAAAAGCAATAATTCCAAGAATCTCCATTAGTGGGCTACCTTCTTAATCTTCTCAAAAGCGACAAGACGCGCATCATCTTCGATCGCACTGACATCAGCGAGATCGCGTAGCGGTGAGATTGCTGATGGAGAGAGTTGTTGGACCACAGCCTCGACTATATCGATGATTTCTGAGTATCCAATGTGAGAATCAAGAAATGCCGCAACGGCCACTTCGTTAGCGGCATTAAATATTGCCGGTAGTCCGCCACCGAGTGTTCCACAGCGACGAGCGAGATCTACCGCTGGAAATTTTGTATGATCAATGGGCGAGAAATTCCACTGCGATGATTCAGACCAATTGATTGCAGGTGTTGCTCCAGCCAGGCGATCTGGGTATGAAAGTGCGTATGCGATCGGCCCTTTCATATTTGGTGGACTTGCTTGTGCAATTGTTGAGCCATCAATAAATTCAACGAATGAATGAACAACAGATTGAGGATGGATGACCGCCTCAATCTGCGAGTAAGGAATATCAAAGAGATAGTGAGCCTCGATGATTTCCAATCCTTTATTTACGAGCGTTGCAGAATTAATTGTGACAACAGGACCCATAGTCCATGTTGGATGTGCGAGAGCCTCTGCCACGGTGACAGTTGCAAGATCATCGCGATCTCTAAATGGGCCACCACTTGCGGTGAGAACAAGGCGTGAGACCTCACTTCTCTTTCCAGATTTGAGTGCCTGATATAGAGCGCTATGTTCAGAATCAACAGGAAGAAGTTGCCCTGGCTTTGCGATAGACATCACAATTTCACCACCAGCAACCAATGATTCTTTATTTGCTAAGGCAAGAGTATTTCCTACCTTAAGCGCTGCCAGAGTTGGTCCAAGACCAATTGATCCCGTTATTGCATTCAGAACAATGTCGCAGGTGATCGCTGCAATTTCAGTTGATGCTTGAGGACCGTCAATTACTGTGACTCCAGGTAGTTGAACTCGTAGCTGATCAGCATGGGTGGCAAGACCAACGACTGGGACTTTAAATCGTTTTACCTGCTCAACAAGTAAGTCGGTGTTCTTGCCTCCAGCGCTAAGTGCAACAACACGAAATAGATCAGGGTGCGCTGCAATGATTTCAAGGGCTTGTACTCCGATAGATCCTGTCGATCCGAGAATGACTACATCACGCACGTTTTAACGGTCCAGAATATTTTGTATTGGTGAATATAGAGTTCCGTTGCGACGCTTTGCTATTGCGCTCAGCGCTTCTAATACAACGCGATTTGCCAAAATGGCTGTGATGTCCGCTGAATCAAAGGGCGGAGCAACTTCAACGACATCAATTCCGACAACTGGAAGCTCTAAACAGATACGTCTGACTGCCTCAAGTAATTCACGCGATGTCATTCCACCTGGTTCTGGAGTACCAGTTCCTGGCGCCATTCCTGGATCAACGACATCGATATCGACAGAGAGAAATACTCCATCACACCCATCCTGCAAGGTGGCAAATGATTCGTCGAGAACTGTATTGAGACCACGATGATGAATCTCGGTCATCTCATATGAACGCATCCCTTGGTCACGCATCCATGCAAGAGTGACATGATCTGGCCAGTATCCGCGCAGACCAAGTTGCAAGAAACGATCTCCGCGTACGTAACCTTCTTCAATTAAACGGCGCATCGGGGTTCCATGACCGACAAGAGCGCCAAATTGATCTTCACCTGTGTCGGCGTGAGCATCAAAGTGAATCATCGAAATTTTCCCGTGCCCGCGATGATTTGCAATGCCGGCAACATCTGCAGAGGCGATTGAATGATCTCCGCCAAGAATGACGGGAATAGCGCCCGATCGTGAAATCTTCTCAGTCGCCTCGCGCAAAATGGCGAGGGATGCAACAAGGTCTCCCCCAGGCATCATCAGGTCGCCTGCATCAACAACTTTTAGATCTTTCAAACCATCTGTGCGAAGTGCTAAATGTGGCCGGCTGGCATCATGAGGCAGATAGTCTCCACCACGAATCGCTTGTGGTCCAAACTTTGCACCTGATCGATGTGATGTTCCTGAATCAATCGGTGCGCCAACGATCACTACATCTGCATCAGCATATGTTGATGGGGTGTCAAGATCACACGCAGCAATACCAAGGAAGGTAAAGCTTGGACCGTACATATTTCCGTAGTTAGCCATTTAAGAGACTTTACGCTTACGGCTTACTACTTGTCCAATAACAACAAGTGCTAACGCTACAAAAAACACTGCTGAAGCAATCACATTTGCCTGTGCTGGGATTCCACGTGCTGCGGCTCCATAGACAAATTCTGGAAAAGTTGTCACTGTGCCAGAGTTGAAGTTAGTGATAATAAAGTCATCAAAGGAGAGACTGAAGGCAAGGAGTGCTGCAGCTGCAATTCCTGGTGCCACCAGTGGCAAAGTCACCCGACGGAAGGTTTCAAATTCATTGGCGTAGAGATCCATCGCAGCCTGTTCAAGTCTGGGATCAAGGGATGCAATGCGAGCCTTGACGGTGACAACAACGAATGAAATACAGAAAACAACATGGGCAATAACAATCGGCCAGAAGCCTGGATTAACTTGCATGACAAGAAATAGGGAGAGGATTGAAGCACCGAGAACAATCTCAGGTGTTGCCATTGGAAGGAAGATGAGGAGATTGGAAGCTGAGCGACCTCTAAATGCATAACGTCCAATAGCAAAAGCAATGAGTGTTCCTAAAATTGTTGAAAATATCGTTGCTAACAGTCCAACCTTGATTGAGTTTCCGAGTGCTTCACAGACACGTGGTGCCCCACAAGGATTTAACCATTTTTCAAAGGTGAACCCGCGCCAGGTGATGTTGTCTTTGCCTGAATCGTTAAAGGAGAAGACAAAGGTATACACCACTGGAATAAAGAGATAGACAAATGCAAAGAACATATAAATACGTATGAGATTTTTTCCGAACCAACGTGATACAGAAGTGCCCAATGGTCGCTTTGAAATATTCATTTCTGTCTTGATTGAACTCATACGACCTCATCCGTTCCGGCTCTACGGATATACACAGTGACGATAATCAAGATTGCAGCCATTAGCATGAACGACAGGGCCGATGTTGTCGGATAGTCCGGAACAAGGAATCTCGTTTGAATGACATTTCCAATCATTTGGTTATTAGGTCCACCTAATAATTCAGCATTTACATAATCACCCGCAGCAGGAATAAATGTGAGCAAGGTTCCAGCGACAACCCCTGGCATAGATAAAGGCAGGGTTACCTTGCGGAAAGTCGTAAAGCCATTTGCATAGAGATCACCCGATGCTTCAAGAGTGCGCGGGTCGATTCGATCAATTGATGCGTAAAGAGGGAGCGTCATAAAAGGCAGAAAGTTATATGCCATACCGAGAATTACCGCACCGGCTGTTGATGTGAGGGTGGTTGATTCGCTAATCAACCCGAGCGATCTCAGTGGGGGGACCACAAAGCCTTCTTCTCCAAGAATTTGCTTCCAGGCAACGGTGCGGAGCAAAAATGAAGTGAAAAACGGAGCAACCACAAGCACAAGAAGCAAGTTTTTGTATTTCCCAGATTTGAATGCCAGGGCGTAAGCAAGTGGATAGGAAATCAATAGCGCGATCAGAGTTGCAAGCAGAGCATAAACAATCGATCGACCAAAGTGCTCTCTGCTATCGAGAAATGCTTCTAGGTAATTTCTAAACCTAAAGGTTTGCTCAAACTCTCCAACATCTCCTCCACTAATTGGGGTCGCAGTTGAAACTTGAGCAAGACTTAAAATCGGAAATACAAAGAATGTCAGAAGGAATGCAAAGCCAGGAAGAAGCAGTAGGTAGGGGGTGCTTATTTTCTTCATGGCGTGAGTCTCTTGATTACTCTTCGTCGAGATCTTCAGGAACTACTTCGGTACCGGCCTCAGCGTCTTCATCTCCACGCAGTGCAAATGTAAAAATTGGCTCCCATGAAATGTTTACTGGATCACCGATTCTAAATGGTGCAACACCATCATCATTTTGTTCAAAGACCATCAACTCTTGACCCCAAGGCATCATCACTTGATATTGCGTTGAGACGCCGATGTATGAAACATCTTCAATCTTTCCTCCGCTTAAGACATTGCCTGAGACAGGTGTCTGCGCAAGAGAAATGCGGAATTTTTCTGGTCTGATCCCGGCAAGAATTGATGCATCAGTTGCATGCGAACGATTACGTGGAATCGACACTTTCTGTCCGAAGAGATCTGCGATGAGAGAGTCGCCATCATTTCCCGTGATCGATCCCTTAATTAAGTTTGACTGTCCAAGGAAATTAGCAACAAATGCTGTCTTTGGATTGTCATAAAGATCGGCAGGACTTCCCATCTGCTCAATCTTTCCCTCATTCATCACCGCGATCGTGTCAGCCATAGTCATGGCCTCTTCCTGATCGTGGGTAACGTGAACGAAGGTGAGTCCGACTTCTTTTTGAATCCACTTAAGCTCAATCTGCATCTGACGTCGCAATTTAAGATCAAGCGCGCCAAGTGGTTCATCCAGCAGAAGTAGCGCCGGGCGATTAACAATGGCGCGAGCAAGTGCGATGCGCTGTTGCTGTCCACCTGAAAGTTGCGTTGGTTTGCGTTGAGCTAGATGCGGCAGCTCAACAAGGTTCAGGACCTTGTTCACTGATTCATCTACATCTTTAATTCCACGACGGCGCAGGCCGAATGCGATATTTTCAAAGATTGTTAAATGTGGAAAGAGCGCGTAGTTCTGAAAAACTGTATTGATCGGGCGCTGATATGGCTTAGTGAATGTGATATCAGTTGAACCCAAGTGGATGCTTCCTGCCGTTGGCTCTTCTAGACCAGCCACCATTCGAAGAGTTGTGGTCTTGCCACACCCTGAAGGTCCAAGTAGTGCAAAGAATGAACCTTCAGGGATGGTTAATGAGAGATCATCAACTGCAGCGAAG
>CAZNUC010000036.1:0-11756 GCA_964576165.1 uncultured Candidatus Planktophila sp. | reverse complement strand
CCGGCGAGTGTGACTGTCTGACCCACGTGACTGGCACGAAGGGATCCCGCATCATGGGTACGAATCATTACTTTCAACTACTTTCTATCGAATAGCTATGCGTGTGCGGAAAGGGCTTTTCCGAGATCACTAATCTTAACTGAGGATAGTTCGCCATCTTTCATTCGTTTGAGCTCCACAGCGCCAGAAGTTAACTCGCTCTCCCCTAGAACTATCGCGAACGCACTCCCTGACTTATCGGCAGCCTTCATTGCACCCTTGAGAGCGCGATCGCCGAAGGCTATTTCGACCTTAAACCCACTCTGCCTGAGATTGTGGGCCACTGAAAGAGCCATCTCCTTTGCAGGATGACCTAAAGGAATAATGAAGAGATCGCTTGCAAATTGATTCTCAACTAACACACCTTCCGCCTCTGCTGCCAAAAGAATTCGATCTACTCCAAGACCGAAACCGATTCCTGATAGATCAGCGCCACCTAGCGTCTCCATCAAACCGTCGTAACGTCCGCCGCCACCGATGCCAGATTGCGCACCGAGATCCTCGTGAATAAATTCAAAGGTGGTGCCGGTGTAGTAATCCAACCCACGAACCATTCGAGGATTGAGTGTGTACGTGATTCCCAGTGCATCCAAATAACTGCATACTTGGGAAAAATTCTCGCGCGAAGTATCGGAGAGATAATCCATCAACAAGGGAGCCTTCGACATTTTCTTTCGTACCTCTTCGCGCTTGTCGTCAAAGAGCCGTAAAGGGTTTATTTCAGCGCGTGCTTGGGTGGCCTCATCGAGATCAAGAGTTTTTAAAAATGCCACGAGATCAACTTTGTGTGCCGATCGCGATTGCGCATCACCAAGTGAAGTGATCTCAAGACGATACTTCTTCAAACCAATACTCTTAAAGGCGGTATCTGCAAGGGCGATGATTTCGGCGTCAATAGCCGGATCATCAAGGCCGATGGATTCAACTCCTACTTGATAGAACTGACGATAGCGACCAGCTTGAGGACGTTCTGCGCGAAAGTATGCACCCGAGTAAAAAACTTTAACCGGCAGCTGCCCGCGGTCAAGTGAATGTTCGATCACAGCACGCATCACGCCTGCAGTTCCTTCAGGGCGTAAAGTGATTGATCTTCCCCCTCGATCTTCAAAGGTGTACATCTCTTTGCTAACTACATCGGTAGATTCACCGACGCCACGGGAGAAGAGATTTGTATCTTCAAAGACTGGTAACTCCATGAGTTGATACCCAGCAGCTTTCGCTGGGGCAATTAGTTGGTCGCGGATCCATTCAAAACTGGCAGATCGTGGCGGAACATATTCACTGACACCTTTAGGTGCTTGTATTTGTTCGCGCTTCATGAGCGTAATTGTTTCAGATACGGATTGGTTCTGCGCTCATATTCAATTGTTGTGTCCGGTCCATGTCCCGGAAGAACGCGTAAATGATCTCCTAGAGGCAGAATCTTCGTCATCAGCGTTCGTTGCATCTCCTCGTGAGATCCAGACGGTAGGTCAGTTCGTCCAATTGAGCCTGCAAAGAGAACATCGCCACTTACTAAGCATTCATCATTCACGGTAAACATCAACGATCCCGCTGTATGTCCTGGAGCGTGAATCGCAGTGATGTTCAATCCAACAGCTTCAAATTTCTGGTTGTTCTTGAGCTCAAGTACTTGATTAGGTTCGTTCCACGTGCTGCCACTTAAATAAGAGGCAATGAATTCTTCTCCGTGGACAATTTCTGGATGTAGTAGCGCTCTGCGATCTTCGCTATGGATGTAGGCAGGAATGCCATAGCCATCAGCCAGAGGAATTACAGAGAATGTATGATCAAGATGGCCGTGGGTAAGTAGAACTGCAACTGGTTTAAGTCCCTCTTCTTCGACAATCATCTCAATCTCTGCGCTGATATCTGGCATACCAGGATCAACAATGATGCACTCAGAACCTTTCTCAGCGGCCAAAATCCAACAATTGGTGGCATACATAGGGGCGGGATGGACTCGAATCAACATATGAGGCCTCCGTGCACGCCATAATCACGCTCAGTTTTTGAGGCGTTAGTAAGACAGGGTACCTTTGTCCTCCCATCATTTGTTGCATTAACGAAGGCCACACAGGCCAACGCGCTGAAAGGAATGACTATGACCACGGAGAATCCAAACCCATCACAGATCGCACCTCAAATAAGTGCCGCTTCTGCATTGATCGGTGATCCATCACAATTTGGTCGAGTCGGCGATGATGGCAATGTTTACGTGCGCACCCCAGAAGGTGAAAAAATTGTTGGTTCATATCCAGGCAAGAGCCCTGAAGAAGCGCTGGCCTACTTTGTCAGAAAATTTGAAACTCTAGCTTCTGATGTTGCGCTGACTGCTGCGCGCATTACTTCCGGTGCCATGGTTCCAGATGATGCTTATGAAGCGGTAAAGAAATTGCGTCAGCAAGTTCGTGAACTCAACGGTGTCGGAGATCTCGCAGCGCTCGCAGCGTCCGTAGAGCAGATTGAACCGCTGATTGAGGGACATCGCGAAAAATTTGAAGCCAAGAAAGAAGCTGAGGCGGCGCAGAAGGCTGCTCGTCGCGAACAAGTTCTTATCGAGAAAGAGAAGATTGTCGCTGAGGCTGAATCTCTTGCTCTCTCTGAGAGTTGGAAGGCAACCGGAGAACGACTGAAGACTCTTCTCGATGAATGGAAGAGTGCGCCACGCCTGGATAAGAAGGCAGATACAGATTTATGGAAGCGTTTCTCAGCTTCCCGAAATAAATTTGATAAGCGCAGACGTACACACTTTGCTGCTCTTGAAGCGACAGCAAGTGTTGTCTCCTCAGCGAAAATTGCGATAGTTGAAGAGGCTGAAAAGTTGGCAACATCAACAGATTGGGTTGCTACCGCTCGGCGTTTCAAAACTCTGATGGATTCATGGAAGGCTGCCGGTCGCGGCAAGCCACGTGATGATGCTGCGCTGTGGGCTCGATTTAAGAAATCTCAGGATGCATTCTTCGCCGCGAAGAACGCGGATCTGGAAAAGCGTGAAGTTTCAATGGCTGCAAACCTAGAAAAGCGCGAAGCCCTCATTCTTACAATTGAAGGCCTGCTTCCATTCACTGACGTTAAGGTCGCGAAGAATGAATTCCGCGATTTGATGCGCGAATGGGAGAAGATCGGAATCACCCAACGTGAAAAGCGTGCCGCATTAGACGCGCGTGTGCATGCAGTTGAAGCAGCAATCAAATCCGCTGAGGCTGAGGTGTGGCGTAAGAGCGATCCTGCAGCCAAGGCTCGCGCTGCAGATGTTGTCGCACAACTCGCGGCTGCTATTGAAAATTACGAGAAGGTCGCAGAGAAGTCTGCTCAAGCTGGCAATGAGAAGAAGGCTAAAGAAGCTCGTGAATCAGCCGAGGCGCGTAAGGTGTGGTTGGCAGAGGCGCAGAAGAACTTAAGCGAATTTAGCTAACCACTAACTTCTATATACGTCGTAGACGCCTTCAACGCTGCGCACGGCCGCTAAGACCGAATCAAGATGTGTCGCATCTGCCATCTCGAAGGTGAACTTTGAAATCGCTACACGGTCTTTAGATGTACTCACAGATGCGCTCAAGATATTTACGTGCTGCTCTGACAGTGTGCGGGTGACATCCGCCAAAAGACGTGCGCGATCGAGGGCTTCAACTTGGATGTTAACAAGAAAGAGAGAGCCGGCTCCAGCTAACCATCGCACGTTTACGATTCGTTCAGATTGATTAAGCCTTAGATCATCACTATTGATGCAGTCACTGCGATGAACTGAGACTCCACTGCCCTTTGTGATAAATCCGAGAATCGCATCGCCTGGAACGGGAGTGCAGCAACGCGCGAGTTTAACGAGAACGTCCCCAACGCCCTCAACTTCGATTGCACTGCTTGATCGCCGCGTTGCTTGTACACCGGTAGGGATATATTCAATCGTTGGTTCCGGATGCGAATCCTCGATCCCTATCGAAGCGACCAGCTTTTCAATGATCGATGCGGCCGACACATGACCATCACCGACAGCGATATATAAAGCATCGATATCTGGATAGCGAAGTTCATGAGCGAGTTCGAGAAGTGAGTGACCTGCAAAAATTTTCTGTAACGGCAGCCCCGCCTTGCGCATCTGCCTCGCTATGGACTCTCGACCAGCATCGACCGCCTCTTCGCGTCGTTCCTTTGAAAACCATGCCTTTATCTTTGAACGCGCACGTGGGCTCTTTACAAAATTAAGCCAGTCGCGCGATGGGCTTGCAGTAGGGCTTTTATTTGTGACCACCTCAACAACATCTCCATTTGAAAGCTTTGTTTCAAGCGGGACTAAACGCCCATTGACCTTTGCTCCTGCGCAACGGTTTCCAACATCGGTATGAACTGAGTATGCAAAATCAACGGGAGTAGAGCCTCCCGGCAATGCAATGACGCTGCCTTTTGGTGTGAAGACAAAGACTTCAGGAGTTCCCAGGTCAAAGCGAAGGGCTTCCAGGAACTCTGAAGGGTCCTCAGTCTCCTTCTGCCATTCGTGAAGTTGCTTGAGCCAGATCATCTCTGGAGTGTTCTCAGGTCCACCTGAACTCTCCTTGTACTTCCAATGCGCAGCGATTCCGAACTCTGCCCGTGAATGCATTTCATACGTTCGAATCTGAATTTCAACTGCCTTACCGCCTGGACCAATCACCGTGGTGTGCAGTGATTGATAGAGATTAAACTTTGGCATCGCAATGTAATCTTTAAAGCGTCCCGGTACAGGACTCCACCGTGCGTGGATCGAGCCCAGAACCGCGTAGCAATCTCGAACATCATTGACCAGAACACGGATTCCCACCAGATCATAGATATCGTTGAATTCGCGGCCACGAACCACCATTTTTTGATAGACGCTAAAGAAGTGTTTCTGTCGACCTGTCACAGTTGCATTAATTGAATCAGCGGCTAGATCTGCATTAACCGTATCGATTACTTCTTTTGTCAGCGCATCTCGCTTTGGACTGCGCTCGGCAACCAGGCGTGAAATTTCTTCAAATTTCTTTGGCTCAAGAACCTCAAAACTGAGATCTTCTAGCTCCCACTTAAGAGCATTCATGCCAAGTCGATGAGCAAGGGGGGCATAAATATAAAGTGTTTCTCTAGCCTTTCGTAGCGCACTCTCCTCCGACACAAATTTCCACGTGCGCGCATTATGTAAACGATCGGCTAACTTAATGACCAAGACGCGAATATCTCGTGACATTGCGATCACCATTTTGCGCACAGTTTCGGCTTCGGCAGTTGGTCCGTAGGCGAGTTTGTCCAACTTGGTCACACCATCAACTAACGCGGCAATTTGATCGCCGAAATCACTTCGTAATTGCTCAAGAGAGTAAGGAGTATCTTCAACAGTGTCATGGAGAAGTGAGGCGATGATCGTTTCTTGATCTAAACCAAGATCAACCAGGATCTGGGTTACAGCAACCGGGTGAGTGATGTAATCCTCGCCAGATTTGCGCAGCTGTCCAGTGTGTGCAGTCAAGGCCGTTGCAAAGGCTCGTTCGACCTCTGTGAAATCAGATTGAGGATGATGCTCTCGCAGCCCATTAACTATGGGCGCAAGGAGATCATTCACAGTGAAACTTCTTACTTACGATTTTTACGCTTCGGTTGATTGCGTGGTCCACGTTTAGCCGTACTGGCCGCAACAGCTGGAGAGACTGCAGCGACTGCAGAATCTGCTGTTGCAGTGGCTCCACCACGAGCATTGACACGCTTTGCAAGTGCCATCATCGCAGGCTCTTTCTCACGCAATTGAGCGAGGATCGCTGGTGCGATAAAGACAGATGAGTAGGCGCCAACGAGCATTCCGATAAAGAGCGCTAGCGCGATGTCCTTCAAAGTTCCCGCACCAAGAAGAGCTCCACCAATAATCAGAATTGATGCAACAGGAAGTAGCGATGTCACAGTGGTATTGATTGAGCGAACGATTGTTTGGTTGACCGCAAGGTTTGTCGCCTGAGTGTAAGTCTGCTTACTTGTTGAGGTGATCGAACGGGTATTTTCATTTACCTTATCGAAGACGACAACTGTGTCATAGAGAGAATAGCCAAGGATTGTAAGGAATCCGATCACTGATGCTGGCGTCACATCAAAGCCGACAAGTGCGTAGATTCCAACTGTGATGAGAACGTCATGAACAACGGCCACGATTGCTGCAATAGCCATCTTTGAGTTGAAGGTCATGGACAAGAAGATCATAATCACAATCAGGAATGCGATAAGTCCGTAGAGCGCCTTCTTGGTGATTTCTTCACCCCACGACGGACCGATTATCTGAGTATCAATATCGGCTGCCGGTATATTAAAATTCGATGAGATTGCCGCCTGTATTGCATCTGATTGAGCAGTATCAAGTGCGCCAGTTTGAAGTCGAATCTTGTCATCGCCAATCTTTTGAACAATAAGCTCTCCGCTAAATCCGGAGTTCTCAATTGCTGAGCGTGTCTGTTCAACAGTGGCTGTGGTCGAGGTAAAGGAGTAAGACGATCCACCTTTAAATTCAATTCCTAAATGAAGACCCTGTATTGCCAGCGTTCCAATAGATACCAGAACAAAGAGAGAAGAGACGATGTACCAACGCTTTGCTCGACCAACAATATTAAAAGATGTCTCACCTGAGTAAAGTCGAGCGCCTAATCCTTTTACTGATGACATGTTAAGCCTCCACACTTGCTGTTGGACGAGTGACGCCAGAACTCTTATCGGAAAGCCCTGAGAAGCGATGGCCAGAGCTGAAGAACTTAGATCGTGCCAAGATTGTCATCATTGGCTTTGTGAAGATAAATACTGCGATCAAGTCCACAAATGTGGTTAGACCCAGTGTGAACGCGAAGCCGCGCACACCGCCGACTGCGAAGAAGTAGAGAAGTACCGCAGCGATAATGGTCACGGCATCGGCGACAATGATTGTACGGCGCGCTTTTTGCCAGCCACTTTCGACGGCAGATCTTAACGTTCTGCCTTCTCGAATCTCATCACGAATACGTTCGAAGTAGACGACGAAGGAGTCGGCGGTAATACCGACTGCCACGATGATTCCTGCAATACCTGCCAAGGTAACTGTGAATCCGATCGTCTCACCAAGAACCAGAACGAGCAGGTAAATCAGTAACGCGGCGACTGCGAGTGAGCCAGTCACGACAAGTCCAAGTGCCCGGTAGTACAAGAGGCAGTACAAGATAACTAGACCTAAACCAATGGCACCTGCGAGCAAGCCTGCATCGAGTTGATCAGCGCCGAGTGTTGGTGAAATCTGCTGGATCTCTCCACGATCAAAGGCAAGTGGAAGTGCTCCATATTTAAGAACGTTTGCAAGATCCCGCGCTTCAATTTGTGTAAATGATCCGGTAATCGATGCTGTTCCAGATGGAATCGCCTCATTGATTCGAGGTGAAGATTGAACTATCCCATCGAGAACAATAGCGACCTGATTATTTGGCTCTGGTAATGATGTTACACGCGAGGTGAGTGCACCAAAGGCTTTTGTACCTTCTCCATCAAATGTAAGAGATACAGTCCAGGCACTACCTGCTTGTGTATCAAGACCTGCACTCGCTTCTGAAATCTGACGACCCAAAACTTCGGCAGGGGCAAGAATGTACTTAGTTGCTCCCTCTTTAGAACATGCGGTAATCACTGCATTGGGATCATCTGTTCCAGTACCTTGCAAACTAGAGGATACGGTGCAATCAAGATTTGCGAACTGCTGATTGATCTCTTCAGAAACTCCCGGAACCGGAGTGGCTGCTGTTGCAGTATCTGCTCCCGCTGGAACACCAAAACCAGCTGCAAGAACTTGGCGGAATCTCAGCTCTGCTGTCTGTCCAACGAGCTCGACGACTCGACCACCACTCTCTCCAGGTACGGAGATAACGATCTGGCGATTTCCACCGCTACCTTGTGCGGTTACTTCTGACTCAGCAACACCGAGTGAGTTCACGCGCTGTCTAATAATTTCAACTGCCTGGTTAATCGCCTCGGGTGTTACCTCGTTGCCAGCACTCGATGCGCGAGGTTGAAGGGTCACACTTGTGCCGCCGCGCAGATCAAGTCCGAGTCGGACCTCTGTCGCGCCAGTGACTGCAACTGTGGCACCGAGGGAGATCAAGATCAATCCGAGGGCGAGGAGTGCGCGCCCAGGCCTGGTCGATCCTTTGGCTGTTTTGTTAGAGGTAGACATAAGAGCAGAGTCTAGGACACATTAGCTAGTGCTTAGGCTCATTCTGAAGGTGCATCAACCAGTCGGATCGTCAACCAGTCGGATCATCAAAGAGTGAGGCAATCGTCGCTGGAGCCTTTCGTCCAAGGTGGCTATATCCCTGCTCAGTAGCGATGCGACCCCTAGGGGTTCTGGCCATAAAGCCATTGCGTACCAAGAACGGCTCAGCAACAGATTCGACGGTTTCGGTCTCTTCTCCTACAGCAATCGCCAGAGTCGATAGACCGACTGGGCCCCCATTGAAGCGATCAATGAGTGCGATCAAGACCGCTCGATCAAGGCGATCAAGTCCTTGTTCATCAACTTCATACATTTCAAGTGCCGCCTGAGAATGTTGATGTGAGAGTGAAGAGGATCCCTGTACTTGCGCAAAATCGCGCACGCGCCGAAGAAGCCTATTTGCGATGCGCGGAGTTCCACGCGAGCGACCAGCAATCTCTGCAATTGCCTTTTTATCGATTGTTAATCCCAGGAGCTGAGCACTGCGCGCGAGAACGACTTCAATCTCTTCTGGATCATAAAAATCAAGATGCGCCGTAAAACCAAATCGATCACGTAGCGGACTTGGAAGTAGACCTGCACGCGTTGTCGCACCGACGAGTGTGAAGTGTGGAAGTTGAAGCGGGATCGCTGTAGCACCTGGTCCCTTACCTACAACAACGTCAACGCGAAAATCTTCCATCGCTAGATAGAGGAGCTCTTCGGCCGGACGTGGCAGACGATGGATTTCATCAAGAAATAAAATCTCTCCATCAACAAGGGATGAAAGAATTGCCGCGAGATCACCTGCATGAGTAATCGCAGGACCGCTGGTGATGCGAATAGGAGTTGACATCTCAGATGCCAAAATCATCGCAAGCGTGGTTTTTCCTAAACCAGGTGGACCGGAGAGAAGGATGTGATCGGCGGCTGCTCCTCGGTTGCGTGCTGCCGTGAGCAGAACATCGATCTGCTCGCGCACACGATGTTGGCCCACAAATTCTTTGAGCGTTTTTGGACGGAGAGCATTCTCTGAAAGAGACTCCTCCCCTAGCGCGGCCGGATCAACTATTCGATCATCGGAGACGCTCATGACCTACCTCCGGCTAGTGCGGCCTTGAGAAGATCAGATAAATCAGCGATTGCAGGATCTACTCCGCGATTTGCATAATCAATGGCAACAATAGAAATAACTGCATCAGCATCACGCGGTGAATATCCCAGTGATGCAAGTGCGCCAGAGAGTTGCTCGCGCCAGAGCGAAGCGCTGACATTTGCTGGTGCATATGAACCACTAAAAGCGATCTTGCCCTTGAGTTCCAAGAGAATTCGTTGCGCACCTTTTTTGCCAATTCCAGGGACCGCTGAGAGCGTATCAATGGACTCAGTGGCAATTGCATGCGCAAGAGAATCCGGTGTCAGGTGAGCCAGAATTGATAGCGCTACGCGCGGACCGATACCACTGACAGTCTGCACCAATTCAAAAGTTTCTCGAGACTTAGGATCAAGAAATCCGAAGAGTGTCATCGAATCTTCACGAACAATCATGGAGGTGTGAAGTGTGAGAGTGCTACCTAAAGAAAGAGTTGCAGATGTTGCAGGGGTGACAGAGACCAGATAACCGACTCCGTTTACTTCCAGAACCACTCGATCGGTCGCGATAGATCGGACTTCACCTGTGAGTTGTGCGATCACTTTTTCACCAACTTAGCGATACGACTTTTCTCACGAGCAAGAGCACCTTCAATTTTGCTGGATGCACCAGCACGCCAAATATTGCAGATTGCCAGAGCAAGAGCGTCAGTACTGTCGACCGGCTTTGGAGCTTCCTTGAGCGAAAGAATTCGCACCACCATATCTGCAACTTGAGATTTATTGGCGCGACCGTTTCCAGTTACTGCCGCCTTGACCTCACTGGGTGTATGCATCATGACAGGGATGCCACGCTTAGCTGCTAAAAGAAGTGCGATGCCTGCTGCCTGTCCAGTCCCCATGACAGTGCGCACATTATGTTGAGAGAAAACACGTTCTACAGCAATTACATCGGGTTCGAATTTATCAAACCAAAGGATCAACTCGGATTCCAGAGTGAGAAGTCGTTCTTCGAGTGCTACCGAAGCCAAAGTTTTAATGACTCCGACACCTAGGAGTGAGAGTGGAACTCCTGGTGCGCCTTCAACGATGCCGATACCGCAACGAGTAAGGCCAGGGTCAACGCCAAGCACCTTAATTCTCGCGGAGTTCATGAGCGTAAGCCTAGAACCTGAAGCGTGAGAGTCAGGAAAGACTCGCCATTACTTCATCAGAGACATCGAAGTTACCAAAGACATTTTGAACGTCATCAAGTTCTTCAATTGCGTCAATGAGTTCAAAGACCTTCTGCGCACCTTCTGCATCAAGGGGAATAACCATAGAAGGAAGAAAAGATGAGTCAGCAGATTCGTAATCAATGGCAGCGTTTTGAAGGGCGGTACGCGTTGCTACGAGATCTGCGGCTTCACAAACAACTTCAAAGGATTCGCCGAGATCATTAACTTCTTCAGCACCGGCATCTAGAACTGCCTCAAGAATTGATTCTTCGGTGACGCCATCTCTCTTTGCAACAATGATGACGCCTTTTCGATTAAAGAGGTAAGAAACCGATCCAGGATCTGCCATGGTTCCGCCATTGCGAGTGACAGCAACTCGCACTTCTGATGCAGCGCGATTTCTATTATCTGAAAGACATTCGATCATCAGTGCCACACCATTTGGTCCATAGCCTTCATACATAATTGTCTGATAGTCAGCTCCGCCAGATTCTAATCCCGCGCCACGTTTAACTGCTCGCTCGATGTTATCTGCTGGCATCGAATTCTTCTTCGCCTTTGCGATCGCATCAAAGAGTGTTGGATTTCCCTCTATATCTGGTCCTCCGTTACGTGCAGCCACTTCAATTGCCTTAATCAGTTTTGCAAAATTTTTGGCACGCCGACTATCGATGACAGCCTTCTTATGCTTGGTAGTTGCCCATTTGGAATGGCCTGACATGAAACATACCCCTTTGATTTAAATTCTAAGACCGTACTTTATCGCTACCTGCAGACCTCATCAATAAAGTACCTATGAACTGCAAGGTCGTGAGTGAGTTCTGGGTGAAAAGAGGTTGCAAGAAGATGTTTTTGACGGACAGCCACGGGATGAGTGACACCGGAGGCTGAGGTGACAGAGCTAATCACTTCAACCCCATCCCCTATCTCTTCTACCCACGGTGCACGGATAAAAACTGCGTTGAGTGTGAGGGAGTTAAATGAAAGAGTTGCTTCAAATGAATCTACCTGCCGCCCGAATGCATTGCGACGAACCGTCATATCCATGCCACCGAAAGTTTCTTGACCAGGCGCACCATCGATCACGCGATCAGCGAGAAGAATCATCCCCGCGCAGGATCCGTATGTGGGCATTCCATCTGAAATTCTCTTTTGAATCGGTGTAAAGAGATCATAAGTACGTGCCAACAACGAAATTGCGGTGGATT
>CAZNUC010000035.1:0-12218 GCA_964576165.1 uncultured Candidatus Planktophila sp. | reverse complement strand
GCAACAACATTTACAACCCAGCGTCAATTGATGACAAAGGGAATGCCAAAGATGGATTCAAGCAACAATATGATGTTGCAACAGCAGAAAATCATGTTGTATTTATTCCCAGTAATTTTTGCAGTTTCAGGTGTGAACTTTCCTGTCGGAGTTTTGATCTACTGGTCGACAACAAACTTCTGGACATGGGGACAGCAGTACTACGTCATTAAACGCAACCCAACACCGGGCTCTCCAGCCTTCGAAGAGTTGGAGCGTAAAAGGGCAAAGAAGAGGGGTGAAGCTCTACCCACTGACGGCGTTGAAGGAACCACAATTGAGGGGGAGAACCCTGGCGCCGGAGAGATTAAAGGTCAGCGAAACCAACCTAAGAAGAAGAAAAAGAAGAAGAAGCCCTAATTCGGGCATTTACTACCAATAGTATTAAATCCCATTAAAAGGGGTTAATTAACCAAGGAGAATCTAATGACAGAGGAACATACAGTTCTGGATGAAGTAGTTGAAGAGAAAGTGCCAAAGGCTCCAAAAAGCGTGGCGAAGCTCGAAGAAGAGGGCGATATTGCCGCTGATTACCTCGAGGCGCTTCTTGATATCGCAGATCTCGATGGTGATATCGATATTGATGTCGAAAACGACCGCGCCTCACTCGCCATCGTCGGTGGCAAACTCGGCCACCTTGTTGGCCAGGGCGGCGAAGTGCTCGACTCTATTCAAGAGCTCACCCGCCTTGCTGTGCAGACGGCGACAGGGGATCGCAGCCGTTTAATGCTCGATATTGAAGGTTTCCGCGCCAATCGCCGGAGTGAATTGACCGCCTTGGCTAAAGAGAAGGCGAAAGAGGTCACCAGCACAGGTAACTCAGTCACCCTTGAGCCAATGAACGCCTTTGAGCGCAAGATCATCCACGACACAATTCAAGATCTAGGCCTCACCAGCGAATCAGATGGTGAAGACCCACGTCGTTTCGTCGTCATCTATCCAGCATAGGTAGACCATGTCCGGTAGTGGCGTTTCCCGTGAAACACTCATCGAGCGCTACTTTCCAGAGCGCCTTGAAGAGATCGCTACCTACACCCATTTTCTGACAACCGCGGGAATTGAGCGCGGTCTGATCGGCCCCCGCGAAGGCGAGCGGATCTGGGAGCGCCATATCTTCAACTGCCTGCCCGTCACCCAACTTCTTCCACAAGGGGCATCCCTCTTTGATATCGGCTCAGGGGCTGGCCTGCCTGGAATTGTCATCGCGCTGGCGCGACCAGATCTCACAGTTACTCTCATTGAACCCCTTGAACGTAGGGTCGCCTTCCTGAATGAGGCTGTCGAGGGCCTTGATATCGAGGTTATTCGCGGAAGAGCCCAAGATGTGAAGAAATCTGCCGACTTTGTCACCGCTCGCGCCGTGGCACCTCTTGAGAAGCTGAAGAAGATGAGCTGGCATATGGTCAAAACCGGGGGAAGTCTCTTAGCGATGAAGGGCGAAGGCGCTTCGGCTGAGATGGAAGGGGTCAAGGGAGCAACCCTTCATGAAATTACTTTAGAGGGAATTGGGCTTGGGCGCATCGTCGCCATTAAAAAGGGTGCTTAGATAAGGCTATGAGCCAGGGCAACGATGATTCACGTGAAACATCAACACCCTCTGTAGTTGGAGTCAGGCGGTTAAAAGAGGCGATGGCTAAGCCAGCCTCAACTCGAATCTTCACCGTCGCTAATCAGAAAGGTGGGGTCGGCAAAACGACCACCACAGTCAATATTGCCGCCGCCCTCTCTATGGGAGGACTTCGCACCCTTGTGATCGATTTAGATCCACAAGGAAATGCCAGTACAGCCCTTGGTGTCCCACACCGTGATAATGCGGGGATCTATGAAGTATTGATGGGAACTCACGAGATCTCATCGGTTGTCCAAAAAGTTGCAGGCTTTCCATCACTTGATTGCATCTCTTCAAATACATCTCTGGCGAATGCAGAGATTAATTTAGTTTCAATGGTTGCACGCGAATTACAATTAAAAGAAGCGCTAGGGACGCTGAGTGCAAATTACGATTACATTTTTATCGATTGCCCACCATCACTTGGACTTCTTACCGTCAACGCCTTTGCTGCAGCAAAGGAGTTACTCATTCCAATCCAAGCCGAGTACTACGCGCTAGAAGGTCTATCACAACTCCTTGAAACATTCGCAGTTGTTAAGAAACGACTGAACCCATCACTTAATCTTTCAACAATACTCTTAACCATGTTTGATGGACGCACACGTCTTGCAAACGATGTTGCTGCCAACGTCAGAGCACATTTCCCAAATGAACTTATTGATATTCCAATTCCACGCGCTGTGCGCATCTCTGAAGCACCTTCATATAACCAAACGGTAATGACATATGACCCATTATCACCGGGTGCTATCGCATATATGCAGGTCGCTCGAGAAATTGCCGAACGAGGCAAAGCAAAAGATATAGCAGATTTTGATTCAAATGTTGTCAGTATTAATTACAAGAAAGATGGAGAGATCGCATGAGTGCAAAACGCGGCGGGCTCGGCACAAATTTAGATTCACTAATCCCAACATCACTTACTGTTGGTACAACAGAGGTCGCAGAACAGAATGAGGTACCGATCTCAGCAATCTCACCCAATCCTCGTCAACCCCGGACACACTTTGATGAAGAAGCACTCAATGAATTAATCGCATCGATTAAAGAGATTGGAATTCTGCAACCCCCAGTCGTGAGAAGAGTTTCTGAAGGACGCTATGAACTCATTATGGGAGAGCGTAGATTCCGAGCCGCTAAAGCTGCAGGGCTTACAACAATCCCTGTCATTATTCGACAGACCCCAGATAATGAATTACTTCGCGAAGCGCTGATTGAAAATATTCACAGAAGCCAACTCAACCCATTAGAAGAAGCTGCCGCTTACGCTGGCTTACTTGATGATTTTGGTTGCACCCATGATGAGTTAGCGACAAAACTTGGACGCTCCCGTCCATTAATTTCAAACATGCTTCGCCTACTTAATTTGCCAGCATCAGTGCAGCGCAAAGTTGCAGCAGGTGTCATCTCAGCAGGACATGCGCGTGCACTTCTTGGTTTAAGCGATGAGAAAGAGATAGAAAAACTCGCTCAACGAATTGTCGCTGAGGGACTAAGTGTTCGCGCGACGGAAGAAATTGTCGCAACCGCTAACCCAGTTAAAAAGAGTGGAAAACCAAAGAGCCGAGTCGGCATTTCAGGTACAGCGCTCGCAAGCGCTGAATTGTTAAGTGATTATCTTGATACCCGCGTCAGCATCGAGCAAGGTAAGGGCAAAGGAAAAATCACCATTGAATTCGCTGGAAGCGAAGATCTCCAGCGCATCGTGGATTTAATTGAGGGCTGAGCCTCGACGGTTCATCTCTTGATGTACGACATGGCCTAACGCCTTCACACCTTCACGAATTCTCTCTGGTGTTGGGTGGCAATATGAAAGACGCATTGACCACGAACCAAACCCATCGGCGTAAAAGGCGGTTCCAGGAACATAGGCGACCTTTGCAACGATCGCCTTAGGCATCATCGCCTTGGTATCAATTTCAGGCGGCAGATTTACCCAGACATAGAAACCACCACCAGGTTTGGTCCATGTCGCTTCTTTAGGGAAATACTGATCAAGTGATTCCAACATCGCGTCCCGTCGTACCTTATAAACCTCACAGAAGCTAGCAATTTGATCTCGCCAAGGCTGATGAGTGAGGTAATTAGCAATTGTTAATTGGGTGAAGTTTGAGGGACATAAAATTGATGATTCAGAGGCAATCACTAATTTATCTTTCAGTGATTGCGGCACTAAAGCCCAGCCAATGCGCAACCCTGATGCGATTGTCTTTGAAAATGAACCTAAGTAGATAACATTTTCAGAATCTTCTGCACGCATCGCATTAGGTGAAGGACGATCAAAACCAAGGAGCCCGTATGGGTTATCTTCAACTACGAAAATTTCTTCTTCTCGGCAGATTGCGAGAATTTCAGTACGACGATCGGCAGGGAGTAATACGCCTGTAGGATTTTGGTAATTTGGAATCAAATAAAGAAACTTAATTTTCCGCCCTGCGGCACGAGTCACGGTGATCGCTTCACGAAGTGATTGTGGAACCAACCCATCCTGATCCGTCTCAACATGGACTACTGAGGCCTGATATTGGTGAAAAGTGCCGAGCGCGCCGACATATGAAGGTGCTTCAACTAAAACAACATCACCTGGATCAATGAAGATTCGAGAGATGAGATCTAACGCTTGCTGGGATCCGGTGGTGACAACAATGTCATCCGCATTGGCACGAATTCCTTCAAGAGCCATTACATCGCAGATCAATTCACGAAGTTTTGGGTGCCCCTGACCGCTTCCATATTGGAGCGCTTCAGCGCCATTAGTGAGAATTAGTTCATTTACAACACTTGCCATCATATCCATCGGTAGTGCAGAGAGATTTGGCATTCCGCCGGCTAACGAGACAATTTCAGGGCGCGATGCAACAGCAAAGAGAGATCGAATTTCACTAGGAAGCATCTGTGAAGCGCGAGCGGCAAAACGCTCTTCTAGCTTCTGTGACGCTCCTGTATGAAAACGCGTATTGATCTCAGACATAGGGAGAAGTGTCGCATATCTAGCGAACTACTGGGTGAGCTATTTACTCTCAAAAACCCGCGCGACGAATACCCGCGCTACGTAGATCCGAGAGTCGCAGCGTTCCAGTTTTTGCATCATCTTCGGCGGCGAGATAGAGGCGCTGGATAGCAATAATGAATGCTTCGGCTAGAGCATCACGAAATTCAGGAGATGCTAAATTTTTGGCATCATGAGGGTTGCTTAAATACCCACAATCAACACGGACCGACGGCGCCTGGGTGAGGCGTAAAAGATCCCATGTTTTGGCATGCGTTCTACAATTAAGAAGACTTGTGCGCGCTGAAATTTCGCGTTGTAATAAAGAAGCAAACCTTTCACCAACAACAGAGTGCACACCGTGCGCGTCACTACCGTAGAAATAGGTTGCTACACCTTGGGCTAATGGGTTTTGATTATGGTCGGTATGTAATGAGATAAAGAGATCTGTTGGGTTTGCATTAGCAAATGAGATTCGCTCACTTTCATCAGGAGAATTGTGTGCACCGCGCGTGAGAAAAACACTTGCGCCAAGGGCTAAGAGTCGTCCTTCAATACGCACAGCAATGTCGTAGACAATTTCATCTTCACCAGGATTACTGCCCGGATCCAAAACAATTACTTTATTTGCTAACGCAGGTCCACGAGTGCGAACTGCAGCGCTTTCACGGAGTTGAGCAGGTGCGCCACCTGAGACAATTTTTGTAAGGCGAATAAGGCCAATGATTGTCTCGGGTCCGCATCGGCCATCAACTTTTGCTCCTACCGACTTTTGAAATTCCTTGATCGCTTTTTCAGTGCGCGGGCCATAGATTCCATCAACGCGTCCGCAATCAAAGCCCATCTCAGTTAACCGTGATTGCAATGCGGCAACATCGTCTCCATGCATTAAAGAAGAACTCTGTAGATAGAGGGAACGATCGCCTAGTTTCCACCGCGCATCTTCAAGAGCGCGCTCTGTAGCCACATCAAGAAGACCGGTGACATTTAATCCACGCTCTTGCTGAAAAGAACGAATCTGATCAGGTGTGAGCGGTGGCTGCATTATCTAAAGATCTTACTGTTTAGATAAATGCTTCAAGCTCTTTAAGAAGAGCTGGCTTTGGCTTTGCACCGATGATTGTCTTTACAACTTCGCCATTTACATAAACATTTAACATCGGAATCGATGTAACCCCATACTTGATAGCAATCGCCGACTCCTCATCAGTGTTGAGCTTTACAATCTTTAACTTATCGCCATATTCATTCGAGATATCTTCAAGAATTGGCCCAATTGCCCGGCATGGTCCGCACCATTCAGCCCAGAAATCTACAAGTACAGGAGTGCTGCTCTTGAGGACTACCTCATCGAAATTTGCCGTAGTTACTTTGCTTGTTGCCATTGAATTACTCCTGTTTTATTTTTTGTGAATGGAAAACCTATACGACTAGATTACTAGCGAGAGAGGAATTTTTCAGCGTCTAGCGCTGCTTGGCAGCCTGAGCCTGCCGCGGTAATCGCTTGGCGATACGTATGATCAACAAGATCACCACACGCAAAGACACCAGAGAGATTAGTTCTCGTGGATCGGCCTTCGACCTTAACGTAACCCTCGTTATCACACTCGATCTGCCCCACAATAAGTTCGCTGCGAGGAATATGTCCGATAGCAACAAAAAGTCCGGTGAAGTCGCGCTGTGAAAGCTCACCCGTGACAGTGTTCTTGAGAGCAAGCGCTTCAACTTTATTCTCTCCCAAAATATCAACAACCTCTGTATTCCAGAGCATTTCGATCTTTGGATTATTAAGTGCGCGCTCTGCCATGATTTTTGATGCGCGCAATGAGTCGCGACGATGAATCAGAACGACCTTGCTTGCAAATTTTGTTAAGAATGTTGCTTCCTCGACTGCAGAATCGCCACCACCAACAACGGCAATAGTCTGATCTCTAAAGAAGAATCCGTCACAGGTGGCACACCATGAAACTCCACGACCTGAAAGACGATCCTCATTTGCTAATCCAATATGGCGGTAAGCAGAACCAGTTGCAAGAATTACTGCGCGTGCTTGAACAACATTCCCACTTCCATCTTTTACAGTCTTTACTTCTCCTGTGAGATCCATTTCAACAACATCATCAGTGATGAGCTCTGTTCCAAAGCGAGCCGCTTGTTTGCGCATACTCTCCATGAGTTCAGGACCCATAACTCCATCGACAAAACCAGGGAAATTTTCGACTTCAGTTGTTGTCATCAGCGCGCCACCTGCTGTGACTGATCCTTCATAAAGGATCGGATTCAATTGTGCTCGCGCGGCGTAAATAGCGGCGGTATACCCAGCTGGGCCAGAGCCAACAATGACAAGATCACGAATCATGGCTTCAGAGTACACACCTAGGAGTCGTTTTTTCTCTTCTTCAAAAGCCCTCGTCCAAACTCGGCGAGAGTTGCAATCTCTGCAATCTTGAAGAGTTTTGCGAAGAGAAGATAGAGCGCTCCACTCGCTGCCAAGATAAAGCAGAGGCGAGCAGTTCGCAGAAGTACAGAAGAATTCGCGCTCTCCCATTCAAGGAAAAACATGAGAAGAAAGAGAGGCGCCATTGCCAAGAAGGATGCGGCGAAGAGTTTTGCATGATGACCAGCAAAGGTCGCGACAGCAAGTTTACCAATATGTTTTTTAAGTAAACTCAAGGTTATAAATAGGCCAACAATGTAACTCACAGAGAAAGCCAAACCCAAACCAATTGTTACTTGTTGACTTTTGAGTGTGTATAAAAATAGATACGATAAAGCAACAGAGATGATGTTGATTATCAAAATCGAAACGACTTGCGTCCGGGTATCTTCAAATGCGTTAAAACCGCGGATAAGAATGAGATTAATCGAGAATGCAACAAGTCCAAGACTGAGCGCTGATAGCACTTGTCCGATGTACCGAGAGTCATCGAGAGAGATTCCAAAGTAGAGAGATTCAGTCATTAAAGGACCGAAGAAAAATAATGCAACAGCGCTTGGTACCGTAACAACACCAACCATTTTAATTGCGCGAATCAGTTGTTGACGAACTTCGTCAATATTCTGTTCGATCGCAAGTTTTGCAAGGTGCGGCAGTAGCGCTGTAACAATCGAGATGGTAACAATTGAGTAAGGTAACAACATAATGTAGTAAGCAGCGGTGAATGGTGTGAATCCAACGCCAGTCACTATTCCTTCTTGTGAGCTTCGAACAGCAGCGCTCGTTGCAACATTAACGGTTACTAAATATCCAAGCTGTGAGATAAGGACATAAACCAAGGTCCAGCCAGCAAGTGAGAATGATTTACCTAGACCGTGTAAACCGAAGCGGATTCGAAGATGAATACCTGATCGCTTTACAACGGGGATAAGAATGAGCGCTTGCACCACAATTCCTAGCGTTGTACCCCAACCCAAGAGTTGAATCTGCGAATCCGTAATAGTCTCAATGGTGACGGAGTTCTGGAATATGAGTACGCCGGCAAAAACGACAATAACAACAAGGTTATTTGCGATAGGCGCCCACATAAGCGGGGCGAAGGAACCCCGAGCATTGGCAACTTGACCCAACATAGTAAAGAGCCCAAGGAAGAAAATCTGCGGTAGACAGTAACGAGTGAAGGCGATAGCGATCTGATTCTCAGTTTCAAAACCAACCGTTGAAAATTCTGGAGCGTAGAGGCGTACAAGCGCTGGGGCGAAAATAACACCGAAAATAACTAAAAGTAAAAGAATTCCTGAAATGGTCGTTACTAGACGTGAAGCAAAACCATCCCCACCATCTTCATCGGAGAAAGATCGCACTAATTGTGGAACAAAAATCGCAGTAAGTGCCCCGCCAACCAAAAGATTGTAAAGAATGTTGGGCATTGTGTTTGCAACGTTGTACGTATCTGCAAGGAGCGCGGTACCTAAAACTGCAACAGCGAGAATCGCGCGGAAGAAACCGGTAATGCGAGAGAGAATGGTTCCAATTGCCATCACGCCTGAGGCGCGGAAAAGTTCATTATTTTTCATCAACGCCCCTTTCTAATCCGGCGATACGTTTGCGCCGCAGCACCAATAAAGAGTAGAACTGCAGCACCGGTTGTAAACCACGCCACTCGGGAGTCGATCAAAGTCATGGTCAGAGCCAATTTAGAAGATGGACCAAGCCACTGACCTTTAGTGTTTGTGAGAACTGCGTTGATATTTGTCGACCCCGATGCGACAACTGTGAACGGCACCGCAAATTGAGTTCGTGATTCAGGTGCCAGTGTTATCTGACGCATGTCATTGACAAGGACTTTGATGTTAGAAGAACGGAAGATCAGATTAACTGTCACAGCCGAGCTAAAATCATTTACAAGGGTGAGCGGAACCTCAACAGTTTTAGATGTAAGGGCGTACTTTCCAGGATTGATCCGCAATTTTGCTCGTTGTTCGGCAACTCCAACAATTGCGTTAGCCGCAAATTTTTCAGAGAGCTCACCATTGATTGATGGAGAGAGAAGAATTGCCAATCGAGCACGGAAGAGTGTGAGTTCAGGGGCAGCGACAACTGTAGAGAGTTTTGAAATAGCCTGTCGATTAACGGTGTAGTTTTTTCTAAGCGGGCCACTGATTTTTGCGCGCTCTTTCGCAGCATATGACTTATCCACCGCAATAGTGCGGTCTAGATGAAAAGAGACTCTCTCTGCACCATATGAAAAGTAGAAAGATAACTCACTCGGAGCAAGCTGTTCTGCGATTGTGAGATCAGGATTTCCATAAGCAATTGGAGTAATTTCCGCACCAGATGTGGCGATCTTTAATTGGTCGAGAAATGCAATTGCAACGTCAATACCCTGACCATCACTTTCATCAGCAAGTGCGTAACCATCAGTCATTGCCTGAACTTCATCAAGAAATGCACCATCAATGATCCAGCGAGTTTGAGCAGGAATGGAGGTGAAAACTAGTGAGCCGAGGCGACCTTCGGGAGAAAGTAAGGTTGCAAGTTCATCATCGATAAATCTTCCATCAATAAGTTGATGAGGTCTTTCAATAAGTTCAATTGTGCGAGTAGCGGCGGTTGCACTTTGTGGGAAAGAAATCGCAGCTAGGGTAAGAGATAGGAGGGCGAAGATAAATTTTCTCACTCTGATGTACCAGAAACTTCCGTTGCTTTAGTGCGAGCAATTAATTTCTTCTCATCTGGATATGCCAAGAGTCCAATAATTTCATTGAGCGGAAACCAACTAACCTCATCAACTTCAGATTCTTGTGGCGCTAAAAATCCACCGGTTTCTTTAAATTGAAAATGATGGACGGTCTTATGAATACGTTTACCACCGGCCATAAACCAGAAATCAATCACTCCTAGCGAGCGCTCAATTTCAGAAGTTATCCCAGTCTCTTCTGCAACCTCACGAATCGCAGCTTGTTCTGGTGTCTCTCCTTCTTCTATATGACCTTTAGGAAGTGACCAAAGAATACGTTTGCCGGTTGCGTCTTTATGATCACGACGCCCAATGAGCAGACCTTGCGTCTTTGTCTCATCGATCACTAATCCACCGGCACTTATTTCATCTACACGTTTTGCATATGGCGGTTTTGGAGTAACAGACTTACCTTTTTTTACTGGCGTAGTCGTATCGACCTCGCCAGAGGTGTGATTCTGTGGGGCGCGATGTGCAGGACGCTTGCGCCTGCGCTTCTTCTTAATGCCTTCGCTGCCCGCACTAGGTGCCGGGTTCATGACATAAGGGTAGTGCTCGGGACTAGCCTTAGCCATTATGCCTTCATCTCAGAATCCCCCAAGTCATAAGAACGCGGCCTCACAAGCGGGGCTGACCGCTGCCAGCGAGATGGCCCTCACCTCTTTAGTTCAGCGTGCACCTTTAGCGAGTTCTCTAGCAACAGTTTTTAAAGAGAAAGGTTTTACCCTCGCACTGGTAGGTGGCCCTGTGCGCGATGCACTTCTGGGAAGACTTGGCAATGATCTTGATTTCACAACCAACGCCCCTGCTCTTGAGAGTAAGAAAATCTTGCAGAAATGGGCAGATAACGTTTGGGATACCGGAATTGAATTTGGAACAGTTGCTGCAAAGCGCGGTGAAACAACGGTAGAGATAACAACGTACCGAAGCGATACTTATTCAAGTGATTCGAGAAAACCTGATGTTGAGTTTGGTACATCTATTGAAGGTGACTTATCACGAAGAGATTTCACAATAAACTCAATGGCACTTGAATTAACTGGTGCAACACCAGAATTCATTGATCCATACGGTGGACTTATTGATTTGGCCAATAAAGTTCTGCGCACACCAAATACGCCAGAGAATTCCTTTAGCGATGACCCGCTGCGAATGTTGCGTGCAGCGCGCTTTGCAAGTCAATTAAATTTTGAAATCGCACCAGAAGTTATCTCTGCCATGAAAGAGATGGCCAACCGCCTTGAGATTATCTCTGCAGAGCGAATACGCGACGAAATTATCAAACTGTTGATGTCTGCACATCCACGTATCGGAATCACAGTTCTTGTAGACACTGGTCTAGCAGCGAAAGTCCTGCCAGAAATTCCCCAGTTGCGACTTGAAGTAGATGAACACCACCACCATAAAGATGTCTACGAGCATTCAATTACAGTTTTGGAGCAGGCGATTGCTTTGGAAGATCGATTAGGTGGGCCAAACCTTGTTATTCGTTTAGCAGCGCTATTGCATGACATTGGAAAACCAAAAACTCGCGCACTTATCCCCGGCGGCGGAGTCTCCTTCCATCACCATGAAGTTGTGGGCGCTCGCCTGGCAAAAACTCGTCTCAAAGCGCTGCGCTTTAGTAGTGAGATTATCGAAGAGGTAGAGACACTTATTGCGCTACATCTTCGCTTTCATGGATATGGTGACGGCGAATGGACTGATTCGGCAGTACGCAGATATGTTCGTGATGCAGGCCCACTTCTTGGTCACCTCCATGTGCTTACCCGAGCAGATTGCACTACTCGTAATGCACGAAAGGCGGCACGCCTTGCCGCTACCTATGACGGCCTTGAAGATCGCATTGCCACTCTCATGGAACAGGAAGAGCTATCCAAAATTCGCCCCGACCTTGACGGCGAAGAAGTCATGCAACTGCTTAACTTAAAACCCGGAGCAACCGTTGGTAAGGCACTTGATTTTCTCCTTGAGCTCCGTATGGATCAAGGTCCATTAGGAAAAGAGAGAGCGACCGAGTTATTACACGAGTGGTGGGCTAAGCAGAACGGATAAAGAATTTGCTTGGCCGCAAAATAGTTAATGCAGTAAGCAGATAACCAAAACCAACAACTGCCGGCAAGGTCCAGGTATCCCCATTTGTTGGGAGCAAAATCGCTGCAATAAGCGCACCACTCACAATTGAAATATTTACAACCACGTCATACACCGCAAAGACTCTTCCCCGATAAATGTCATCAATTTTCGATTGCACAAGCGCGTCATTAGTTACCTTCACACTCTGGCCGCAGAGCGCTGTAAAAAATGCTGTGAGTGCCAAAGTTAGAGAAGTTCGAGTAAAAGCTAAACTAATTACACTCACCGAGGCTGCAAGCATGGCAAAACGAATCCAGCGATGTCG
>CAZNUC010000034.1:0-12441 GCA_964576165.1 uncultured Candidatus Planktophila sp. | reverse complement strand
TACATCTGAAGATCAGCTCTTCTCAATCAACCTTGATGAAGCACTTGAGATTTATTCAAAGCCAAAAGAACGCCGCCGAGGTGTTGCAAAGCCACCACTAAAAGAACTCGGTGTTGATCCAGGCAGTGAAAAACAAGTCATCATCAAAGATGGTCGCTTTGGTATGTATGTCACCGATGGCGAAACCAATGCAACGCTTCGCCGCGGAGATACTCTTGAAGCCCTCACCATCGACCGCGCACTTGAATTACTTGCAGGCCGTCGCGCTTGGGAGGCCGAGAATGGCCCGTCACCAAAGAAGTCACGTAAAAAGGCGGCAAAGGTAAAGGCCGGTGATACTGCGCCAACTCTTACAAAGAACACAGTTAAAAAGGCTGCAACTAAGAAGGCTGCTAAGAAAGCAGCAACCGGTAAGGCGAAGAAAAAGTAAGCTCCTAAGCGGCCGGTTCGTAAACCTTTATGCCGAGTCTCTTGGCATTTGAAATCATCTGTCTATCAAGTGTGACTATTCCAGAAATTAACAACTGTAGACACTCAACCGTTGCCACATGAATTGCATCAGCGCTCTTTAAAGTGATTTCCTGAGAATATTCCTCGGCTCGTTTAAGGAAAGTTCTCTCCATCTCAATCACCGCGCATCGCGCAAAGAATTCTTCGCCTACTTGGCGTAATTCTGGTGCCAGCTTTGAGATAGATCGGAAGACTTCGATTCGAGAAAGCCGTGAGGTGCAAATATCTTGGCTCAATAGATCTTTTATTAAATCTGAATTTTTCTGTTGAAGGAGTGCTGCCAAGATAGCCGAACTATCGAAGTACCACATCAGTATCGTGCGGCCGCGCGATCTGCTAGCAGCGCTGCGACTAAATCAATGTTGTCAGGATTGGGTAGAGGTTTATCAATCGCAGGATCATATTTGCGTGCGGCCGGAGTAATCACTCCGAGTTCAATAAGATCCTCCAAGGTAGGTCCTTCCAAAGGATTAAGTTTGGCAACAGGGCGTCCATGTTCTGTGATCAGAAAAGATTGGCCACTTTTCACAAGATCAATGATTCGTGACGCATCTTGTCTGAGTTCTCGGATACCAACTCTTAACTCCTCTTTAATCTTTCTTTCTATGATTGATTTATTAGCTTTCTTTGAGCGGGCAGGTGCCGCTACCGACTTTTTTCTTTGAGTTGGTTTTGTAGCCATGCCTAAATGTAGCACAATTGAGAATAAGTGCTACAAATTCCCACAGGCTAGACTCACTATGTGAGTAAGCAGAAGTGGCTAATTACAGGTGGCGCTGGATATATCGGCACACATATCGCTGACCTCTTTATCGAAGCTGGCAAAGATGTTGTACTTCTTGATTCGCTCTATCAAGGCCTTGAATCACGTGTGGATTACTTGCGCGCAAAACATGCAATCGATGTTCCACTTGAAGTCATTGATGTGCGCGATTATGCAAAAGTTGATGCACTGATCGCCACTGGTGGTTTTACCGGCATCGTTCACACTGCAGCCCTTAAGGCAGTCGGTGAATCTATGGAGAAGCCCGATGAGTATCGCGAAGTTAATTACACAGCAACTGTTGAATTAATTGAATCAGCAAAGCGTCACGGCGTAAAACGTTTTATCTTCTCATCAACGGCCGCGGTATATGGCAGTCCAGATTCCATGGATCCATGTCGTGAAGATGACCCGACTGCACCGATCTCCCCATATGGCTCATCTAAGTTATTGGCTGAAGAAAAAGTTACTGAATTTATTTCAATCCCAGGAAACCACGGATCATCACTGCGATTTTTTAACGTTGTAGGGAGTGCTAATAAAGCGTTGCTTGATAACTCTGTCGAAAACCTTGTCCCAATTGTCATTAACCGCGTTAAGAGTGGCCAATCACCTGTGATCTATGGCCATGATTACCCAACAACAGATGGCACATGTGTGCGCGACTATGTTGATGTCCGCGATATTGCTGCTGCACACCTAGCTGCAGCCGATGCTACAAAAGCGTTGCCAGCCACAATGAATATCGGAACCGGAAAGGGCGCATCAGTGCGCGAGATCGTAAAGTTTGTCCTTAACGCAATGGGGCGCAGTGATATCACGCCGATCGATACAGATCGCAGAGCAGGCGATCCTGCCTTCTTATGTGCCGACGTCGCCCTTGCAAAGTCTGCGATGGGATTTGAATCTCGCTATAGCCTCAAAGAGAGCGTAGAGAGCCTCTTTTAAGGCTCACAATCGCTATTTCTGCCTCCCAGATAGACTTTCGCCTATGACCGCATCGCTGCCTCGCCCTGCCGCCCCAGCGCAGGATGCACGACGCAGCGTTTTATCAATCAGGCCATTTCGCAAGCTCTGGAACTCGATGGTCTTCTCATCTATCGGTGATTGGCTCGGACTTCTAGCAACAACTGCCCTCGCCCAACAACTTTCCGGCGGAGATTACGCAACTGCAAACTATGCAATCGCAGGTGTCTTTATCGCTCGCCTTCTGCCAGCTGTATTCCTTGGCCCACTCGCAGGCGTTCTTGCAGATCGCTTTGATCGTCGCCGCTTAATGGTCACTGTAGATATTCTGCGCGCAGCGTTATACATATCAATTCCAATTGTTAATACATATTTCTGGCTCTACGCCGCAATGATCTTGGTTGAGTGCCTCACGCTCTTTTGGTCACCAGCCAAAGATGCAACAGTTCCCAATCTTGTCCCCCGTGAAAAATTGGCGAATGCCAACCAAGTCATGCTCTTAGCCGGTTACGGAACAGCCCCCATAGCAGCGGTGATATTTACCGCGCTCTCACTTCTTGCATCTGCAATCACAGCAGTTGCTCCATCATTTGAAGGTAACTCTGTAGATATCGCGCTCTACCTCAACGGCTTAAGTTTCTTATTCGCCGCCGTGACCATCTGGGGACTAAAGGAGATCTCAAGTAATAAAGGTGGTGGCAAACAAGATGATGAATCAATTGTTGCCGCACTCATTCACGGCTGGCGCTCTGTCAGCGAATCTAAAGTAATTCGTGGCCTCATCGTTGGAATGGTTGGTGCATTCTCTGCAGCTGGTGCCGTGATTGGCCTTGCCCGTACATTTGTTGGTGATCTCGGCGGAGGCGATGCCGCATACGGTGTGTTATTCGGTGCAGTCTTTGCCGGTCTAGCACTAGGAATTGCAGCTGGCCCTAAAGTCTTTGCACAATTCTCACGCCGCCGCCTCTTTGGTGCATCGCTTACAACGTCAGGTTTCCTTCTCATTCTCCTTTCCCTTGTTACAAACTTCACCGTATCTATCTTTATCACCGTCATTCTCGGTGCATTCGCGGGCATTACCTGGGTTACGGGATTCACGATGCTGGGTATGGAGGTCAAAGATGAAGTGCGTGGCCGCACCTTTGCCTTCGTTCAATCACTTATTCGCATTACCCTGGTTGCAGTTTTAGCGATTGCACCAATCATCGCTGCAGCATTCGGTGTTCATACATTTACAGTGCGCACCACCGAATACGATTTCAACGGATCTCAAGCAACATTTTTAATCGCAGGAACAATCGCCGCCCTGATTGGTGCGCTCTCATATCACCAGATGAAAGATCGGCCAAATGTTTCACTATGGAGCGATATCGTCAACGCCTTTAAAGGTGAACTCGGCTCGATCACCGGAGATCCCACTGAAGGAATCTTTATCGCTTTTGAAGGCGGTGAAGGAACTGGAAAATCTACCCAGTCACGTTTACTTAAAGAGTGGCTTGAGCAAGAAGGCGAAACAGTTCTTCTTTCGCGCGAACCTGGCGGAACAGATTTAGGACAAGGTCTTCGCAAAATTTTGCTCGGACACGAAACTGGTGAGATCAGCCCACGCGCAGAAGCACTTTTATACGCCGCAGATCGCGCACACCATGTCTACTCTGTCATCACACCAGCACTTGATCGTGGTGATGTTGTCATTACCGATCGCTATTTTGATTCATCCATTGCCTACCAAGGTGCCGGCCGTGTTCTTTCGCCATCAGAGGTTGCACGTATCTCTCGTTGGGCCACCGAATCGCTCTTTCCAACACTCACCATTGTTATTGATCAACCCGCTGAAGTCGGCCTAGCACGCCTTAAATCACGCGATCGCCTGGAGGCCGAACCCCTTGAATTCCACGAGCGCGTACGCCAAGAGTTCTTACAGATAGCTTCCGAAGATCCAGAGCGCTACTTGATCGTTGATGGCACACAGACAATTGATCAGATCCACGAAGAGATTATTAAGCGCGTTGCAGAGATTCCAACGCTGATCCGTAATACAAAACCCGATACCGGCAACCGTTTCCTTAAACCAATTCGCTTTGCCGCAAGTGCTGTAGCGACAGGTGTAAAGAAAGTGCCACATCCAAAGAAGCCAGTACGTAAAGGAAAAGCGAAATAGTGGCCACAGTCTTTGATGACTTAGTCGGCCAAGAAGATGCCGTCGCAATTCTTCAGGGCGCATCCCTTGCCGCGCGCAATGGTGATGCAACGCAAGAGATGACACATGCCTGGATCTTCACCGGCCCCCCAGGTTCAGGTCGCTCATCGGCTGCTATCGCATTCGCCCAATCACTGGTTTGCCCACAAGGTGGCTGTGCCACATGTAATGAATGTCGCAGCGCAAAAACACATGCCCACCCCGATGTTGAGATCATGACAACCGAAGGGTTATCGATCAAGATCGAAGAGGTGCGCGAACTATTAACGCGCACATCATGGGCACCTTCTATGGGCGGATGGCGCATCGTTGTGATGGAAGATGCCGACCGACTTACCGAATCTGCAGCGAATGCGTTACTCAAAGCAATTGAAGAACCTGGCACTCGCACCGTCTGGCTTCTATGTGCCCCGACACTGCACGACATCTTGCCCACCATCAGATCTCGTTGTCGCCACATTCAACTGCGCACACCAACAACATCTGCTGTCAGCGCATTCTTACAACGCCGCGATCAAATCGCACCAGCGATGGCAGATTTTGCAGCTCGCGTGAGCCAAGGACATATCGGGCGCGCTCGCTATATCGCCACCAACGAAGATGTCCGCAACCACCGATCAACGATCTTGTCACTACCGCTACAACTTTCCACCATCGCAGATGCCTATAAAGCCGCACAGACCTTGGTCGATATGGCTACCGCCCAAGCAAAGGCACAGGCCGAAGCGCGCGATGAGAAAGAGATCGCGGCCCTGCAAGAGGCATATGGCAAAGGCGCAACGGGTCGCGGCATGGCGACAGGGGGTGCAAAAGCGGTAAAAGAACTTGAGAAGGAACAGAAATCACGGACCACCAGAATGGTGCGCGATAGCATCGATGGCGCATTACTTGATATCGCCACATTCTTCCGCGATGTCATGATGGTCCAAGCTGGTGCCACAGATCACCTCATTAATACAGATATGAAAGATGCGATCACCGCCTACGCGCATAAAACCACACCACATTCAACGGTGAGGAAAGTCAACGCAATAATGAAAGCTAGAACTCACTTGAGCTACAACGCAGCGCCACTGCTTACCTGCGAGGCACTGATGTGCCAGATCGCAAACTGATGCGCGCTCGCATTTCCGGTATCGCACTCGCCCTGGTCGTAATCCTTGCCGGCTGCTCATCGACGCAAAGAGAAGCTGATGTCGTCGAACCAACGTTTTCTGCGCTCGCCGAATACGAACAACAACGCCTTGCCTGGTCTGAGTGTTATGACTACTTCGACTGCGCCGAACTTCGTGTTCCCATTGATTACGACGACCTCTCCGTCGGCACCTTCCGCCTTTCCGTCCTTCGCGCCGCCGCCAAAGATCAAGACCGCCGCTTAGGTTCTATCGTTGTAAACCCCGGTGGCCCCGGTGGATCAGGTGTTGATTACGCCTACGCCGCCGAATACATCTTCTCACCCGATATCACCGAGCGCTATGACATCGTCGGTTTTGATCCACGCGGAGTTGCAGATAGCGAACCAATTTATTGCTACACCGATGAAGAGCTCGATGAGAACTTTGCCGCCGATGCCAAACCCGATGACGCCGCAGAGCTAGAAGAATCACTCGATGAATCTAAGAGATTTGCCGAAAAGTGCCTAGAAAACAATGACTATCTGGAACATTTCTCGACCCTTGAAACCGCACGCGATATGGATATCTTGCGCGCAGCACTCGGTGAGGCAACCCTGAACTACGTCGGAAAATCTTACGGAACATACTTAGGCACACTATACGCCGAACTCTTTCCGAAAAACGTCGGTCGCTTCGTTCTCGATGGCGCAGTCGACCCAAACATTCCAATGAAAGATCAAAACATGGCGCAAGCTGTTGGTTTTGATCGCGCCACTACCGCATTTGTTAAAGAATGTCTGACCCGCACCGACTGCCCCTTCACCGGCACCGTCGCAGAAGCACGCGCAACAATTATCGCAACGCTACAAAACGCCACCACAAAACCACTGCCACAAGAAAACCCACGCGATAACGATGACCGCGTCATCACCGAATCCCTCATTCTTGTTGGTATTGCATCTTCACTCTATGACGATGTCGATGGTTGGCCAAAGTTGCGTCAAGCATTTACCGAAAGCGCGGAAGGTTATGGTGACACCTTCTTACAACTCGCAGATGAATACTCTGGCCGCAATCCCGATGGAACATTTAGATCAAATGATTTTGATTCAGGCGCTGTGATTGATTGCCTCGATTGGCGCGATGCACGCACCACCGAAGAATTCACAAAAGATGCGCAAGAGTTTGCCGCCAAAGCACCGATCTTTGGCCCTTACATCGCATATGCCGGTCTGCACTGCCAATTCTTACCGCAACCAAAAACCCAACGCGTTGCCAACACCACCACAACAATTACCACCGCACCGATTATCGTCATTGGCACAATCCGCGACCCCGCCACCCCATATTCATGGGCCGTCAGCCTTTCAAAGATCTTTAAAGGATCATCCCTGATCTCACTCGATGGCGATGGCCACACCGGCCACGGACGCGGATCTGCCTGCGTAGATGACGCCGTTGATGCCTACCTCTTATCCGGCACACTGCCGCCAGCTAATCTCGTCTGCGATCTCACCAGCATCACCGCGTAGCTTTGGTAAAAAGCACCCCCGCCAATAGTGCAAAATAACCCTATGCGCTTAGACCATATCTCGTATGTGACTTCCCACGATCAACTAGCCGACACCGTGCAACGCCTCGGCTCACGTATCGGTTCAACATTTGTCGACGGAGGAATTCACCCACGCTTTGGTACGCGCAATTTCACAGCCGCCCTTGCAGGTGGCCAATACATCGAAGTTGTCTGCCCACTTGATCACCCAGCCACTGAAGTAACTCCATGGGGCAAGGCTGTTTCACAGAAGGCGCAAGAAGGTGGCGGCTGGCTCACATGGGTCTTTAGCACTGAAGATATTTCACCAATAGAAACAAAGTTTGGGCGCGATGCCGTCGATGGTCACCGCACACGCCCAGATGGATCTGACCTTAAGTGGAAGCAGATTGGCGTTAAAGAGATTACCGATTCACGCGAACTACCATTTTTTATCCAGTGGCTTACAGAAGATCATCCATCAAAAGATGGAAACGCAGTTTCAAAGATTGAAAAGATTGTCATCGCAGATAAAGATCAACTTGCAGATTCTTGGTTTAAATCAGAGATCCTCGGCGCTCTCGATAGCGTCACCATCGACTGGGTAGATCCATCTACAAACGATGGCGATAACGGAATCGTTGCAGTGCACTTGAGCACTCCCAACGGCTCTGTCGTACTGGATTAATAACCCCGCCGCCTTAGCTCAGGGGTAGAGCAACGCACTCGTAATGCGTAGGTCCCGGGTTCAAATCCCGGAGGCGGCTCTGACTGACCGATTATCTACAACCGTCAGTGGCTTTGTTGTAATCGCTATATCCATTAGTAATACACCAGACCGTTTTCGCCATAATCTCTGTATCCCTAGAACTCCAATCACGCTCCCAAGGATTTACCGGTGCCGATGGAGTCGAACTGTAATCCTCTGTTGATATGTAATCTTTCTTTCCACATTGGCGGCCATTGAATTCACCTTCTTTTTCACAGGTATTTGTGATACCCACTAACTCCATACCTGTTTCTACGGAGTACTCAAAATCTGACCACTTGTATTCGAGATAATCCTCGTAGCCAAAGTCTTCACCAGTCTCAGCAGATTGATTGTATTTATATTCGTCGATAATGGCACAGCCAGCAGGGATTTCACTGTCATAATCCTCTTCAAGCCCAAGTGCGATCAACTCTTTCTGAAGAATCTTGTAAGAAGGGTCTGAGTAATCACCTTTCATGTTCTTCTTCTGTGCATCAGTGAGGGAGAGTGTTAAACCAGTGCCTTCAATCGCCTTTTCCAACATGGTTAGCCGAATAGCGTTATCGAGTGAATACTCATTTCCCGTCGCGTTATTTAGATAATCGGCAAGGTACGGATGTTTATCCAAAATTAACTTTCTTGCATTAGCGCGAGTTTCCATCCCTAAATTTCCAGCGATGTATCCACTAACAGAGACACTCAAATAGTTGAAGGTATCGCTGGGGTCATCGACCTTCGCAAAAGTTGGAGTGTAGGTAAGTTTCTCGAGATTAGCTCGAAGCAGGTCACACTTCTCTAGGAGAGCGGCATCGACTTTTTCGCCACCACAACCAGAAATTATTAGTGTCATGGCGGTGATGATTGAAACAAGGACTGCGCGGTGAGTTCTCATGGGGGAAAAATAGCAATTCCCCAAATTTTTGAACAGAGATAGTCATTGAATGACCAATCACTTTTAAGGCCTGACTCTCGTACTGCCAGATTGCACGATGAATTCTTTGAGCGATATTTTTCATTGTTTGATTCGTATCCACAACCCTACCTAGCGGTTGAACGACTATTTATTTCCTGACCTAAAATCCTGACGCTGCGGCACCTCATTCACTCTCTTGCTCATAGGGACACTGTTTTCCCGAGCAACCCCGAGCTCGGGGAGAGTGAAGGGAGGTGATAGCCATGGATCCAGATGCTAACTGGACAAAAATCGTGACGACTTTTATAAAGTCTTTTTTCGGATACTTGTCCAAGAAAAGCCAAAGTCGCCGCGGCAACGGCGACTCGGTTAGCTAATTACTAGCTGAGTTCCAAAGCAGGGACCCCTCAGAGATTTATCTTCGAGGGGTTCTTTATAGCACCGAACGACCACATTAATCAAGAACATACCCTCACCACTGTGCGTAACTATCGTTGAGAAGCAAAACGACTTTCTCAGAATCAATTTTTGCGACTAGTCAGTCAATCTTTAATCTGATTTGGGGACGGTAAAGTCAATCCATCCACGGCACTGAAGGGTTACTCCAGATGACATTCCTGCATAGAAGAAGCAGAAAGAGGTTCCTGACTGCCTCACTACTTCTATCCGCAATCCTATTCGGAGCCACAAACACTCATTCTGTAGCCGCAGTTTCAGATGCAGAGGGCGCAATCGCCGTCAACTTTTTCTGGGAAGCCCCAACAACAGCTGAGATGACGTGGATTACCCGAGATGTACTCATTACTGAATCCGGCGACGCTTCATACTTTTCAATCATCGGAAACTGGACCCCACCTTTTTATTTAGGTGTCCAAGAGATTAAAAACGCTGCAACAGGTGAAATCAGAAAAAATGCCATCTTTAGCGCATGGGATACCCACGATGATGGATCCTGTACAACGTGTGGCCCAGAATCCAGGCCAACCACCGGTCGAACCGTGATGACACAAGTCGGACCTGGCGTCACTCCAAGTCAATTTGGTTATGAAGGCACCGGCGCGAATGCATTTATCAATGATTTCGGGTGGAAAGTCGGCGATCGGGTGCGAGCTGTTGTAAACCTCAGGCAGCTCGCTGATGGAACTGAAATCTCTGCGTCTCTACAACTTAATGATCAACCGTGGCGGTTCTTTGGGACATACAAGTACGCAAAGAAGTTTGCAAACCTGCAACCTGGATATTCATTTATCGAAGATTTCGGAAGAAAACCGATGATCGTTCGCTCAGCAGAGTTTGGAAACACCTGGATGGAGAGCGAAGATCTATCAAAGAGAATACCGATTGCTTCAGTTCAAGCAAGGGCAAATACCGGCGCGAACACTAAATACCACCTGATCAAACAACAGAATAAAACTTCCCTTTGGGCTCAGATTGGTGGCGATCAATTCATCTCAGAACAACGATTTGTCCCCGCTGCTATTGATGTCCCTTTAAATTCCTACATCCCGATAGAAGCAAGGTTGGCCACCCTCAATCTCGAAGGGGCTGCAGCCCAAAGTTATAAAGCACAATGGCAAACGAATAGAACAAAACTTGACCCAGTCGTGACTACGCCTATCAAGGCCGATCCATCACCAACTCCAACCCAAACTCCTTCAACACAAGCCGCACCCAGGAAAAAAACGATCATCTGCATCAAAGGTAAAACCGTCAAAAAGATAAGCGGCCATAAACCATCCTGTCCAAAGGGATACAAGAAGAAATGACTGATCAACACTTGAGTTGGCCAAAGTGCGGTGGGAGTAGCATCTGTATCGTTGGGCATCTTTGCATTTAGGGAATTGAGGGCTATTAAAGTGATGTTTCGATCAAAGAAAATTCTAACGGTGGGAGCGGTCTTAGTTCTTGCAACGCTAACAATGGCTTCTTGTGGTTCAAGTGAAGAAAACTCCTGGGACTCAATTAAGGCTCTTCCTGAAGGTATTCAACCAACAGTTTTACCTAAGGCAGAAAATCTGAATGCCTATTCAACCCTGCGGGTTTTTGCAAGCGTTTCCCCTGATTTGAAAGCCCAACCACCTTTTCCTTTCTCAGGAAATACCGAAACACTGAGTTGGAACCCCGAATCTTGTTTTGCGGTGGCTCAATTTTTAATTTACGGCCAAAACTGGCAATTACCAGATTCTGAATTTGCGAAATCCCTTGGCTCAGGTTGGCAACAAATATTTAATGATGCCAATAGCGGAAGGACTCTAACTTTTAGAATTTTCTCTGATTTAGCAGCCTCGGAAATGCCTTTGATAGAAATTCTTGAACGGGATATCAACGCCTGCCCTATTGCGACTCAACAACAGCAGGATGTTACTTGGACTAATGAATTTACGGTGAGAAGAGATTCCGAGAACACAATAACTATTACCAATCAAATTTCGAATTCCGAGGGGTTTACCGGTAATTCCCTAACAAGCGTGAATCAAGTCGGGCGGAATCTCATTGCTGCAGATTTGGTTCTCTTTGATTGGAATGGCAACCCTCCACCCCCTGTGAGTACACAGCAGGAGAAGGACTTAATCTCGGCTTGGACAGTGATGGCCACAAAAGTCCTAGCCCTACAAGTTAAAGAGTGACAGACCTGATTTAGGGTTATCAGTGAAAAGCTAAAGGCAACGCCGTAACGGTGGAAAATCATCACCATTTTCACTGGTATCCTTAATCCATCGACGCACCCCGCATCGATGTACTTCCCCCCAAAGTGAGCCTCAACGGCCACTTACTTGCGAGTCTTATCAAGACCCTGGCCCATTCGTGGCCATACCCGAGACGCGCTTGTCGTCTCGATTGGTGTCATTTTTCATGTCTACTCTACAAACGCGTACCGCTGCGCCCGGAAAAGCTCGTCGTGCTGCCAAAGGCAAGCCACGCCACACAACTGCGCAGAAGGCAGCCCGCAAGAGCGCTGTAGCTCCTAAATCTCCAGCTCGCGGAACAACTAAGCCAGCATCTACAGCCCCTGTTGCAAAGACAAAGTCAGCGCCAACACGTCGTTATACAGATATTGATCCAACAACTGTTTCGAAGAAGGAAGCTCGTAACCTCGAGCGTTCAAAGCTTCGCGCATCACGTTTCCAACAGACAATTGCACCAAAAGCAAAGACTGAAAGTAAAAAACCTTCACGTGCTGAAAAGTTTGTAAAGGATCGCGAGACTCGCACAACACGTGAATACTCACGCCCTGTCGAATCAGATCGTCGTCCAACAACACGTCGCGAAGCTGTAAAAGCTAAAGAAGCTCGCATCACCGATGGTCGTCCCAACTTCGTTCCACAAAAGCGTGAGAAGTTCATCCCAGGTTCTAAGCCACGTTCAACACAGAAGCCATCACGTGATCGTCGCAATGACTCACCAGCCTTTGCTCGTGATGATCGCCGCGCATCAAAGACACATTCAAATATTGCAGTTGATTTCGGTGCAGAAGATGATTACATCTCAACCAACTTAGCTGATGCCAACCTCATCGATGCAACACCACTAACAGAGGTAACAACAACCTTCCGTGACCTTGGTATCGCACCAGCACTTTCAAACGCGCTAAGCATTCAAGGAATCACACACCCATTCCCAATCCAGATCGCAACAGTTCCTGATGCAATCGCAGGACATGACATCCTCGGTCGCGGTCAGACCGGATCAGG
>CAZNUC010000033.1:0-12885 GCA_964576165.1 uncultured Candidatus Planktophila sp. | reverse complement strand
GGTGATGCTGAACTCACGCATTGGCTCTTCATACCAAGCAAAACCACTGTCATGAAGTGCATTACCAAGATAAACCGCATCCTCGAGATCAAACCCTGCAGAACCGTCGTACATCAACGGAACATCATCGCCAACATGCGCGCGAAGTTTCTCACCGAGTAATGCATCCTTTTTTGCATCGCCAAAGGCGTGCAACTTAATTGCTGGATAGCCAAGTGCTAACGCTTGATCTGCAATATCCAGAAATTCTTCGATTGTTGAATAGGTAACAGTTGATGCGTACGCAGGAATCGATTCGCGATAGCCTCCGAGTAATTTATAAACAGGAAGCTGCGCTTGCTTTCCCGCGATGTCCCACAATGCAACATCGAAAATGTGGGTCATGTTTGGTGCAAAACGTTCAATGCGATCGAGCTCCCAGACGCGCTCCCATAAATGCTCACGCATTAATGCATCTTGCCCCATAAATTCTGCTCTAAACCGACGATCAACATAATCTTTAAAAATTGCTCCACGAGGAGCCGATGCAAAACCAGTAATTCCAGCATCCGTTTCGACGACGAGCCAAGCGCCTGTTGTGGAAGTGTCCGGCCCTGGGATGTTTTTTCGCCACAGAGTGCCCGGTGGGAATCCAGCTCGATCTTCTAGGACCACATCTACGTTGGTGATCTTCATGGGCCAACCGTCCTATTCTTTATAACGAGTCTGTAACGAATGGAGGGTCTGCGCCTAGAAAGGAGCAAAACTCCCAAAAGAAACTTCGAAAATACTATACGAAATAGTATTCCCGCCCCTAGGATTTTAGCAACTGGTACGACCGGCTACAAGGCGCCGTCGCCAGACTTACAGAGGGGGAATACCTTGAAGAAGAAGTACTCACTAATTGCAATCGCTATTGCGGCTGCAGTTGCAGGTACAACAGTGATAGCGATGCCAGCGCAAGCTGCTAAGCCATCAATCACAATCTGGGTAGACGCACCACGTCTACCAGGAGCGAAGTTGTACGCACAAATCATGAAGAACAAAGTAGATGTAAAAGTTGAACTCAAAGCTCAAGGAGAGCTCGTACAGAAAGTTGCACTCTTTAACCGCGTTAAAAAGGGTTGGCCAGATGTAGTTTTCGGTCCACCAAATGACGTTTCAGTTCTTCGCGATGCTGCAAACGCTCGCGCACTCAACGACCTAGCACCAGCATCATTCTGGAAAGATATGGAAGCTGGTAACAAGTGGTGTCTTGGTGAAGATGGCAAGTACTACTGCGTAAAGAACGACCTTGCTCAGACAGTTCTTTGGGTCAACACAAAGTTGATGAAGGACTTTGGATACACAGTCCCTAAGACAATGGCTGATTTCGAAAAGATCGGTCTTGATATTGCAAAGAACCATCCAGGATATTCAGTCGGAGCACTTGGTGCTCAGGGTGCATATTCATCATTCTTGTGGCCATCACAGTGCCCAGTGAACCAAGCAACTTCTGCAACAGCAGTCAAGATTGCTCCAACGTCACCTAAGTGCACACGTGCAACCACAATGCTTAACAAGCTTATTGCTGCTGGAGTTATGTCAACATCTGCACCATGGGATGCTGACTTCCTAGAGACATACGGCAAGCCAAATAAGGTTGTTATGACAATCGGACCATCATGGTTTGGTGAGTTCGTAATCCGCCCAGCAGGTTCATGGGCTGTTCCAGCCGGTCAGATCACAGCGGCTCCAATGCCAATGTGGGCTGGGGAAAAGATCAACTACTCAGGTGAATGGGGCGGCGGAATTTACACCGTTTCACCTCACTCTAAGTTCCCTAAGGAAGCTCTTGCATTCGCAATCTTTATGGTGAGCGATAAGCGCAACGTAGTTGATGTAAAGAACCCAGATGGCTCAAATGGTGCACCAACATTCCCAGCATCAGCAAAGGGAAATGCACTCTGGAAGGCTAAGGTCTCTTCAGATAAGTACTATGCAGCAGATCCATATCCAGCGATGCTAGATGCGTCAAAGAAGATCTTCTCAGGTGAGAAGCCAGTTTCTTATGACTCAAATAGCGCGATGGAGGGAACATTCTCTAACGAACTCAAGAAGTCGAAAGATGCGCAAGCAGCTCTTGAGGCATTTGCAGCATATGCAACAAACCTTGCAAAGCAACTCGGTTACAAGGTAACTACTTCGTAAGTAGATAAGTAATGGCAGAGCGCGTTGGCCAACCACAATTGGCCAACGCGCTCTGACTTACAAGAGTGAGATGTCCTAGCAGTATCAATTGAAATGTGATTTTGAGGAGAAGCCTTCACATGGCTAAGCAGAAAAAAGTTAAAAGTAAGAACAATTTTGCAATGTGGGTGATGTTCTCCCCATATCTATTTTTACTCATAGCATTTGGCCTCATCCCAATCATTATGGCCATTCTCGAGGTTCCGCATGAGTCGCGTGTGAACCCAGATGGCGGATGGGATGCATTTCTTATCGTCCTCCAAGATTTCCGCTTCTTACCTGCGGTCCGTAACGTTCTTGGATTTATGGCAATTTTCGTGCCAACAACAATTCTCTTCGTAATAGTTATGGCGTTGATGCTCGATGTAAATCCAACTAAATGGAAGAAGTGGCTGCGAATGGCCTACATCGTGCCTGCTGCAATCTCCGGCGCTGTGGCGGTTCTAGTCTGGTATGCACTCTTGCAGCCAGCATTCTCACCTATTAAAGAGCCTCTTTCGTGGTTCGGACTAACCACGAGTGATCAAATCTGGCAGACGAGGAATTTGGTTTATATCTTCGCCGCCATGGCATTCTTTGCAATTGCCGGTAACTGGATCCTGATTCAATTTGGATCTTTGCAATCGATTTCTGGAGAAGTGATTGAAGCTGCGCGCGTAGATGGCTGTTCAGCCTTTCAAATTGCTCTCAAAATTAAGTTGCCACTGATAAAGAAATATATCGTCTACATGGGCGTGCTTATCTTTGCAGGCGGCCTACAAATCTTCGTTGAGCCACAACTCATCGATAGCGGTATCTACTCTGGTATTGCAGAATCATGGTCTCTAGATCAATTGGCATTTGAACTTGCATTTACCACTGGAGACTTTGGTGGAGCATCGGCTCTTTCTCTCATGCTCCTGGTTCCTAGCCTGCTTGGAGCACTTGTGGTCATCTTTAAGACTGACATGTTCGAAGAGGCAGAAGTGAATAGCAACAAGAAGGTTGAGGCGTAATCCATGTTGAAGAATCTTGAACTTATGTCGCGAAAGACAAAACTTCGCCAGGAGAGCCGTTTCTGGACATACATGGTCAACGGTTGGCTCATCTTCTTTGCCATCGTCAGCATCATTCCAATGATCTGGTTGCTCCTTGCGCCAAGCAAGGAAGATGCAGATATCACCAATCGTCATCCACTAGCTTTCGGAAGCTTCGGAAATTACATCAAAGCGTGGAATAACCTGCAATTTTTTGACAACGGTGTGATGTTTACCTGGGTTGTTAATTCACTCTGGTACACCGCATCGATCGTCGTGCTTGCGACAGTAACCGCCTCTATGGCAGGTTTCGTCCTCTCGGCATCTAATATTCGCTTTAAGCGTTCATTCCTTATCTCGACCTTGATCACCATGCTTGTGCCACCTATGGCACTTGTCGTTCCTATTTTCGTATTGATGGATGCTATTTCGCTGATGGATAGACCAATTGCAGTAATTCTGGTTTCTTCCCTGTATCCATTTGGTGTCTTCCTTTCATACATCTACTACACAACGACAATTCCAAAAGAGTTATATGAATCTGCTCGCCTTGATGGGTGTAATGATTTCCGACTCTTCACTAAAATCGCACTGCCACTATCATGGCCGCTTATTTCACTCCTTGCCTTCTTCGCCTTTATCGGCAACTGGGCAAATTACTTTCTTCCCTACATCCTCTTGCCATCGAGTGAGAACTTCACCTTGCCTATTGGTCTCGGCTTCTTGTTCTACTCAACTCCGGCAATCAACCCAGGGGTAGGTGCAACATCTGTGCCAATCTACAAACCTGAAATTGCACTTGCGGGTGTATTGATCGCTGTGCCGATCATGATCGTCTTCCTAATCTCCCAGAAGCGCCTCGTTCGAGGAATGCTCGCTGGCTCAATCAAAGAGTAGGTACTGATGATGGACCAAAAGGTCTATCCATTTAGCGCAGGAAACCGCACCATGTCTGATCTCTTGGGCGGTAAAGGAGCCAATCTCGCGGAGATGGCGACTCTTGGCATACCAGTACCTGATGGTTTCACGATTACCACTCGTGTATGTCAAGAGTATTTGCGTACTGGCGGTCTCACTGATGATCTTCTCGACGAGATCGATCAGGCGATTATGGATTTAGAGAAGAAAATTGGAAAATCTTTTGGCGATCCAACTAATCCACTCTTAGTTTCAGTGCGATCAGGTGCGAAGTTTTCTATGCCAGGAATGATGGAAACCGTCCTTAATGTGGGAATGTCTCCTGAAGTCGCGGCAACTCTTGAAAAGATCACTGGCGATAGTCGCTTTGCCTGGGACTCTTATCGCAGATTCATTGAGATGTTCGGTAAAACAGTCTGTGAAATTCCATCGGAGAGTTTTGCAAAAGTTGCAGAGCCACTGATTAAAGCAGCGGGCGGAAAGACAATTGCCGATCTTGATGGCCCAGGACTTAAGGCTGCAGGAGATGCCTTTATTGAAGTAGTTGAAAAGCATACGGGTTCTGCCTTTCCATTTGATGCCCGCTCACAATTAACTAGAGCGATCGAAGCAGTGTTTCACTCGTGGAATTCAGAGCGTGCTCAGCTCTATCGCCGCCGCGAACGCATTAGCGCTGACCTTGGTACTGCCGTCAATGTCCAGGCAATGGTCTTTGGAAATATCGGAGAAACATCAGGCACAGGCGTCTGCTTCACCCGCGATCCTGGAAGTGGCGCACCAGGTGCCTACGGTGACTATCTTCCACGTGCACAAGGTGAAGATGTTGTTGCAGGAATTCGCAACGCTTTCCCACTCACGCATCTAGGTGTTGTAAACCCTGAAGCATTTGCAGAACTCAATCGCATTATGGCCTTATTGGAAAATCACTACCGAGATATGTGCGATATCGAATTTACTGTTGAACAAGGAAAACTCTGGATCTTGCAGACTCGTGTTGGTAAGCGCACTGCAGAAGCGGCCTTCAAGATTGCCACACAACTTGTTGATGAAGGCTCTATCACAATGGATCAAGCGCTCACCCGCGTCAACGGTGAGCAACTAGCCCAATTGATGTTTCCACAATTTGATAAAGCATCTGCACCTAAAGAACTCACTCGCGGAATCGCGGCTTCTCCTGGGGCAGCAGTAGGTTCAGTTGTCTTTGACCCACGAGATGCTGCAGACCAAGCATTGGCTGGAAAGAAAGTCATTCTTGTTCGCCGCGAAACAAACCCTGATGACCTTGTTGGAATGGTTGCCGCACAAGGCATCCTTACTGCTCGCGGCGGAAAGACATCTCACGCTGCTGTGGTTGCGCGCGGTATGGGTCGCCCAGCCGTCTGTGGAACAGAGAGTATTGAAGTCAATGTTGATGAGAAATTCTTTACCTGTGGTGATGTGCGAGTTCATGAAGGGGATCTCATCTCAATCGATGGAACAACCGGGGCAGTTTTCTTAGGTGAAGTTGCAGTCGTTCCCAGCGTTGTGACTGAATATGTACAGGGGATCGTAGATCCTGGTGCGGCAACATCGACTGCGCTGATTAAGAGTATTCATCGCATTATTACTCATGCAGATAGCGTCAGACGTATGTCTGTTCGAGCCAATGCCGATACTCCAGAAGATGCTGAAATCGCACGCCGTATGGGTGCACAAGGTATTGGACTCACACGCACTGAGCACATGTTCTTGGGTGATCGTCGCGTTCTCGTTGAAACATTGGTTCTTGCAACAACCGATGAAGAACGCACAGAAGTGCTTGCCGAGATGGAGAAACTTCAATTCAGTGACTTCGTAGGTATCTTGCGTGCGATGACAGGATTACCAGTCACGATACGACTTCTTGACCCACCTCTTCATGAATTTCTTACTGATCAAGCAAGTCTGGCTGTCGATATCGCACTCATGCAAGAGCGCGGGCAAGCAGTCGATGAAAGAAAGTTAGCTCTTAACCGTGCAGTAAATCGTCTACACGAATCTAATCCGATGATGGGGCTACGCGGTGTGCGACTTGGCGTGTTAATTCCAGATTTGTTCTCAATGCAGGTACGCGCTCTTACTCGCGCAGCACTGCACGTACGCGCCCAGGGTTATGATCCACAACCTGAAATCATGATTCCGCTTGTGGCATCCCAACGTGAGCTCCTTTACTTCCGATCTTCCCTTGAGACCGAAGTTGCTCGTGTTCTTGAAAATGCAGGGGAGCAGATGCACATCAGCATCGGAAGCATGATTGAAACTCCACGCGCTGCAATTACTGCTGCAAAGTTGGCTGATTACTCTGACTTCTTCTCATTTGGTACCAACGACCTTACTCAGTTGACGTGGGCATTTAGCCGCGATGATGTTGAATCATCATTCTTACCGCGCTACCTTGATCTTGAACTTCTACCCTTTAGCCCCTTTGAATCACTCGATCAAGATGGCGTAGGCCTCTTGGTAAAGATTGCCTGTGATGAGGTCCGTACCGTTAACCCAGAGATGAAGCTCGGTGTCTGTGGCGAGCACGGTGGAGATCCACGCAGTATCGATTTCTTCCACCATGTGGGCCTTGATTATGTCTCTTGCTCACCATTTAGAGTACCTGTCGCGCGACTTGAGGCTGGGCGCGCTGCAGTCAGCAACCATGCCACGACTGGAAGTGCATAGTGAGGCACGATGAGAAGGTTCGGCTTCGCACCGGCGTTGAGATTTCGCGCCTTTCACTTGGAACAGCGGCCATTGGTGGTCTCTACACATCGGTCAGCGATGAAGATTGCACAGAGACAATTCTCACTGCAGTTGATAACGGCATTAACTTTATTGATACCGCGCCTCACTATGGCAAAGGAACATCCGAGCGACGTATCGGGCGAGCACTTGCTGGCCGTGATCGTTCCACCTTCGTCATTTCGACAAAGATTGGTCGCCTATTAGTTCCATCGACTACCGATATTGATGATTTCTTTATGGATGCCGATAACACAGTCGAGCGAAAGTTTGACTTCAGCGCTTCCGGAGTTCGTCAGTCTCTTGAAGGTTCACTCGAGCGTCTTGGTATGGATAGTGTGGAAGTATTGTTTATTCACGATCCAGATGAAAATGCAGATGCGGCAATCATCGAAGCTTACCCAGAGCTAGACCGTATGAGATCTGAAGGAATCATTAAGGCAATTGGTGTTGGTATGAATCAATGCGAAACACCTACTCGGGTCATCAAGGAAACTGATATCGATATGGTTTTGATCGCTGGGCGATACTCACTTCTTGATCAACGAGCACTTATTGAATTACTTCCAACCGCCGTAGAGCGCAATGTCGATATCATCGCAGCCGGTGTCTTTAACTCAGGAATTCTTGCCAATCCGGTAAAAGGTGCGACCTATGATTATGTACCGGCAAGTGATGAACTCCTCGCAAAAGCATTGAGAATTCGTGAGGTACTCGATGGGCATCAGGTATCACTCACCAGTGCGGCTCTACAATTCCCACTTCGCCACCCTGCGGTGAAATCAGTTCTTGTGGGTTGTCGCAGCGCGGCAGAGGTAAAAACAAATATTGATGCATTTAATTTGCCCATTGAAAATAAGGTCTGGGATGACCTTGTCAGCGTTCTTTAAATATCCTATAGTATTTTCATGGCCTTACACCCGCAAGTATCTGCATTTCTTGAAATGGCAAAGGCGGCAAACCTTCCTGACATTAGCGTTCAGGGTCCAACGGTTGCTCGAGGTTATTCTCACGCCCAACCTGATCTAGGTGGTGAAATTAATCCTTCAGTAAATATCTCAATTGAATTCTTTACAAGTTCGACGGCAGATATTGCAGTTGCAATCTATACACCGCCAGCATCATCTGCGGCAAAGAGAGCAGGGCTGGTCTACTTTCACGGCGGTGGCTGGGTAATTAATTACATTGCAAAATATCACGCACAGATGGCGGCGATGGCGATCAAGACCAATTCGATTATTGTCTCTGTCAATTATCAGAAAAGCCCAGAACATAAATTTCCGATTCCATTTAATGATTGCTATGAAGGTCTTGAATGGACCGTAGCTAACGCTGATCGTTTAGGAATAGATATCACACGACTAGGTGTTGGTGGAGATAGCGCTGGGGGAAATCTCGCATCTGCTGTCGCGCTAGCTGCTCGTGATCGTGGAAAAATTAAAATTGCATATCAATGGCTGGTCTATCCATGTAATGGCCCTGAATTTGTCGACGCTCCTGATGTTCCCAATGCTGATGGTTATGGTCTGACTCAACGCGGGGTGAAGTGGCTATGGGAGATGTACCTTAACGGTGAGAGCGATAGAAGTAATCCTTACGCCGTTCCACATGCTGCGAAATCTTTTGAAGGCCTCCCACCGACAATTATGATCACAGCCGAATATGACGTTCTTAAGGCTGATGGTGTTGCATATTATGAAAAGCTTAAGGCTGCTGGCAATGATGTGGTCTATAAGGATTGCCCGGGAATGATTCATGGCTTCTTTAATCTTGGAAAGTACATTGATGAGGGCATCACGATTCGAGATTGGTTTGCAGAGAACATTCTGCGCGTTGTGGGCAAGTAATGTCTCTTATCCATCTCAAAGGAATGACTTGGGATCACGTTCGCGGACTTGAGTGCCTGGTTCAATCCAACGATCTGCTTATCGAAAAGTGTGGCATCTCGGTCACATGGGATGCACGCTCGCTTTTAGCCTTTGGTGACCAACATATCTCTGAGTTTTACAACGATTACGACCTCATGATTATTGATCACCCGCATGTTCCTGATGCGGTTCACGCCGATGCAGTCATTGCCTTCGAAGATTTAGCAACACCTTCACAGCTTGAGATTCTTTCCAAAACAAGTGTCGGACAATCACATCACTCATATCTGTATCAAGGAAAACATTGGGCGCTTGCAATTGACACCGCAGCGCAGGTCAGCGCATTTCGTCCCGACAAGGCAGATCGTTCACCAGTGTATTGGCATGAGGTTTTTGAATTAGCAAAGAAGAAGCAGCTGCTCTGGGCACACAAGCCAGTGGATGCCTTTAGTACCTTCGCAACACTAATGGCCCAAAAAGATAGACCGCTTGAAGGTAATGCGCACTTCATCAATCAGGAGATGGCGCTAGAAGTTTTAGAGTTTATGGTTGAACTTGCGGGTCTTGTCCCTGAATTCTGTGCGACAAGTAACCCTATTGATATTGCTGAAGTCTTGAGCGGTAGCGATGACTTTGCCTACGGAGTGTGCATGTATGGCTACAGTAATTATTCACGCGATGGGTTTAGAAAGAAGACTCTGATTTACGATGATCTTCCATCATTTGATGGCCGCGCAACGGGCTCTCAACTGGGTGGGGCAGGGGTCGCAATCTCATCTAAGAGCAAGAATCCAAAGGCGGCGGCAGAGGCGGCAATTTTGCTCTCGATGCCAGAGATTCAAGCAACCACATATGGACTTGGTGGGGGACAGCCAGGAAACTTGGTGGCATGGAAAGATAACGTTCTCAATGACGCCAGCCATAACTTCTTCAGAAATACTTTACGTACCTTAGAGAATGCTTGGGTTCGCCCACGTGTTCTGGGATGGCCAGATGTGCAGTACCAGAGCTCTTTAGTGATTCATAAGTGTTTGGTTGAGAAGAAGGTAAGTAAAAAAGATGTCGAAGAGATCGCATCTATCTATCAAAGATATGTGAAGGAGTAAGTGATGGAGCAACTCTTTGACCAGTATCTTCTTGAATCATCGCGCACAAGCTCGGGTCGCACAATCACCGAGGCCGATATTGTCTTGCATGCAGGACAAACAGGTGATTTCTACCCGCACCACATGGATGCTGAATGGTGCAAGACGCAAGAGTTTGGTCAGCGCGTGGCACATGGAACCCTGATCCTCTCTGTATCTGTTGGAATGTTGGCAGGAGAGATCAATGAAGCAGCCTTTAGTTATGGCTATGACAGAGTGCGATTTATCGCGCCAGTGTTCATCGGCGACACAATTACATCCAAGGCAACTATTGTCGCTAAGAAGGATCATGCCAAGAAACCCGATGAGTATGGAATTGTTGAGGAACAGGTAACTGTGACAAATCAGCGTGGTGAAACAGTTATTGCCTTCGTACATGTCTATATGGTGAGGAAGAAATAATGCCTTGGAATTTAGATCCGCGCGTTCGTAGCGCAATGATTTCAGACTCTCTCGATGTTGTTGGGGTGCGCAATAATGCGATGGATATTCGGGTCAGTGCTTTACGTCCAGGAATGCGCGCAGTGGGTTTAGCGGCAACTGTGCAATTTGTCCCAGCGGCTGAGTACAATCAGAAAGATCCATATGGTTCCGGAATTGATTTCCTTGACACCTTGCAACCAGGAGAGATCGCAGTTATTGCAACCGGTGGTGAGTGTCTCTCAGCATTCTGGGGCGAACTCTTTTCAGCGGCGGCAAAAGGTCGAGGTGCAACAGGTGTTATTGCAGATGGACCACTGCGCGATACCGAACAGGTTGTCGGTTTAGATTTTCCAGCCTTTGGACAGGGAACGAGACCTTATGATTACAAGGGACGAATGCGTATTGAAGCAATTCGCATCCCAGTGATTTGTGGTGGTGTTGAAATTCATCCAGGTGATGGAGTAATCGCAGATAGCGATGGAATCGTTGTTGTGCCATCGGCACATCTAAAGAAGGTGAGCGAGCTAGCCAATGCTCGAGCAGCAACTGAAAAGACTGTCTTAAAGGATTTGCTATCAGGAAAAAGTGTCCGAGAGGTATGGAACGCTTACGGCGTTCTATAGGAAAAGGAGAGAACAATGGCAAGAGAACTCATCGATACGCATCAACATCTCTGGGTGATGAGCGAGCGAGCATATAGCTGGATTGAGCCAGCCTACGGCCCACTTTATGATGACTTTACTCCCGAGCGATTAGCACCTGAAATTCCAGCATCTGGAGTCACCAGCTCTGTCTTAGTTCAGGCAGCAGATACCTACGATGACACTTTCTACATGCTCGATGTTGCAGCACATTCTGATTTCGTTCAGGGAGTTGTCGGTTGGGTTCCCTTTGAGCGTCCGAATGAATCACGCACTGCGCTAGAAACGCTGGCTAAGAATAAATATTTTAAAGGTGTACGCAATCTGACCCATGATTATTCAAATCCAAAATATGAATCAGATGATGCGTGGATTACTCGGCCAGCAGTACTTGAGACTTTGGCTTATGTTGAGAAAATGGGACTTAGTTTTGATTATGTCTCAGTCAAGCCAGAGCACACAAAAAATATTGTGACCTTAGCTAAGAAATTTCCTAAGTTAAAGATCGTTGTTGATCACTTTGCTAAACCGCCAATCGCTGCCAAAGAAATGGAGCCATGGGCCTCGTCGATGGCTGAGATTGCAGCCTTTCCAAATGTTTATGCGAAGTTATCTGGGCTCAACACCGCATCAGATCTAGCCAATTGGAGCGTTGCCGATTGGCAACCTTACGTTGACTTCATGGTCAAGACCTACGGCGCAAACCGCGTCATGATGGGTGGAGATTGGCCGGTCATCGTTCTTGGCAATACATATGTTGAAATCTGGAAGGCACAGGTCGAGGTCATCAGCGGATATAGCGATGAAGATCAAGATTGGATTACACATAAGACAGCGAAGGCCTTCTACAACCTTTAAGACACAAACAAACGAGAGGATCGATCATGCAACGGTATGCATCAGTTATTGGAATGCCTTATGAAAATCGTGAGGAGTACGAGCGCCTTCATGCAGCTGTCTGGCCAGAAGTTCTCGCCAAGATCGCAGAAGTGAATATTCAAAACTATTCGATCTATCGTTACGGTGAACTTCTCTTTTCATACTTTGAATATGTAGGCGATGATTTTGATGCCGATATGGCGAAGATGGCAGCAGACCCAAAGACTCAAGAGTGGTGGGATGTGTGCATGCCATTGCAGCGCCCTGTGAGTGATCGCGCCGATGGCGAATGGTGGGCATCAATTCCTGAGGTATTCCATGTCGACTAGCTCGTTAGATCGATCGCAGTTACCCCTTAATGGGGTACTTGTTCTCGATTTCTCACAGTTTCTGGCAGGTCCTGTCGCTGCAATGCGACTGGCAGATCTTGGTGCGCGTGTTATCAAGATTGAACGTCCTGGGACTGGAGATATTGGACGAACCCTCGCCTTTGCCGGACTAGAAAAAGATGGAGACACACTCTCTTTCCATATTATGAATCGCAACAAAGAGAGTTTTGCAGCAGATCTTAAGAACTCGGAGAGCCTGAAAGAAGTCTGGGAACTTGTAAAGAAGGCCGATGTCATTATTCAGAATTTTCGCCCTGGTGTAATTGAACGCCTCGGACTTGGTTATGAAGATGTGAAAAAAGTTAATCCAGGAATCATCTTTGGAAGTGCAACCGGATATGGCGCAGACGGTCCGTTTAAAGATCGCCCTGGTCAGGATTTACTCGCACAATCAATCTCCGGATTGCCATGGCTAAACGGTCGCGCAGGCGATCCACCAATTCCGGTTGGTTTAGCCGTTGCAGATATCTTTACATCCACTCATTTAGCCTCTGGTGTCATCGCGCTCCTTCTGAGGCGTGAACGCACAGGTATAGGTGGAATGGTTGAGTCAAGCCTTCTTGAATCCATGCTTGATCTGCAATTTGAGTTGATTTCGGCCAATCTTTTTGATCCGAGTGTCGTTGTTAATCGTGGTGCTGGAAATTCAG
>CAZNUC010000032.1:0-12900 GCA_964576165.1 uncultured Candidatus Planktophila sp. | reverse complement strand
CTTCTTGAATCAGATCAAGGAAGAGCATTCCGCGACCGGTGTAACGCTTTGCAAGCGAGACGACTAGACGAAGGTTCGCCTCTAGCAGGTGGTTCTTGGCGCGCTTTCCATCTTCAACGATCCATTCCAGCTCGCGCTTTAACTTCTTATCAATCTTCTTTTCCGTTGCTAACTTCTCTTCAGCAAATAGTCCGGCTTCCATACGTGTTGCAAGTTCTACTTCGAGCTCTGCGTTCAAGAGAGCAACGCGACCAATCTGCTTCAGATAATCCTTCACCGGATCTGCCGTCGCACCAGCGGTCATCACCATCTGCTCAGGTGGAAGATGCTTGATCTCTCTTTGAATACGACGTGCTTCAGCATTAAAGACATCGTAAAGCTCTTCAACATTGGCGAGGTATCCCTGTGTGATCGCCTCGGCAATAACTCGCGCACCCTTTTCGGTGAAGTTATTCATCGAAAGTTGCTGTTGTACCTGGCGGAATGTCAGAGCCTTTGCATCGGCAGGATCAACATTTCCTTTACCGATATATGGGTGATTGGCTTTCTTTGCGCTGATCGCCTCGAGGACGATATTGACGTTAGCAAGATCCTTTTTATGCTTTGCGCGCTCGGTCTTTTCGCTCTCATCCTCTTCAGCATCAGAGTCCTGAAGAATAAATGAGCCATCTTCTAGCTTGAGATCATCTACAAGGTTGACGACACGAGACTCAGTTTGCTTGGCACCTTCTTCTGCTTCAACTATTTCAAGAACATCTGCAACGAGCTTGTCGACATCTTCGAGTTCTACTTCTTCGAGTTCTACTTCTTCACCGTCAATATTAGTGACCACAGTTTTTGATGTAGCAACTGGAACGACTACCTCTTTAGGTTTGATCAGATCCCACTCAGCCTTTTTCAGGATACGGCTTGGAGAGCCCAGACCTTTCTTACGAAGAGTCTCTGTGAGTTGTGGAACTGTAATTGCGAGCGCACGCGCTTCATCGACTAAATCTTTATCAGCCTTCTTTGGGATGCGACCAAGGGATGTAACGCCACGAGAATCAAGCTCTGCGAGAATCTCTTTCTGGCGAGCAACAGCGCTCTTTGCATCAGCGATTAACTGCACATCTTTAGCATCAAGGACCTTCTTCAACTCAATCTTGGCCGCTACCTTCTTTACCGGAGCTTTTTTAGCCGCTGCCTTCTTTACTGGGGCTTTTTTCGCTAGAGGCTTCTTGGCAGGAGACTTTTTCGCTGCAACTTTCTTAGCAGGAGCCTTCTTCGCCTTGTTTTTGCGCGCAGTAAATACAGCCACAATTGTCCTTTGTTTTTGTCGCGAACTCTAAAATTTTCTTTTTAGAGCCGCGCGAAGTGATACCTATATTATACCGCGAATTGCCGCCGTCATCGCCTCAGATTCCACCAAAAAGCCGTCGTGGCCAAAATCTGACGAGATAACCACCAGTTTTTTTGCCTGCGGAACGAGATCGGCGATCTCAACCTGCAGACGTGGGGGAAATAAACGATCGGTATCAATCGAGACCACCAGCACCGGAATGGTAATTGCGCGTAAAGCCTCAACTACTCCTCCACGGTTTCGCCCGATGTCATGGGAGTTCATCGCCTCTGTGAGGGCGATATACGTATTGGCATCAAAACGCTGGGCAAGCTTTGTCGCCTGGTGGTCAAGATAGGACTCCACGGCATATCTCCCTGTGTCATCTCCCTGAAGTTCACGCCCAAAGCGCACATCCATCTCAGATTCGGTTCGATATGTCAGGTGAGCGATTCGGCGGGCAATTCCCATTCCTTCAATGGGGCCGCGGGGCGCTTCGTAGTAATCCCCGCCTGCAAAATATGGATCGCTCTTGATTGCTCGAATCTGAATGGATGCGGTGCCAATTTGATCTCCTGTGGCAACAGCAGATGATCCAATCGTGCAGATCGCTTCGACGCGATCGGGATGTGCGATCGCCCATTCAAGCGAGCGCATACCTCCTAGAGATGGACCTACCGCTAATTTATATTTTTTGATTCCGATCGCATCGGTAAATGCTACTTCGGCGGCGACCATGTCTCTGATGGTCAGAGCTGGAAAGCGAGAGCCATATCGTTTTCCATCGGGTGCGATACTCGATGGTCCAGTGCTCCCCTGACAACCACCGATGACATTTGGGCAGACGATGAAGTACTTGTCCGAGTCGAAGGCAAGTCCAGGACCGACCATATTGGGCCACCAACTTGGAACATCTGACCACCCAGTCATCGCATGCTGAATCAGAATTGCGTTGTCACCTGCTGCGTTGAGAGTTCCCCATGTCTGATACGCGATAGTGATATCAGGAAGAGTCTGACCGTTTTCTAAGAGCAGGAAACCGATATTAACAAATTTACGATCACCTGGATCATAACTTTCCAGCCATGCACCAGTGACTTCTGGTGAGAGAACGTTCTTTGCAGATGGGGCACTCATAGGAATTCCTTCACGCACTTGCACAGATAGTTACTGTGCCTGGTCGTCACCCAGAAGCACCCCACCGCGGTGGAGGGTTGCCGTCTAGAAAGCCGGGGCTTGTAACTACCGATGACGGTAATCGTTCTAGAACTCGTGACCTGCCCATATTCTAGCCCACAACATGCAGTGACACCTAGTCACCAAAAATCCCCGCAGTCACCTTTGGATGTAACTCACTACGCATGCCAGCAAAGGATTGCGGAGGCCATCCAGCGCTAAAGACTCGTTGTAACAAGGTGGCAAGTGAGTAGGTGGGGCAATCATCAAAGGCCCGTGCAAGTGCGGCTCGAGCCAAAGCGCCTTCCCCTGATTCATAGGCGATCGCTGCCGCTAACGTTGCCACAGGGGCGATAAATCCAACGGGGGCAGATCGAAGCAGATGTAACCACATCGTTCTATATGCGTTGATGCTCTCTTCGTCATGGCTACCCAGAGCAAAATCTCGCACCTGAATATCACTGAGGCGCCCAAGTACATGTGCGATTAAATCTTGATCGGTAGATATTCCGTGAGCGATAAAGTCATTGGCTAAATCAATGACTGCTGTCGCACCGTCTCGTTGCAGGTTGTTGAGATCAGGGGATGCTGGATCGACGGCAGATTTGCTCACGCGCTCAAGCCAATGAGCCTCGTATGCAAGAAGGTTTGATCGTACTGATCCACCAAGGTCGGCATAGGTTGCAAAGGGCATGGGGTGTCCGGCAACGACGCTCTCTGCTGCGATTCGAGAGGAATCAAGAGGTGGTACTGGACGACCTTCGAGCGGACAACATGTGATGTCATGACATAACAAGGATCGGAAAAGACCGTCTGCGATCAGAATTGATTCATAAATTGCAATCCCTGCTCGCGAGAGTGCAGCCGTTGCTTGTGCAACGACGCGATCACCATCGATTGAATCTAATGGTTGATATACGACGATGAGCGCGCCTTCTGCGCCATCACTCAAACAGTGATGTGCCAACGCATCAAAGAAGTTCTCATCCTGCAGGATTGGATAATCAACTCTCATTGCCATCCCAACGCTCTCCTCTTTTATCGAGACCACCACTAATGAATCGATTGGGTGATAGCCGATAAGAAATGGAATAGCAGCAAGCAGGTCATGTGGACTAGTAAGTGTTGTCATGTGAGCTCAATTCTTAAAACGGGTTGGGGAATTAACTACTGTGATAGAGGCAATTGATGTTGTCTTTACATTGCCCGTAATTGCACGAGTTTGTGCGTTATGTGTGTAGGTGCCATTCCATGTGCTGTTGAGCGTGATCAGATATGTACCTGGCTGGCTATAGGTGTGTTGGATTTTTCCGTTAGGAAATGGCCCACCAAGATCTGTGGTGGATAGGAATGTTCCATCACCAAAAGACCACGTAAAACTTGGTCTCAACGCAACATCAACAAGCTCTCCAACAATTTTCACCTGAGTCATAAATGTTGTTGCGACATCAGTCCACATGTAGACGGGTACGCCAACTAGCGGTTCATATTCAGGTTGATATGCAATCCCAGCAGTAGGTAGAGCTTTTATTAATCTATCGGTAAGAGAGGCGGTCTGCGTTACCGGCGGTTGTGGAGTTGGAGTAACTTTCTTTGGCGCCGCCTTCTTAACAACAGGTGGCTTTGCCTTCACCGGAGCTGGCTTCTTAGTGACAGGAGGTACGGGCTTCTTAGTGACAGGTGGTGCAGGTTTCTTGGTGATGGGTGGAGCCGGAACAGTGGTGGATTTTCCGCCACTGCCTTTTCGCCCTTCAATAATGATTTTGCCGTCTTGGGTGTAGACATCAACGCAGGCAGTTGCTTCGCATTCATTTGCATGAGTTGCGATGGGTGAGGTGAGCGCGAGAGAGAGGGAGGCGATGGTCAATAACTGTAATTTTTTCATGTGGGCACGCTAGAAGTGCCGGCTGTCAATGAAGAGTTCTCGTGAGCGATCTGTGGATGGATATGGCAATCTAGGGACATGGTTGCCCGCGATGGAGATGGTTGGATCCAGTGTCGATGCGGCAGCAAGCATTGGGGAAAATATGGCGCTGCTGGAATCCTTATCTTTAGAGAAGGTGTGAAGCACGAACGCGAGATATTTCTGCAACATCGTGCGCCATGGGTTCATAACGGAGATACCTGGGGCATTCCAGGTGGTGCACGCGATTCACATGAAAGCATCACTGAAGCGGCCTTACGTGAGGCGCGTGAAGAGACGGGCATCAACCCGGCCCACCTGACGCCGCACTCACTCTTTACAGATGATCACGGTGATTGGCGCTATGACACTGTGATTGCATCTGCTCACTCAAGTATTTCTGCAGATTCTCCCAATGATGAAAGTCAGGAGATGCGCTGGATTGTGTTGAGCGAGGTGGAGCTGATGGATTTGCATCCAAGTTTTGCAAAGACCTGGTTTGATCTACGACAACTTCTCGATGATGTGATCACACCACTCTAAATCTCCATCAGCCAAATGAGCAATAACCACAATTGTTTTTCCTTGCTCTCTTAGTCCACGAAATATTTCGATGAGAGCCTTTCGTGATTCGCGATCTTGCGAAGCAAAGGGCTCATCAAAGAGATAGATCGGTGTATCGCGCACTAGAGCACGTGCAATTGCCACTCTCTGGCCCTGCCCGCCTGAGAGAGTGAGCACCGATTGTCCAGCAATCTCTGCAATGCCAAGTTCTGACATCACCTGATCAACTCGCGCCAGTGATGGCCCATCTTGACCCATCTCAATTACTTCTCGTACAGAGTAGGCGAGCCAAAAATTCTGATGTTGCAAAACTACGCTTCGCATCGCTGCTAGTTCACGCAGTGAGAATTGTTGTAAATCTCTCTCAAGAAATTTCACTGACCCTGAATCTGGCGTGAGATCACCGGCTAAAACTGAGATGAGTGTGCTCTTTCCGCAACCATTTGCGCCAACAATGGCAGTGATCGCTTTTTCTTGTATCTCTAGTGAGAAATCAGAGAGAACGCGGGTACTCCCCCGCTGTAAGGAGATCGAATCACAGGTTATCATCGCCATTGCATCGCCCCTTTCTTCAAGGCCAGAATCAGAAGCGGCGCAGCACAGAGCGCGATAAGAATCCCAACTGGAAGATCTTGCGGTGGCGCAATTGATCTGGCGGCAGTATCAGCCAACAAGAGAATGATTGATCCAATCACTGCAGATGCAATAAGCAGATTGCGATGGCGCGGGCCGACCATAAATCGTGCGATATGTGGGGCGGCTAAGGCTAAAAATGCGATAGTGCCGACAGTACTGACACTGGCAGCTACGGCCACAGAGAGTGTCAGGAAAGCGATAAGACGAATTCGTTGAGGATCTCGCCCAATGTGTCTGACTGCGCTATCGCCAAGTGAGAGCAGATCAAGCTGTGGCGATAACTTGAGTGCAACGAGAAGAACTATCGCCGCCACTGCAATGAGTATGAACAGATCAGAGGATGCAATCAAGGCTAGTGATCCCAGTGACCAGAAGGTGATCGATCTCAGATCAGGGCGATCAATCAGTGAAATTGCGATTCCAACAAGTGCGGTCAAAATTGCAGAAACGCTAATACCCATAATGATGAGCTGTAAGGCAGAACGTGCCAACCAGAATGTGAATAAAGTTGCCGCCATCGCACCGATCGTTGCTGCAATAACTGCAGTGAACGAACCGAGTGAGACGAGGTTAGTGGCAACACCAATCACCACTCCCGCCGCCGCCCCTGCAGTTGTCCCTAAGAGAGCAGGGTCTGCCAGTGGATTGTTAGTCGCCGCTTGCGATAGCGAACCCGCGATTCCAAGAATTGCTCCAATTAACATCGCTGCGATCACTCGTGGCGCTCTGATTTGCCAGATGATTTGATCATCAAGTGATTCTGAATTGAAATCAAAAGCGAAAATCGCACTCCATACTTGATTCACCTCCGTTGCACCTATCGCTAGGGCGATCAGAAGCAATAGTGGAATGCCACTTGCCAGTACGTAGATTTTCTTCACTAGTTCAGAACTCTCTCAACAGATTGCGCTAACTCTGTAATCAACATCGGTGTACGTGGGCCAAATGAGAGAAGGAGTGAATCATCAACTGCAATCACTGCACGATTTTTCCCAGCTGTGGTTTGTGCGACGCCGGGTAACTGAACAAGGCCGTCTACTCCCCCAACAGATTCCAACCCTTTACTCATGACGATAAAAACATCAGGATTAAGGCGTGCCAACGCTTCACTGGTCATCGGGTTAAATGGATTTGCAAGAGACTGCGCACCCACATCTATTGCCCCGATTGCACTTATCAGTGAATCCGCACCAGAGCCTTTGCCACCAATAAGATAAATGGCGCTAGCTCCTCGAAGATAGAGAAATGCAATTGTTGTATTCGCTGGGATTGATGCAACGTTAGCGCTCTGCCGTGCGATCGCTTCCTGCAACATCACACCACTTTCAGGTACACCAATTGCTAGTGCTACCTCAGAAATTTTCTTATCGATCTCGCTCAAGGTCCATGCTTGGCTGATCATCACTATCTCGATATTGGCAGACTTGAGAACATCAAGGGCCGCCTTAGGACCAGTTGAATCATCAATGAGAATGAGGTCGGGTGAGAGAGACAATATTTTTTCAGGAATAATCTGATGACCTGAGGCAACAATCTCAACTGATTCGAGCGCGGGATCAGAGCTTGCGATATCTCGGCCGATGAGAATATTTCGATATCCCATCGCAGAGATAATCTCAGCACTTCCATTTGCAAGTGCAACTACTCGTGCGACTTTAGGAAGTTCGCCGCCAGTAACCGAGATGGATTGGGCTGTAGAAATTTCTTCCACCGCTGTGACCTGTGTTGCACAACCACTGATCAATGTGAGGACCATAACAATCACTGCCTTTTTTAGCTGTGCTACTTTCACAACGGTATCCTCTCAAATTGATACCGACAATTCTCAACGCGTTGTCGGATAAGTGTTTCTCGCCCTTAATCTAGATTTGCCTCATGCGCAAAGTAATCCTCTTTGTTATCTCAATCGCCTTGGTGCTCCCGCTCGCGCCTGCGCAGGCTTCGGTAAGTGTGAAAGGCGATTACGGCCAGGTGCTCACAATTAAGAGTCAACGCGTCGCACCTGGTTCGGTCATTAAAGTTTCTGGGCGAGGTTTTGATGAAACGATAGGAATCTATCTCGCCATCTGTGTAATGCCAGAAAAAGGCAAAGCGCCTACGCCATGTGGTGGTGGAGTAAATAAGGCCGGCTTGGGAGAAGCATCTGTCTGGATTTCTTCAAATGCTCCAGGGTATGCCGTAGGCCTTACCGATGAATTTCTTCCGGGTGGTCGATTTACTCACAACTTAAGCGTCTCTGCAAAAATTGGAAAGTTTGATTGCAGGAAAGTTCGTTGCGCCGTCACTGTGCGCTCTGATCACTTGAGAACTGGTGATCGCACTCAAGATCTCTTTATCCCGATAACGATAAGAAAGTAGTGAAAAGAATGAGAATAAGAAAGAGCTCAATTATCATTTCAATAGCTGGGCTATCTATGGCGATCTTTTCAGCACCAGTTGCCAGCGCTGAAACATTTGTTTTCTCTAGCAGTCCGCTTACTAATCTCAATCCAGCCACAGCCACAATTAATGGTGGTTTCACAAAGTTCCCCGCCGGTAAAGGTCTTTACATCCAGCAGTGCAACGAGCCCGTTGGCACTGCTCGCCCGACAATTTGTAGCGGAACAATACAAGTCTGGGTCTCGGATACGGCAAGAGGTGCGGCGAAATCAACTGACCCAGTCACGATAAAGCCAACGACAACGATCACTGGATCTGCTGGAACAGTTGATTGCACCAAAGCAACGTGTGGTCTCTTCTTTCAGGTGGATCGATTTGGACCAACAGATACGTCAGAAGATAAATTTATGCCTATAACTTTCGCAGAAGGAACGGCAGCACCATCACTTGCGCCAGATGTCTTTACCGTGACGGCAAATGGAGCGCCTCTAGTACGCAACACTCCATCAAATCTCACCTATCGCAGTGAAGTCACCATTGTTGCAACTGCACTATCGGGGTTGGCCACAGAGGTAACGTCATTAAATGCCAATTGTGTGATCCGTGATGGAAAAATTAGCGCTTTGAAAGGTAGCGGAGAATGTGCAATTAGCGTAAAGGCTGCAGGAAATGCAACTGTGGCACCAACGTCTGCAATCTATCCATTTATTCTTGGTTTAGGTGATCAATCTATCGCCGCTTTCCCACTCAAAGTGAAGGTGAAGGCGAAGTTGTCGCTACCTGCACAAACTTCTTTCGGACAGAACATCAAGTATGTAACTGAAAGTAAGAACTGCCGGATTACAAAAAATACGGTACTGGGCGTTAAGAAAGGCTCGTGCCGTGTTACCGCATCCGCTGCAGGTCAGGATGGTCTATGGAAGGCCTTCGTCCGTAATTACACAATCAGGGTCGGCTAACTCAATTTAGCCACGAGAAAGTGTGGAGATACCCGCAACGATAAAGTTGCGGGTATTTTCAATTTCGCGCGCAGAATCAGCACCTGATTCGATTCGGGTGGTTGCAGATTGTGTCGCGCTATGAATCAAAGAGAGAGCTTGAGCGATATCTTCGACGCCAAGCTTTGCCAGTGGGGCCGAAAGGGAGAGAAGCATTTTTCTGTGGGCCATGCCGATCACAGCAGATTGATCACGGGAAATTTCGATTGCACTTAAGGCCTTTGCTAAGAGATGTCGACCATCGGCAACGTATTCCAAGGAACTCGAAACCCAGATCGAGATAGCCTGGATTGGATCGGTGACGTCTCGGACTTTTTCTTCTAAGAAAGCTGAAAAAGATTCAAGTTCTTCGGTGATCAACTCTGCAACTATGTCGCTGCTACTTGCAAAATACTCATAGAAGGATGTGCGAGAAAGACCTGCACGAGTGGCAACTGTGGCAACGCTGACGCGATGTGCACCATCTTCAAGAGCGATAGAGGCGGCTGCATCCATGAGCTGGGAACGACGCCATTGGCGTTGCTGGCTAAGAGTTGGTGCGCTGATCTTTGGCATATGTTCACCACCCCCGTTCCGCTCGATTGTTGTTGACAGGCTACAACAAGTCAGGGTCGGATGCAGAAGTTAATCGGGCAGGTTATTCGGGCAAACTATCGCGCAGACGGTTAAGTGAGTCACAGACCACAGCCTTATCTGAAGTCCGCCACAGTGGTGGCATCGAATTCAGAAGAATGCTTCCATACCTTTTTGTCACAATTCGAGAATCTAGAATTGCAACAACTCCACGATCTTCAACGCTACGAATCAGACGCCCCGTACCTTGAGCCAATAACAGGGCAGCACGTGGCATTGATACTTGCATGAAGCCACTGCCACCTGCTGCATCTGCTTGCGATGATCGCGCCGCCATTACTGGCTCATCGGGGCGCGGAAAGGGAATGCGATCAATGGCAACAAGAATGCATGAGTTTCCTGGAACATCAACGCCCTGCCAGAGTGACATTGTTCCAAGCAAAATTGATGTTTCATCTTTTGCAAATCGTTCAACTAGTGGTCCAACAGCATCGCCTCGTTTTTGGGTAATCACTGTGATGGGTAATTCCTTTAAAACATCTCGCAGGTGAGCATCTGCTGCTTCGACACCACGCCATGAACTAAAGAGCGCGAGTGTGCGACCTCCGGCTGCATCGATGAGTTCACCAAGTTCTGTCAGAACCTCTTTGCTAGGGCCATCACGGCCTGGCTCTGGCAGATGTTTCGGAAGATATAGAACTCCTTGTGCCGCAAAATCAAAGGGTGAACCGACATCAAGAGTTTGATAATTCGATGGATCAATCTCGCCTTCAGACTCATCGATCGCATCTTCACTCTCATCTTCACTCGCTGGACTCTGTGTAAGAAATCCCAGTGATCGTGCCATGGCATCAAAGCCACTGCCGACAGTCAGGGTCGCAGATGTTGCAATCACGGGTGTCTTGGTCAACAAATTTTCACGTAACACCTGAGAGACAGAAAGTGGCGCTAGATAAAGGGAAGAAAAGGTTGGCTCATACCAGAGCACATGTGAGGTACCCATCTTGAGTAACTTGCCCACAGTTGTCGTAATCTCAGTAATCGCACCTTTCACACGGGCGCGCTCTGCAATTGAATCTGGATCGATAATCTCTTCATCTGCGCGCAGGGCATCGGTTATTGCCGCCCCTGCCTCGCGCACCTTTCGTACAGGTGACTCGAGAATACTTGGGATTTCTTCTAGGCGACCAAGGGATGCAAAATCGCCCTTAACGCTATCTCCGTAATCAGCCATTGCATCATGAAAGTCATCAGCAGCCTTTGTAAAGGCGTCACTGAGTTTGCCAGGCATATGTTTACGAGCCATCGCCGCCGCTCGTTGTACGCGACCTGACGTTAGCTCTTCTGTCACCGCTTGAGTCGTTCGATCCATGAATTCGTGAGCCTCATCCAAAATCACTGCATCGCGTTCAGGTAAAATTGGATGTGAATCAACAATCTCAATCGCCAGAAGCGTATGGTTAGTTACGACAACATCGGCTAATTGCGCCTTCGCTTTCGCATTTACAGCAAAACATTGTGAGCCGTATGCACAGGCATCTGCTCCGACACACTCGCGTCCTGATGTTGAGTTTGCGAGCCAGACTCTGCGATCGACATCCGGTGCGTCATCTCGGTCGCCAGATGCGCCCTTAGATTTCGCCCAAGCAATGAGGCGCTGTGCATCTTTTTCAAGATACGAGGTTTCAAGAACGATTTCGTGATCAGGGTCAACTTCTTCGCTATTCATCTTCTGCAAGCAGATGTAATTTCCAACCCCTTTATAAATTGCGTAAGTAACTTCGCGACCAAGCTCTTTCTCAAGCGCTGGAACAACAGCTGGGAGATCGCGTTCTACGAGTTGGCGCTGCAGGGCAAGGGTTGCAGTTGCAATCAAGACTTTTCGGCCATGAACTAAGGCCGGGATTAGATACGCTAAAGATTTTCCAGTTCCTGTGCCGGCTTGAACCATGAGGTGATGGCGATCAGTGAGTGCACTTGATACCGCCTCAGCCATTTCAATCTGGCCTTTACGCGGTGCTCCCCCAATGGCGGCTACGGCTGCATCGAGTGCTGCCCGTGTTTTCGCCGTGAGATCACTCATGTTCGCACCTTAGCGAAATTTCCTCACCATTCACTCTGGAATGTGGGTAAAAAATCGTATAGGATTTGGCAATTATCTCGACGAGTGGAGCAATAAGTGAAGAAGAATGTGAAGCGCCAATTTCCCAAAATTGGTGAACTCGCCCCCTTGCTCCGTTTTACCCTTCCAGGGCTTCCTACCCGCAAGAATCGTCTGGCTAAAGCGCTCACAGTCTGGGATCTGCGCACTATTGCAAAGAGGCGCACACCAAAAGGTCCCTTTGATTACACAGACGGCAGCGCTGAATCTGAAGTCACTCTAGAGCGTGCTCGTCGTTCTTACCTTGATCTGGAATTTAGACCAAATATTTTGCATGATGTAAAGAATGTTGACACCTCATGCGAGATTCTCGGAGAAAAGTTTGCAATGCCTTTTGGAATTGCTCCAACTGGGTTCACCCGCATGATGCATACAGAAGGTGAAATCGCGGGTGCACGTGCTGCGCAGAAGTTTGGAATTCCTTTTACTCTCTCGACTCTTGGAACCACAACGGTAGAGGATGTCGTAAAGGCAGCGCCAGAGGGCGTTAATTGGTTCCAGTTGTATATGTGGAAAGATCGCGAAGCGAGCATGGCACTTGTTAAGCGCGCACAAGATGCTGGTGTAAAGCACCTGATGCTGACAGTCGATGTACCAGCTGCAGGTGCTCGCCTTCGTGATGCCCGTAATGGTCTTACTGTTCCGCCACGTTTAACTGTAAAAACTTTACTCGATGCCGCTCCACGTCCAGAGTGGTGGATTAACTTTCTGACAACTCCGGCGATCACATTTGCATCAATGTCTAACTGGGAAGGAACAGTTGCAGAGCTCTTAGACTTCATGTTCGACCCAACAATGACATTTGATGATCTTGAATGGATTCGCGCGCAATGGAATGGAAAGTTATCGATCAAGGGTATTCAGACTGTTGAAGATGCCAAGATCGCCGCTAAATATGGCGCTGATGCAATCATCCTTTCAAACCATGGTGGTCGCCAACTTGATCGCGCGCCAGTTCCGCTTCATATGCTTGCTGAGGTAAAGAAGGAACTTAAGGACGATCTCGAGATTCATATCGATACCGGAATCATGCATGGAGCAGATGTATTGGCGGCACTAGCTCTAGGTGCTGACTTTGCCTACGTTGGTCGCGCGTATCTCTATGGTCTTATGGCCGGCGGTCAAGAAGGAGTCGAGCGGATGTTGACCATCATGCAATCAGAAATGGTGCGCACGATGAAGTTGCTCGGAG
>CAZNUC010000031.1:9309-13574 GCA_964576165.1 uncultured Candidatus Planktophila sp. | reverse complement strand
CTAGGACTCTGGCTTCTCAAGTCAGCTACGAGGGTTCGAATCCCTTCGGGGCTACGCAGTACCTAAGCGATCTGAAGGGGTAGCACGATGATTGATTTCAAAAATGGATCTCTTGTAAAACTTAAAGAGGTCAGCAACGCTGATGGACTCGCTCTCGTGCAAGATTTGCTCATTGAAGAGGAAGAGGTCTTTGCGTCCTTTAAAGGAATGCGAGACATGGTTATTTTCACCAACAGGCGCATCATTGCAGTGAACGTGCAAGGAATCAGTGGCAAGAAGAAAGACTTCTCATCTCTGCCATACTCAAAAGTTCAAGCTTTTTCATTAGAAACTGCTGGAACATTTGATCTCGATTCAGAGATGGAGTTATGGTTCAGCGGACTAGGAAAGGTTCGTTTTGAGTTTAATTCAAAATTCGACGTTAAAGGATTTAGTAAGTACCTAGGAAAATATATCCTTTAGATTTAGTAGCTGTTGTAATTTGATTCAAACTCGTTTACGAGATCATCCCAAAAGCTTGAATCTGACGTTGATGCGATTCCAGCGAGCAATAGGATAAAACCAATCAGGAATAACCACGCAAATGCCGTTGATACCCAACCAATGATTACTCCAGAGACAGCCAATCCACGGTTTTGATCACTGCCTGCCTTCTTCAACTTTGAAAGCGAGATATGGCCCAAAATTGAACCAATAAATGAGAAAAATCCCGCTGTAAGAAAGAGTGTTGCAAGAGATGTTACAAAGGCGGCGATTGCTAATCCGCTACCGGACTTTGCATCTTGTTCATTCTGACTAAGTACAGCGGTCGGAGTATTTTGACCCGGAATAAATTCACTCATATTACGCCTCGTTAATTACAGCGGTTTTGACCCAAAGGTCGCGCAGGGTGCGGCTATTCTTTGTAAAGTAGAAGACAATTTCAATAACGATCCAAACAACTGCAGCAATTCCTGCTGTGAGATTTGAGGCGATGACCACTGTCAGTGGAATGAGAAATTCACGCACCGCCATATGACCCCAGGTTGCAATGCCACCGGTTTCAAAGTGTCGTACTCTGATCTTTAGGATTTTCTTTGCAGGAGTCTGACCTTCACCCCAGACGATCATCGACCAGATGAGCCAACCGATTCCGAGAGTAAGTACTGCCAGCGTTGCATCTAGCGCATATGCGCCAAGACGGTGCTGGAAGGAGGCATAGCGGAAAGAACCTGGTTTCGATCCTTCGCCTGGAACTGGAAGTGGTGGTCGGGGTCCGTTGTTATATGACATGCCCATACTTTAATTCATCAGAAAGGAATTTGTTATCACCTCCTGCATTTCTGCCCTGGGTTATCTTCTATGAAGATAGCCTTGCGCTGTTGCTAGCCAGAGAAGCGGAGGGGGAGTGAGATGGGTTTTCGGTTCCGAAAGTCGATGAAGATCGCCCCCGGCCTGCGTCTGACCTTTGGAAAAAGGTCTATCGGCATTTCGGCAGGAGTTCGAGGTGCGCGAGTAAGTCTGAACTCTTCAGGTCGAGTCACTTCATCAGCTGGAATACCTGGCAGCGGGCTCTACTGGACCGAGAGCGTTTCACTCAAGGGATCAAGGAAAACTTCGGGGCGAACAGAAGAGACATTTGTTGATGGCGAGTCATACGTTGAAGATCTGCCGGCGCTGGAGAAGCCAACATCAATCACACGACCGCCAGCGAAGGCGACCATATTTTCGAGCAAGGAAGAGAAGGCGATGAGCGCTCTCTTTTACGACATTTATGGTGATGCACAGGCAAATCCTCCCGAGACAGTCTTTAAGAAAGCTGGCGAGGTAGCAGATAAGTTTCCAGAGATCGCACTTGCGATGCAGGCAATCCAAATACTTCATGGAAGCACCGATGAGAAACTGCATGCGCAGGCATTCCCACTGGCAGATCAACTCTGGCCACGTCGCCTTGAGTTATTCAAACTTCCCCTGGTGCAAGAGTATTTCCCAGGAATTATTCCCGCTGTTCAGATCACTCCTGGGATTCATGCTAATGAACGATTTAACTTAACTGCGCTTGGATTAATTTATGCCGAGATATTGCAGCTACAAGGACGATTTGAAGATGCTCTGGCGGTTATTGAAGAGATTGATTCAGATCAGATGACGGCAATTTCTATGGCCGATATCGAGATTTCATTGAAGCGATTTGATGATGCAATCGCCACGACTGAAGATGTTGAAAATATTGATGATGCAACAGCAATGCTCTTGATCTTGCGTGGAATCGCTTTCAGAGAACAGAACTTCCTTGAAGCATCTCTTGAATGTCTTAAGCAAGCAATCGCTAAACGCACTCGCTCTGAAATGGTTCTTAACCGTGGCTTATGGGAGCGCGCATATACGTATGAGCGGATGGGCAAAAAGGCGATGGCTAAAAAGGATCTGGAAAAAATCTTGTCACGTGAACCCGCATATTCAGGCTTGGCTGAGCGACTCTCTGGATTGAATTCTTAACTAAATTCAGAACTTAATTACGGGTAATCACCCCTTCTCGCAAGTACGATTCAGCCATGGGTAAAAGGGCTCTTATCATTGGGCTCATCACTCTTGCGCTCACGGCGACTTCGGTCTTTTTTTTCGGTAAATCATATGCGCGCGATATCTATACCTATGATTGTGAAATCGCCGAGCAACGTCCATCACAGATCACACGATTCTGTGCTGATGGTGGCGCTAGCGTGTATGACATCACGTGGGAAACTTGGGGATACAACGGTGCGACAGGTAGGGGGATTTACACTGAAAAGATCTGTGAACCTAATTGTGCCGAAGGAACACGTGCAGAAGTTCCAGTCGATGTATACCTATCGGGTGTTGAGGTAATCGATGGTCGCAAGATTCTGCGCAATCTCTCTGTAAATACAAGAGATGGTGAATTGATGGTTAATGGCGAAACTTATGCCTATTGGGATGTTGCCGAGTTTGCGATTGCGATGAGTGAAAACTGATGTCGAATTTAACTCCACGGTCGGCCCGGCGCGCTGGATATGCACTGCACGTCTTAACGGCAAGTGGCGCAGTCATTGGCATGCTCGCTCTTCAAGGAGTTGTCGATGGAGAAATTCGTATCGCACTTTTGTGGCTCATTGCCTCACAAATTCTTGATGGTCTTGATGGACCTATTGCACGTGGCCTTGATGTTGAGATTCACGCACCGCTTATTGATGGCCACATCCTCGATCTCGTTGTTGATTATGTGACATGTGTTGTGGTGCCAGTTATGTTTATGCTTAAGTTTGAAATGCTGCCAAGTAAATATGAAGCGCTGATTGCTGGATTTATCTTCTTAACATCAGCGCTCTGGTTTGCTCGCGCAGATCTTGAGACCGAAGATCACTGGTTCAACGGATTCCCAGCGGTCTGGAATCTTGCGGTTCCAACCTTCCTCGTCTTTGATCTGACCCCGACAGAGGTAGCAATCTTTACAATGGTGCTTGGCATGTCACAGCTGACAAACTTCAAGGTGCCTCACATTGTGCGGGTAGATCAGTTGCGCCGCATCACTCTGCCATTTGGCATGATCTATTTGGCAGACCTTACCTATCTTGCTTGGACATACTCAGACACATTGGGCGTGCAGAGCAACATCGTAAGCGATGCGATCCTGATCGCCTTCCCGTTCTACTTGATGTGTCTTGGGACGTACAAGACCTTCGAGAGTTGGAGGGAGCGAGAGAAGAAGTCATCTGAGTAGTGGCTGATCAGCCATTACTTGAACTTTAGTTTAGAGATTTCTCAATCGCTCAACGCGCGCCTTTTTATCCTCTGTTGTAGCCTTGCAATATGCGCAGACTGATCATCCTCGTGGCAGCCCTTTTATCGTTTTCTCTTGCGCCGGCTAGTGCCCATCAACCTGTGGCCTTACTCAATAGCGACACCACAGCAGCGCGTGGACCGCTATTAGTTGACGGAACAGTTTCATTTGCAGTAACCGCCTCATTTAATAAAGCAGGTGAGCGCAAAGGATTTCGCGCTAACTTCGCCGCAGGAGATAGCGTTCAAGTGCAATATTTGATTCTTGATAGACGCCCAGAGAATCAATTGAAGAATAACCAGTTACCTACGATAGTTGTGACTTCTCCTTCGGGTAAGCGACTGACGTTACCAATTAATGAACGGACAAAATTCTTTGAACCTTATGGCGGAAAGAATTATCTCTACCTTTCGCGAATCTCAGCGGTTGCGGAATCTGGCATCTATTCTTTTCTGATTACTGCTCGAGCAAAGTCTTCAATTACTGT
>CAZNUC010000031.1:2470-9209 GCA_964576165.1 uncultured Candidatus Planktophila sp. | reverse complement strand
AATGCAACGCCAGCAAAGTGTTGGACTGCGATTGATGGAAATGTCTATGATTTGACGAGATGGATTGCATCTCACCCGGGTGGTGCTTCACCCATTCGTTCGCTGTGTGGAACAGATGGAACTTCTATGTTTAATGCCCAACACCAGAATCAGAGTAATCCCGCGGCACGCTTGGCTACATACTTACTCGGACCTTTATCTCCGTGAGAGTAACGTTAGAAAATAAGTACTGATCTCCCTTGAAAAACGAAGTTCCGGGGTTAACCTTGGATATGGGAAAAGATCGCGAGTCAGGCTCTTCAGAGCGGATTGAAACATCCATCATTCCTCTCAAATACGTGGACATGATAGAAGATGTATTCCACGCATTGCTCGCTCTTGCGCTACTGATCATTGGTATCGGAGCATTCTTTTACAGTATTGAACGCCTGATCACGACAGCCCCATTTTTCCCAAATGGAATGATTCAGGGCGTCAACGACATTCTCTTTATAGTTATTATCTTGGAAATTCTCCGCACAGTAATCTCGCGATTTACTGATGGCGTTTATCAACTAGATAAATTCCTCATCATTGGCGTAATCGCAGCCGTTCGACATATTCTCACCGTAGGCGCTTCTGTCACACTTGAATCTGGTAAGAGTGACGAAGCATTTGAGCGAGCAATTATTGAAATGGGACTCAATGCCTTGATTGTTATTGCATTGGTCTTTGCCATCTTTATGTCAAAGATGGCGCACCGAAAAAAAACTTAGGTAAAAAAGCTTAGGTAAGAAAACCTAGCCTTACTCGAAATCCCCACCGCGTCCTGTAATCCGTGGATTCTTTTTGCGGGGACGATCAAAACGGGTGGCTATAACGAGCACTAGGACTGCATACGCCACGACGATGAGGATTTCAAGCGGCATCAATTAACCTAAAATCGCCCAGGTAACGAGAGCGAACATTGCAATATCAAAGGCGATAATCGCAATTGCTGAAAGTGAGAGAAGTCCTCGTGAGTCAGCAATCTTGCTTGTAAGAGCTGTTGGCTTATCAACTTTACGAAGATCAAGAAGTAGTGCTTCACCTTCACGGATTGCTGCGTACTGGCTGATTGTTGCTAAGAATCCTGTGACAGCGGCAACACCGAGTGCCAGGAACTTCGCTGAGTCAGATGCTGTATCAAATTTGTCATAGGCGGCGACTACCAAAATTGCAATGAGTACAAGTGCAGGGGCGACTTGTGATGTGATGATTTGTGATCTCATCTCGTTCCACTGTCTAATTAGCGCTTTTTCATCCATGTAAAAATCCTTTGTTAGCAGATCAATCCCCAATGGATTACGTAAAGGCTAGAGCCTCAAGTCACAGATTTCTACCTCAAAATATGAGTTTCGCCTAGCCAAGTGAGATAAAGAGCAGCTTCCCGCTATCGGTAGTTGCGATCATCTCACCTTGTGCGCCGATTTCCAGATCGCGAATGCGTTCATTGACTGGGTGGGTAGTTAGCTTTCCGACTTTCTTCGGATCAAGTAGTTCTATGAAGATTAACGACTCTTCTCGAAGGGTCCCCATCACAATCTGTCCAGCCCAAGGCCCCCATTGAGATCCGTTGAGTTGTACTAATTCAGTTGGAGCGACAGAAGGCACCCAATAGGTGAGAGGTTTTCTATAACCGTCATGGCTACCGGTTTCTTTCGGCCTTACATAATCTCCAGAGCTATATGGCTCACCGTAGGTAACTGCCGGCCAACCATAATCAACGCCCTTTTCAATAATGTTCAATTCATCGCCACCGCGTGGTCCGTGCTCTGATGTGTAGAGATCTTTACCAATCAAGAGAATTCCCTGTTGATTGCGGTGACCTGTTGAAATCTTTTCGCGAGTAGTTGCACTGACCTTAAACACTGAGCCAAGATCTCCACGACGATTTACATTATCGATCTCTGAGTATCCAAGGTCCCCGATTGTTAGATAAGCGCTCTTCTTATCGATTACTGCAAGTCGACCCGCCGCATGCTGTACCGCACTCACTGGAACACATGGGTTGCTCTTAAACCAGAGCTTTCCTCGGGTGAGAGATATCTTTGAAGCAAGATTGAGTGTGTAGCGATAGAGATGAACGCTCACGCAATCTTTCGCCCGGTTATAGGTTGGAAAGGAGATTAAGAGATCAGCCCTTGTCGCACTCTCTGCAAGTATTCCGATATCTGTAATTGCAAACCGAGAATCATTAAGTCGCTCGGTTGCCTTGATTGCTCGACCAGCCAACGTGGTGCTCTTTTTTACTGGGTCATAGATAAAAAGTGATGATCCATTTCCGCCTCCACCGAGTAAGAGTCGCCCATCTGCCATGACCGCAAGTGCCGCACCACGCTCACCATTTGGCGCAAGAACTTTCACTTGCGGTGTATCCACTTCAGTAATCGTTAGCCCTGAAACAGCTGACTGTGCGGGATGTAGCAAAGGGAAAGTTAAACCAATACTAATGAGAGCAATAATTAAAGGTCTTTGGCCGCGGACCTTTACCTTCATTTCTCTATTTTGCCACGCTGAAGCGGAAGTGGCCATGTGAGATCTACACCAAGTGTCTGCGCAGCCGCTAACGCCCAACGTGGATTACGTAACATTGCCCTAGCAAGAAATACTGCATCTGCTTCACCCGTTGCAACAATGTGTTCTGCCTGCTCTGCCTCAGTGATTAATCCAACGGCAGCAGTTGCAATTTCAGCTTCAGTCTTGATGGCTGTTGCAAAGGGAACCTGGAACCCTGGCTTGGGATCGATCTTTGCATTATGAATAGCGCCGCCACTTGAGACATCGATGAGATCCACACCAAGTGCCTTTAATTTGATTGATAGTTCTACAGAGTCGATCACGTTCCATCCTGAATCAACCCAGTCGGTGGCAGAGATACGAACAAATAACGGAGTCTGATCACCAATGACTGCGCGAACTGCAGCGGTTACCTCGAGCAAGAAACGAGTGCGATTATCAAAGCTTCCACCATATTCATCGTTGCGCTGATTCATGATGGGGGAGTAGAACTGGTGGATTAGATAGCCGTGTGCTGCATGGATCTCGACCACATCAAAGCCGACCGCAACTGCCCGCTTGGCAGCGGATGCAAAGTCACTGACAAGGCTAGCTATCTCAGCTTGGGTTAACTCACGCGGAACGGGATATCCCTCAAAGGCTGTCGCCGATGATGAAACCGCTTGCCAACCACCCTCATCAGAAGATGCGATGCGATGGTCATCCCATGGAAGCATTGTTGATGCCTTACGTCCTGCATGTGCTAACTGAATTCCGATCTTTACACCATGTGAATGTGCAAATTCAATCATTGGTTTAAATGCATCTGCATGTGCTTGATCTTCAATTGATGGACAACCAATTGAGATTCGTCCTTCTGGGACAACTCCTGTTGCCTCAACCATAATCATTCCAGTGCCACCAGTTGCAAATGAACCAAGGTGAACCTGATGCCATGCACCAACAAAGCCATCTCTTGCCATGTATTGGCACATGGGTGAAACCCAGATGCGATTACTAAAGGTGGTGCCGCGGATAGTTAAAGGGCTAAAGAGTGTGCTCATAGAGCGATGTTACTCGTTTATTCAGGTGCGCCATAAGATTAACCTTGTGAGCAAAGTTAATGGACTTCGATTGGCATCGCATTTTGGGCCAACTCTCATCGTCACCTCTATCTCTTTAATCCTCTCCTTTTTCTACACATCGTGGCAGAGCGCGATTGTGATTGCCTTCGGAGTCATGCTTGGTCAATTAGTTGTCGGCTGGAGTAATGATTTATATGACTATGCCGATGACCTGTCGCATCAACGTGTGAATAAACCTTTAGTTCAAGGAAGTATCTCGCGAGAGCTTCTCACTCGTTGCCTCTTTGTTATGGTTCCACTTTCTTTTCTGGCAAATCTGCTTGGCCCACTAGGAATTAAGGGTGGGCTTGTCTATATGTTTGGCATTGCATGTGGTGTCGCCTACAACTTCTACTTTAAATTCAACATCTTTTCACCACTACCTTATGCGTTGGCCTTTGCCGCCCTTCCCTCATCAGTTGTGATTTCTCAGGACCAGACACCTCCGGTCTGGATGTGGCTTGGAGGTGCACTCTTTGGAGTTGCAGCACACTTCATTAATGTCCTCAAAGATATTAATGAAGATCAGATCAGTGGGATCGGTGGCCTGCCACAGCGCATGGGAATGCGAAATTCAATTATCTCCGCCGCCGTACTTATTGCCCTCGGCATCATTCTTCTGATTGTTCTTCTCTAATTCCTGGCGCACGGTTCCCTTAAGAGAACTATCAGACTAGCCTTGACCAAAGGGGTTTGAGGCCATGAAAAATATTCGCATTGCAGGGCAGATACTGCTCGGTGCTGCGCTGCTTTACGCCGGCATCACACACCTGACAACAAGTCGAATTGAGTTTCAAGCACAAGTTCCCACATGGGTCCCACTATCGGCAGATTTTGTTGTGCTCGCTTCGGGTGTTGTTGAGATTTGTTTAGGCATCGCACTGGCGTCGTTGCAATATCGACGCTATGTAGGGTGGATTACCGCAGCATTCTTTATCGCTATCTTTCCTGGAAATATCTCGCAGTACGTAAATGGCATAGACGCATTCGGTTTAGATACCGATCAAGCACGGCTGATTCGTTTGTTCTTCCAGCCACTTCTTGTCTTGTGGGCACTGTGGGCAACAGGGATCTTTCCTCGAAGAGATCAGAAGAGGCAGATCTTTAGGCGTTAAGGACTAGAAAGACTTTGGGGGCTTACCTTTCACTTCTTTCTTAGTCGCAAAAGCAAATATCGCCAGACCAACAACCAGTGCACCCGCGCCTACACCGTAAGAGATCACATCGGCCGAACGGTTAGCATCAACAAAAATACCAACAAAGACCACAGCAATGATCGCAACAACCACACCGATCAACTTAGATTTCAAGTCATCGAGATCATCTACGCGAAGCCAGAGCGGTACATCTAGATCCGCATCGATAAATAGTTCGTATAGTCCATACCCGATAACCAGAAGAACGGTTCCGAGCAAGATCGCATCGACTGCGGTGAGAACATAAACGATTGATTCTTTGAGCGAAGATTCACTTGAGACAGCATCAATGATCACTAGAATCATTTCATAAGATCCTTGTGCCATCAGAAGTAGCGCTCCGAGAATTGACGCTAGCGCTGGAACAAGCACGGCATAGCGAGTGTAGCTAAGGACCTTTTTTATCATAGGCCTTATTCTATCGCGCCATCTCACTTGTATGCCTGATTCAGATTAATAGATTAGTAATCTATCTTCTGTTACGCAGGCTCACCAGAGATAAAGTTGGACCAGCAAGATAAGCATGGAAAGAGAGACCAGATGGCTACATATTTCACTGGCGGAACAATCTGGTGTGGTCTAGGTAAGACTGCGCAATCGGTCCGCGTCAGTGACGGCAGAATCGTTGCGATTGATTGTGCAGCAGAGTCTGACGATGAAGTCATTCACTTAGGCAATCAATTCTTAGCACCGGCTTTTATGGATGGCCATGCGCACCCACTCTTTGCAGGGCGTCAATCACAAGGCCCGCTTGTTAACGGTCTTGATTCTGTGGATGCAATCCTCGCTGAAGTAAAAAGATATGCCGATGCCAATCCCGATCAACCATGGATTATTGGCGGCGCATATGAAGCAGTGATTGTGGAACGTGGAGACTTCCTTGCAACGTGGCTCGATCAAGTCGTACCCGATCGCCCCGTAGTTCTGCGCGCAGTTGATCATCACACCATCTGGGTAAATACCAAGGCGCTTGAACTTGCAGGCATTACAGCAAAGACACCTGACCCTGAAGGTGGATCCATCGCTCGCAATTCTGATGGAAGTCCACGAGGCACACTGCGCGAACCCACTGCAATGGATTTAGTTACACGCCATAGCCCACCAGCAACAATTGAAAGTGATGTGAAGGCGATTGCCTGGGCATCAGATCGTTACGTTGAACATGGTGTGACCGCGGCAACGGATGCATGGATCGAACCTGGAATGGCCGAGGCATACATCGCAGCAGATGCTGCTGGCGTGCTTGCAATTGATATGAACATCTTCTTTCTCGCTCAACCCGATTCATGGCGCTCACTTAAAGATGACTTCTTAACACTGCGAGAGCAGATTAATAACCTCGGTCCGGGTTCACATTTAACGGGGCGAACAATCAAAATCATTCTTGACGGGGCTCTCTCTGCTGGTACTGCAGCGCTACTTTCTCCGTATCTTGATGACCCCACATCACACGGGTTATATACATGGAACGATGACGAACTCTTAGATGCGGCTGCATACTTTGATGCCGAAGGATTTCAGCTGCATATCCACGCAATCGGTGATGGCGCGATCCGTCAAGGGTTGGATGTGATTGAGAAAGTGGTGCGAATTAACCCACTACGTGATCGTCGCCCAGTGATTGCCCACGCACAATTAATCGATGCAGATGATCTTCCACGATTTGCCGAACTTGATGTGATTGCAAATTACCAACCATTGTGGACATACCTAGATCCCATGAACAAGGTACTTATCGCACCTCGCATCGGTGATGATCGAAATAACCGCCAATACCAATTAGCATCAATGCTCAAATCAGGGGCGCGTATCGCATACGGAAGTGATTGGCCGGTCACCTCACAGATTCCGCTCGAAGCACTAGCCGTTCCGACTCATCGTCAATCTCCAGATCGCCAACCA
>CAZNUC010000031.1:0-2370 GCA_964576165.1 uncultured Candidatus Planktophila sp. | reverse complement strand
AGGCGGATGGAGCCCACACGAGTCAATTAGCGTTGAGCAGAGCTTGAGTTTTTACACTCATGGTGTTGCCTATCAGAACTACAAAGAAGATCGCTATGGTGAAATAAAAGTCGGTGCAGAGGCTGATCTCATGATCTTAAGTCAGAACCCACTTACCTGCGACCCGCATGATGTCTCCAAGATCTCAGTCACCACCGTTTTTAAACGCGGCAAAGTGATCAGGAGCCACTAGTCTTACCCCCATATCAACACCGTCACACTATTAAAAGGAGAAAACCATGGGCGCTTGCAGCTGCGGATACACAACTGATCCAGAGAAGAATTGCAACGGAACGCACAAAGTAGTGAAGGCTGTCAAAGAAGACATCATCGCAAAGCTTGAAGCTGAAGGCTTCGCCGATGCTGCAGCACACCTCAAGGCTTAATTAAAGGCTTTATTCAAGTCAAGGCTCTTCAGGTGATTACCGTAATTTATGACGGTCAATGCCAACTGTGTTATGCCAGCATAAATTGGTTGCAGTTGCGATCAAAAATAACTGCGGTCTCTTTTCATGATATAGATCCCGAGAGCTACAACCTCACACTAGATGAGTGCCAGAAGCAAGTGATTGCAATTCAAGGTGAGCAGATATTTAAAGGTGCAGCTGCTGTCGCCTTCTTACTCAAGCATCGAGGCAACACCGCAACAGCGCGATTTATCAGAGCAACCGGCCCACTAGGACGCTTTGGTTATCATTGGGTATCAACTCATCGAAACTCAGCACCTGTAAAAGCACTCACGCGCATTCTCGAGAGAGCGATCAAGTAATGACAGCTATTTCCTCCTCTGTTAAAGTTTGCGCATGAGTGAAAATACCGTTGCATCAAGAGAGTCAATCTCTGTCTATCGACTAATGGGATGGATTCCACTTCTTGTCACCGTTATTGGTGCAACCTCCGTAGTTATTTTCAGCGTACTCCGCGACATCTAGAGGCATCATCACAAGCTCTAGGTGAAGAGATCATGGCTTAGGGCGATTGCTGCGAGTCCTTGTCGTTACTACCTAAATCCAATTTCCAGATGGATACACCTCTTGGTGACTAGAGGGCAATCAGTCAACAGGGAGAAAAGTTCTTTTAAAGCATGCAACTTTTCTGACCTGTCATGCGTCTAAGCATGTGATAGCCGTTGAACCTGAGTGCCCTCATGCCCCTGAACGCTGCCCGAAAGGATCCGCCGCTTGAGCCCCATGAAGCGAAAAGTCGCGATAGTTCACTCAGACCAGTACGCCAACTGGGTCTTTTCCGATGCGCATCCCACTCAAGGTCGACGTTTCATCAATGGCTTCACTGCAATCACCGGCAAGCCACGCGTTCTCGAACCACGACATGCAACCAAGGAAGAGCTCAGACGAGTCCATGGCGAAAACTACATCAAGGAAATCTGCGAAGAACATATCTCTGATGTGTGGGACGGCAAGCGTTCAGACTTGGCAGGCACCGCAACACTCTTTGCTGGCGGAACATTGGTCGCGCTTGAATCGCTCTTAGATAGAAGCGCAGAACTCGCCATTCACCTTCCCGGTGCCAAGCACCACGCACAACGAGATTACTCATCGGGGTTTTGCGTCTTTAATGATTTTGCAATTGCGGCAGATATCGCAACAAAAGATTTCAATCTCAAGGTTGCAATCATTGATATAGATGCCCACCACGGTGATGGAGTCGAAAACCTCACACGAGCCAATCCGCAGGTGCTTACCTTCTCGATTCACGAATCTGGAATCTTTCCTGGAACAGGTGACAAGAGCGAGCCAGAGAACAACGTATTCAATTACCCATTGAAACGAGAAGTCACTGGAGTTGGTGATACCGCACTGCTTGCAGGCGTCAACAATTTCCTACCGATCGCCCGCCACTTTGAGCCAGATCTTCTCTTTGTAACGTGCGGTGCAGATGGACTGAAGGCAGATCCACTCACACATCTGGAATACTCTATTGCTGGCTACAAAAGCGCAGCCCAATTAATCCGCGAAACATTCCACTCAACTCCAATACTGATGGGTGGAGCAGGTGGCTATCTTCCTGATTCTGGAACACCAAAGGTCTGGGCAACGGTCGCTAAAGCACTAACCCTTTGACCCGTTAAAACTCAGTTTTCTGACCATTCAATGCACCCTAGCCAATGTTTTCATCGGCACAGATTCACTATTCTTCTGACATTTCCAATCGAGAGGATCATGCAATGTTTACTGCAAAGAAAAAGGTCATCACCCTAGTCATGCTCCTCCCACTCATTCTTGCTGGATGTTCCAGTTCGAGTGATGAATCATTTGATGACCCATTTACAGATTTCTCAGACATCTTTTCTGATTCGGCCAACGTATCCTC
>CAZNUC010000030.1:0-14519 GCA_964576165.1 uncultured Candidatus Planktophila sp. | reverse complement strand
AGGAATTCGTGGACGCCGTCGAATCCACCTTCACGGCCAAGTCCTGATTGCTTCACTCCGCCAAATGGCGCTGCAGGATCTGAGATCACTCCGCGGTTTATTGCAACCATTCCAGATTCAATTGCTTCGGCGACGCGAAGTGCGCGTTTGAGATCCTCTGAATAGATATAGCTGATCAGACCGTATTCGGTGTCATTAGCCATTGCGATCGCTTCTTCGTCGGTATCAAAGGTGACAACGGGTGCAACGGGACCAAAAACTTCGTGGCTCAAAATTGGATTATCTGATGCCACTTCAATTACTGTGGCTGGATAAAATGCGCCATCGCCAGCTGGAAGTGCGCCACCTGTCATTACTTTTCCACCACTTGCAACAGATTGATCAACTAACTCTGCAATCTTGTTTCGCTCTTTAATTGAAACGCTTGCACCTAGTTGAATGCCTGCATCACGTCCGCGTCCCATGACAAATGAAGACATCGCGGCGGTGAATTTTTCGGTGAATTCTTTAGCGATAGCGCGCTGTACGTAGACACGATTTGCAGCGGTGCAGGCAGCGCCACCATTACGCATTTTGGCGAGCATCAAACCTTTAACTGCTTCATCAATATTGGCATCGTCAAAGATAACAAATGGTGCGTTTCCACCTAGTTCCATTGAGCAACGAATAACACGATCTGATGCTTCGCGGAGCAAGATGCGACCAACTTCTGTTGAACCGGTAAATGAAAGGTTCTTAAGACGTGGATCGTGCAACATTGCGCTAATTGCTGGACCAGTTTTTTCTGGCAAAATAATATTGAGAACACCCTTGGGGACTCCTGCACGTTGCATGATGTCAACGATTGCCAGCGCTGTCAGCGGAGTCTCGCCGGCAGGTTTTAAAATCATTGTGCAGCCGGCAGCAATTGCTGGGCCGATCTTTCGGGTCGCCATCGCGGCCGGGAAATTCCACGGTGTAATTAATAGCGAAACACCAATGGGTTGGTGAGTGACGAGAATGCGCTTATCTCCACTGGGTGACTTTCTGAAATCTCCTGGGGTTCGTACCGCTTCTTCTGCAAACCATCGGAAAAACTCTGCGGCATAGAGAACTTCACCCTTTGCATCAGGGAGCGCTTTGCCATTTTCTTTAGAGATCAGTTCTGCAATGTAATCTGCTTCCGCAGTCATGATTTCAAATGCTTTACGCAAAATTTCGCTTCGTACGCGAGGGGCCGTTGCTGCCCATGAAGCACTTGCCGCGTCCGCTGCCGCAAGGGCTGCTTCACACTCTTTCTCGCCCGCGAGTGAGACCTCGGCGATGACGCTCAGGTCACTTGGGTCATATACGGGTGCAGTGTTGGATCCATCGACCCATTCTCCGTTGATAAACAACTGTGTACGCATAAGATGAGGATACTCAGATTGCAAAAGAGTCGCCATTGGCGGCTATGACCCACAGTTAGACCTAAAGCTAGAGGGAGTCGAAGTGCCTAAGTCCTGGACCGATGGAGCGCCAGAGCCTCAGATTTTGCGGGAACAGATTCCCGTGCGAGATCCAATTAGCTATCGAATCAAAAAGTTTATTCTCGGCACCCCGCTCAACCGCCACTCTCTCGGTGACCAGCGACTATCAAATAAGAACTCCTTTGGAATTTTAGGCTCGAACTGTGTTTCATCATCGGCCTACGGTGGCGAACAAATTCTTGTTGCCCTGATTCCCGCCTTTGGTTTAGCAGCTTTCGCAATATTTACACCTCTAGTCACCGTCTTACTTGTCATGCTGGTGATTGTCGCCTTTTCCTATCGCGACGTTATTAATACATATACACGCTCTGGTGGGGCTTATGTCGTGGCACGCGAAAACCTTGGAGTAAACGTTTCTTTGGTGGCTGCTATTGAACTAATGTTTGGATACATCATTACCGTTGCTATTCAGGCAGCAGCGGGAGTCGCCGCAGTTATCTCTGCATTCCCCGCTTTATCTGATTATAAAGTCCAGCTCACTTTATCTATTATTGCGCTCTTAACATTTGTTAATTTACGCGGAGTCAAAGATGCAGGGACAATATTTGTTCTTCCCTCATATATCTTTATTGGTTCGATGTTGGTTGTTTTCATCATGGGTATTTACCGAAAAGTTAACGGTTCGTTGCCTGAATATGCCACGAATACTCCTGGATTACTTCCGTTAGGTGAAGAGCAAGGTCTCATTACCTTTGCAGCGATCCTTATGATTTTGAAAGCTTTCGCAAATGGAAGTGCATCGCTCACAGGGCTAGAGGCCGTCTCAGATAGCGTCTCGCTCTTTCGCTCGCCAGAGCATGTAAATGCACGACGTACATTTACTGTGATGGCGATTACTTTGGCTACTCTTATTATTGGAATTGGATGGTTGGCACACCAAACCTTTGCCGTGCCGTATCAATCAGGAACCCCCACTGTTATCTCACTAGTGGCGAAAGCCTCGCTGGGTAGCAGTCTTTCTGGGGAGATTTTTTACTACGTTGTCCAAGGCGGCACGATGCTTATTCTTTTTGCTGGTGCAAATACTTGCTATACCGCATTCCCAAATATGGTTAATGTGATTGCAAATGATGGATTTCTGCCAAAGCGTTTAACTGCGCGAGGACATAGATTGGTCTTTTCTAGCGGTATTCTCTTTATTGCTGTCGCTGCATCTGTACTTGTGTTAGTTTCTAGAGCGAGTATTACTGTTTTGGCCGCTATATATGCGATCGCTGTTTTTATCGGATTTACATTAACTGGTTTTGGAATGGCAAAAAAGACTCTTAGAGAAAAGGCCAAGCTTCGGTCGATTGTTCACATACTTGCCGGCTCTGTATCGGCAATCACTGTTGCAGTCCTGGCTATCACTAAATTTTCGGATGGTACGTGGTTAGTTGTTATTGGAACGCCTATCGCACTTATGGCGATGCGAAACTTTAATAAGCAGTACCGCAAAGAGAAGCAAGCGCTTCTCTTTCGTTCCAATGATGCTCGTGCTACGACAATTTCTAGGCACAATGTCACAGTGCTCGTTGATACTGTTGATATCGCGACAATCACTGCAGTTCGTTATGCACGGTCACTCAAACCGCACACGCTCCAAGCCGTTCACTTTGTTCTCGATGATAAAAAAGCTGATGAAATTTCTCATCGCTGGAGCGAGAACCCGGCATTTGATGATGTGACTCTTGAGTTAGTCGATTGTCCAGATCGTAGACTTCCAAATGCTGCACTCGAATATGCAGTCCGAATGACTTTAAAACCTGATATCGAACTCACTCTTCTATTACCTCGACGTGCATACTCTGGTTTCCTAGGTCGACTGCTTCATGATCAAACTGCAGAAAAGATCGCAGCACCTATTTCACATCTACAGCGAGTAGTTGCAACAATTGTTCCTTTCGATGTGAGCCGAATTCTCTCAAGCGCACCAAGCGCTGAGAATGAGGCGGTACGAGAGAAGGTTCCCGTAAAGGCCCCAGCATTCAAGCCCGTAGCTGAAGTGATGAAGGAAGTTGAACCAACGAGCCATTACGCAGAAAACATGACGCCAATCGGTGAGATTCAATGGCGCAAACGTGCCCACGTGCAGGGCAGGGTCACTTCGATAAAGAGCGCCCCGCGCGGTTCCGCACCGTATCTGCAGGTCGAAGTATGGGATCAAACTGGTGGAGTCACTCTTCAATTCTTGGGGCGTCGCGAGATTGCTGGCCTTGATGTTGGTTCAGAAATTCGCGCTGAAGGTATGGTCGGTGAAGAAGAGGGTTCTCTTTTGATTTTGAATCCCTCTTACGAATTACTTGTCTGAGAAAAACTCTTTCAGTAATTCGGCGCACTCAGTCTGCAAAACACCTGCAGTAACTTCGACTTTAAAAATTGATCGTGGGTCTCGCAACACATCCCATACTGAGCCAACAGCGCCAGCTTTTTCATCCCACGCGCCATAGACAAGATGAGAGATTCTAGACTGAGCAATGGCACCAGCACACATTGCACATGGCTCTAGGGTGACAATCAAGGTACATCCATCTAATCGAGATTTCTGCAAACGTGCGGTCGCGTTTCTAATCGCAACAATTTCCGCATGAGCGGTGGGATCACTATTCGCTTCACGTTCATTAAAGCCTGTACCAACAACTACGCCATCTGCATTAACGATTAGCGCACCGACCGGAACATCATCGGTTGCAAATGCTTGACGAGCAATAGCAAGTGCATCCCTCATGAGACTTTCGTGATCTAAGATTTTATAACTCCAATAGTTGTGCGAATTCCTCGCCAAATCCTAAACGGCTAGCGATCGCTTCAAGTTGTTCATCAGGAAAGAGATCAGGATCATCACAGAGAGTAGACAGCTCCATACGGTGGACACCAAGATCAGAGATGATATCTAAATCTCCAGCAGGAAATGGTTCATCATCTTCTTCAGGCATATCTAAATCGCAAATTTCAATAAACTCTGCTGCGATATCGTAATCCACAGCATAAGAGATATCGCTTAAAAACAATTTAATGTGAGAACCTAGAACACGAATAATCATAAAGAATTCTTCATCGATTGCTAATAGTGCGAGCGCTCCACCGTTTGTCTGTTGTGACTTGAGTCGCTCAATTATTTGTGGAAGATCCTGAGCATCTGGAAGAAGCGCTAAAGACCAGCGCCCATCTTCATGCCACGCCGCGACTGCGATATCCACATCATTAAGCAATGGTTGGCCGTCCTGGTTCTCGCTCACGTTGCCCATATTCCCACTCATTCGAGAGGAAAGAAAGGGCGGTAAGGTACGGGTTATGAAAGTCCATGTCGCCAACCATCCCCTGATTTCTCACAAGTTAACGGTTCTACGCGATCAAAAGACCGATTCACCCACCTTTCGCCACTTAGTTGAAGAGCTTGTCACTTTATTGGCATACGAGGCCACGCGCGATGTCCGCGTTGAAAAGGTAGAGATCGTTACTCCCGTTCAACCAACAACTGGCGTCAAACTCGCTCACCCGCGTCCTGTCGTTGTTCCAATCTTGCGTGCAGGATTAGGAATGCTCGAAGGAATGAGTCGCTTAATCCCGACTGCTGAAATTGGTTTCCTTGGGATGGTGCGCGACGAGAAGACTCTTCAAGCAAGTACCTACGCAAATCGACTTCCAGAAGATTTATCTGGTCGTCAATGTTTTGTACTTGACCCAATGCTTGCAACAGGTGGAACCCTAGTCGCGGCGATTAATTTTCTTATTGAACGTGGTGCTACTGAAATTACCGCGATCTGTATTTTATCTGCTCCTGAAGGAATTAAAGTTCTTGAAAATACCTTTAAGGATTCAGGGGTTCCAATTAATTTGGTAACTGGTGCTCTCGATGAGCGTCTTAATGAAAAGGGATACATAGTTCCTGGACTTGGCGATGCCGGCGATCGACTTTATGGTGTTGTGTAAATGGCATCAACCTCCCCTGGATATGGAATTACTATCCGCGTTGAAGGTTCTCCAGATCTCCAACCTATTGCGCTAATAACTTCAGCGTTGTCAGGTGCTGGAGCAACAATCACCGCACTCGATGTTGTCGAATCAATGCTCGATAAAGTTGTAATTGACGTTACCTGCGACACGATCAACGCCGATCATGCCGACGAGATCACTGCTGCTCTTAATGTTATTGCTGGGCTTGTCGTACGCAAGGTTTCAGATCGCACATTTTTGCTTCACTTAGGTGGAAAAATTGAGATCGCATCAAAAGTTCCGCTAAAAACTCGTGACGATTTATCACGTGCGTATACGCCCGGCGTTGCTCGTATTAGCCAGGCAATTGTTGAAGATCCAACCAACGTTCGCAGACTCACAATGAAGCGCAATACCGTCGCAGTCGTAACAGATGGATCTGCCGTTCTAGGTCTTGGAAACATCGGCCCCGCCGCTGCTTTGCCAGTGATGGAAGGTAAGGCCGCTCTCTTTAAGCGTTTTGCCGATGTCGATGCCTGGCCGGTATGTCTTGATACTCAAGATGTTGATGAAATTGTCCGTACCGTGCAATTGATCGCACCTGTTTACGGTGGCATCAACCTTGAAGATATCTCAGCACCGCGCTGTTTTGAGATTGAGGCTCGCCTGCGTCAGCTTCTGGATATTCCTGTTTTCCATGACGATCAACATGGCACTGCAATTGTTGTACTAGCAGCGCTAAAGAATTCTCTTAAGTTGGTTAAGAAAGATATCTCAGCCGTAAAAATCGTTATGAGCGGTGCTGGTGCAGCAGGAACTGCCGTTGCTCGTTTACTCGTTAAGAGCGGTGCGAAAAATGTTATTGCCTTCGATAAAGATGGTGCAATTAATAATTCATGTGACCGCAGTGATGAAATGCGTGCTTGGTTTATCGATCATTCAAATCCTGAGAACTTCTCGGGCGACATTCACCAAGCAATGACTGGGGCTGATGTCTTTATCGGTGTGAGCGCTCCCAATGTCCTAGCAGAAGCCGATGTCGCTGCGATGGCTGCAAACTCAATTGTCTTCGCACTTGCCAACCCTGATCCTGAGATTGATCCTGTTATTGCTCGCAAATACGCAGCGGTTGTTGCAACAGGTCGAAGCGATCAACCAAATCAGATCAATAACGTTCTGGCCTTCCCCGGTATCTTCCGAGGATTGCTCGATGCTCAGGCACATAAGATCACAGATGATTTACTTGTTGCTGCTGCAAATGCAATTGCAGATTGCGTCAGTCAATCACAACTCAATGCTTCTTTTATTGTGCCAAGTGTTTTTGACTCCCAGGTTGTCAGCAAGGTGGCTGCAGCGGTTAAGAAGTCGGTGTAATGGAGCTCTTCTCCTCACTCGATTCGCAATTTGCCGATATTGGGCCGCTTCTCCTCTACTTCATCGTTGGCGCAAACGTATTCGTTCAATCAGCACTGGTTATTGGTTTTGTTCTCCCTGGAAGCTCCATTCTCTTTAGTGCAGGTTTAGTTGCGGCTACGAAAGAGAATGTGAGTATTACTGCTCTGCTCACTGTGATTTTCATAGCTGCCTTTATTGGTAACCAGGTGGGATTTGTTATTGGCCGCGTACTTGGCCGTTCGTATTTAAGTAAGAGAAAATCACCTGCATTGCAGAAAGTGATTCGAAAGTGTGAACGTTTCTATGAGAAATCTGGTTGGTGGTCTGTTGTCGCCGCGCGATTCGTTCCTTGGGTAAGGACTTTCCTTCCGCTCATTGCAGGGGCTTCTAAGATGCCTTATTACAAATTTCTATCTGCCAATATTCTTGGAGCTCTTGTTTGGGGTGTAGGAATTACTCTGGCGGGCTACTACACAGCATCTATTCCAGGAGTTGAAACCTTCACCTACGCAATTGCCGGCTTCTTTATTGTCGGTTCAATCGTTTCTGGGATCGTTGATTATTTACGCCGCCGACGATTACCCCAAGATAAGTCATAGCAATTCCGGTTACTAAGTAAACGCTTACCTGAACCCCTGGAGTTGGCGAAAAGAGATCGATGAGAAGTGAGCCGACGAGTTGTCCGCCAACACTAATTAATGTGAATGTTAATACTCCGAGATGTTGCACGATAGTTGATGTGAACGCGATATATACAACGCCAATCGCTCCGCCTGTATAGATCCACCAAGGCCCACCGGGCAATGGTGAGAGTTTTGTATCGTTAAAGATAATCGCGAAGAGAAGCAAGATTGAGAGAAAAGTCGTTCCCATAACAAAATTAAGAAGTGAAGTTGTGAAACTCTGTTCTGAGTATTCATTAATCTGTCCATTAAGCGCACGTTGAAGGCCAATCACTCCACCCGCCATAATCCCAAGAATTACGGCAGCGATCGAGAGATTTCGTCCATCAAGACGATCGGCTACTGAGATAAAAACTGCGAAAACTGTAACCGTTGCAGCGGTGATACGGCGGGGAGTGATTGCTTTCTTTCCACCACCGGTAAGGCCAATGCGATCTACTATCAATGAAGTAGCGCTTTGTCCTGCAATCGATGCGACTGAATAAATTGCAACACCAATCAGTGGAACAATTTGAGTCTGCACGGCAATCGCACTCCCACCAAGCATTCCTGCAAAAAGTGTCCAAGACGACAATTTTTTCTCTTTTACCGCCTTCGAAAGTGTGCGAACACCTTGTTTGATTGATGGATTAAAGATCGCAACGATCACGATGATTATCAACCCTGAACCAAAGGAAACAAGAGCGGCTTGTAATCCATTATCTAATCGATGTGAAAGTTCACCATTTGCGCGTGCCTGCAGCGCGATCATGAGACCTGAAATCGCCGCTAGAAAATCTAGGCGCTTATGCTGCATGTTCGCACTTTATTCTAATTTTCAAGCTTAAGCGTAATCTCAAGCCATTCTTCTTCCCGCGCTATCAATTCTTTCTCGAGTTGAACAAGTTCATCTGAAATTTCGCTTAATCGAGCGGCGTCAAAGGCTGCTTCAACTTGTTCTAGGGTGAGTAGCGCAACCTTCTCTTTCGCTTTCTGGATCTGTCTTTCAACTCTAGTAAGGTCTTTCTTGAGAGTACGTTCTTGGGCTGCGTTAGAAACTTTTCCAGTTGCACTCTGTGAGGGAGCATTTAATGACTTCGCGCGATGTTCAAGGTACTCATCAACACCTCGAGGTAAATCACGTAGTTTCTGATCGCCCATTAATCCGACAAAACGATCACAGACGCGTTCTAGAAAGTAGCGATCGTGTGAGATCACTATGAGAGTTCCACCATAACTATCTAAAAGATCTTCCAGTTCAGTGAGGGTCTCAATATCAAAGTCATTTGTTGGTTCATCTAGTAAGAGAACGTTCGGTGAATCCATCAAAAGTCGTGTGAGCTGCAACCTTCTTTTCTCTCCACCAGAGAGATCGCCTACTGGAGTCCATTGACCATCACGATCAAAACCTAGGCGTTCACAGAGTTGAGATGCTGAAAGAGTGCGTCCTTTACCAATCTCAATATGGTTGGCAACATTTTCAACCGCCTCAAGCACTCGCCATGTCGGATCTAACTCATCGAGATGCTGAGTAAGAAATGCGATTTTAACTGTTATTCCTGTGACGAGCTTTCCTGCAGCAACGTCAAGTTCTGATGCCATTGTGCGCATAAGCGTTGTTTTACCTGCGCCATTGACCCCGACAATTCCAAAACGATCACCCGGACCGATATTCCAGGTTAATTCACTGATTAACTCTTTATCTCCCGCTGAAATCTTTGCATGCTGATATTCAAGAACGGTGCGTCCTAGTCGGTTAAGTGCAAATTTTAATAACTCTGATTTATCTCGTGGCGCTGGTTCGCTACTAATTAGTTCATTCGCTGCATCAACGCGAAATTTTGGCTTAACAGTTTGGGCTGGTGCACCGCGACGAAGCCAAGCAAGTTCTTTTCGAATCAGACTATTTCGTCGTGCGTCCATGGCACTTGTCTGGCGAGCGCGTTCAGCCTTTGCTAGAACATAGGCCGAGTATCCACCGTCATATTCTTCAAGCGCTCCGCCAACAACTTCCCACGTGCGATCTGTTACGGCATCTAAGAACCAGCGGTCGTGTGTCACAACCAATACGGCTAAATCTTTTCGCGCATTTAAATGCCTTGCCAGCCAGTCAACGCCTTCAACATCTAAATGATTTGTTGGCTCATCAAGCATGATGAGATCAAGTTCATCAATCAAAAGTTTAGCTAAGCCAACTCGACGCTTTTCTCCACCTGAGAGTGTGATGAAAATTCGCTCAAAGAGATGGTCATCAAATCCTCCAAAGAGACCAGTAAAAACTTCGCGGATTTTAGGATCTCTCGCCCATTCATGCTTGGCTCGGTCACCAATAACAATGTCACCGACTGTTGCACTTTTATCTGCAAGATCAACTTGAGAAAGCATTCCTACACGAATCGAATTTCCCTGTGTGACTCTTCCTTCATCAGCGCTTTCTAAACCTGCAATAATCTTCATTAAGGTGCTTTTTCCAGCGCCATTTCGACCGACAATTCCTATGCGGTCACCTTCTGATACCCCGATTGAGACCTTCGTTAAGAGAGGGCGAATATCGAAGGCTTTGCTCACACCTTCGAGGTTTACAAGATTGCGCGCCATAGAGGAGAAGCGTACCTTTGCGACATGATGGTTACAGACCGTGAATATGCAGTATCTCTAGATGCGAAAGATCCACTAAAGGACTTCAAATCTCGATTTGTGATTACAGACCCAGAAATTTGCTATCTGGATGGCAATTCACTTGGTCGCTTACCGCTTGCAACTGTTGTGGCTGTCAATGAGTTTATGACAGGTGAATGGGGCCCTGAAGTAGTGACAGGGTGGGGTCATTGGGTCGATGAAGCGCAACCAACAGGTGATCTTCTTGGACGCGCAACTCTTGGGGCAGCGGCTGGACAAGTATTGGTCTGTGACACAACATCGGTTAACTTCTATCAATTAGCGTTAGCAGCGATTAACGCACGCCCGGGGCGCAAAACTGTTATTACCGACGCGGCAAACTTTCCGACAGATCGCTACATTCTCGAGGGCATCGCGAAACAACTGGGCTTAAATCTTGTCATCATTGATAACGAGTCTCCTGGTACTGCGGAGAATGAACGAATTACGACTGAGATTTTAGAAAAATTCCTAAGTGATGATGTCGCTCTCGTAACACTTGAGGTCATTCAATACCGATCTGGTGCACGTAACGACATTAAATCTCTCACTGATTTAGTCCGTAGCCATGGTGCATTTCTACTCTGGGATGCCAGCCATGCTGTAGGTGCCATTGAGATGGATTTCGATGCCAACGGTGTTGATATCGCTGTTGGGTGCACATACAAATATGGAAACTCAGGTCCCGGATCTCCTGCATGGCTCTATGTAAATAAAAGAGTCCAGGCAGAGTTGCAAGTTCCTATTCAGGGTTGGTTTTCACAAGGTGATCAATTTGGAATGGGTCCTGTCTTTGAGCGTGCTGATGGAATTCGTGGTTTCCAAATTGCGAGTCCTTCACTTATTGGCTTGCGTTGCGTTAAGACTGCATTCTCAATGATCGAAGAGGCGTCTATCTCAGCAATCGCCCAGAAGGCTGCAACCGGAACTCAGATGATGATCGATCTCTATGATGCTTGGCTGGCAGATCTCGGCTTTACATTACTTACCTCTCGCAACGCAAAAGAGCGCGGAGGACACATCTCTCTAGGTCATCCTGAGGCTGCACGAATCTGTGTTGCGCTGCGACAATTTGCACATGTGATTCCAGATTATCGAACGCCAAATTCAATTCGTCTAGCAATTGCTCCGCTTCCAACTTCGTATGTTGAAGTCTGGGATGGTTTTGCGCGCATGCGTGATCTAGTAGCTACTCGCCAATACGAAAAAATTACTGGGTCAGATTCGAGAGTCACATGAGTAAGTCTCCAAGCGAAAGTTATGATTCAGCACTTACCTACAACTCTTATTTAGCAGTCGATGAGTTACTCAAACTTCAAAGACCATTATCTGAAGGTCCTGAGCATGACGAGATGCTCTTTATCGTTATTCACCAAACCTACGAACTTTGGTTTAAGCAACTGATCCATGAATTTCTAGCTGCACAGAAGTCTTTGGAGGCCGGTGATACTCACCGCTCTCTCGCGATTCTGGGCCGTATTCGCACCATCCTAAAAGTATGTGTCACGCAGATTGATATTTTGGAAACTATGACGCCTCTTCAATTCAACGCCTTTCGAGGGTATCTCGCATCTTCGAGTGGTTTCCAATCAGCTCAATTTAGAAAGGTAGAGGCAATTCTGGGGCGTCGTGATTCGAAGATGGCGGGTCACCTTGCTCCTCACGATCAAGAAGATATTGCGGCGATCACGTCACAGAAAAGTTTATGGGATTCAACTCTCCTCTATTTAGATAAACGAGGTCATCGTATTCCAAAGGCAGTTCTCGAAAGAGATTTCTCGAAACACTATGAAACTCGTGAAGAGATTGAGGAAATTCTTTTAGCAGTTCATCGCAATGATCCTGAAAGCGCGATGGTCTGTGAACGGCTAGTTGATATTGATGAAGGATTGCAAGAATGGCGATATCGCCATGTAAAGATGGTGGAGCGAACTATTGGAACAAAAGTTGGTTCTGGTGGTTCAAGCGGGGTCGCCTACCTTGAAACAACTCTCTCAAAGCCAGTCTTTGAAGAGTTATGGAAGATTCGATCCCGATTTTAGTTTTACAGCTGTGGTAAACCCGCAATCACGATCTCATCTAGTGGTTTACGAGCGCGTGGCGCTAACTCGCGCTCTGCCATCGCTTCTGGCAACTTTTCGGGTAGATCTTGTTTTCCAATTGCAATCGCTACAACCGGCACAAGATCACTAGCCATAGCAAGATTTTCGCGCGCCTTATCTTTATCAAAACCTGTCATCTGATGTGCCACAAATCCGCGACTGTGTGTTTCAAAGACAAGTTGTGCAACCGCTAGGCCACAATCAAATTGATAATCCGCATGGATTGATCCATCATCGCGCGTTGGTTTGGCGGCAACAAGAATGAGCGCCGAAGAATTCTGAGCCCACTGTTGATTAAATTCAACGAGAGATGAAAGTGTTTGACTGAAAACTTCTTCGCCGCGCTTGCCAACAAAAAATCTCCATGGCTGCCCATTAAAGGCAGAAGGTGCCCAGCGAGCGGCCTCCATAATTGCGATCAGATCGGTGTCAGAAATCATGGCACTTTGATCAAAAGAACGTGGACTTCTGCGGGTAGCGATTACCTCATGGACTGGAACGGCAGTTTTGGCTCTCATAGCGCGAAACTCTATCGCTGTGAGCGTATTCAGGCACTTTGAAAACTTTCCTGCAGCGGCTGTAATGGAGTTTAATTGGGTTATGGCTACGCGCATTCACCCCACTAAATCACTTCTCATCGCCACAACAGTTGAGATTCTCGATGAAAAACTTCCCGGTGAAATCGCTGTCGATGAAATTTTAGAAAAATCTGGGATCTCTAAAGGAAGCCTTTATCACCACTTTGAGGATCTAGGTGAACTTTTAGAAGTCGCTCAAGTTGAGCGCTACGCCGCCTGGGTAGATCGAAGTGTTTCAGCAATTGTCGCAATGCTCGCCAAGGTGAAAACTCGAGAAGATCTTGTGGATGGTCTCAAGAGGATTACTCGATTTACTCAAGACCCGGCATATAGCAAGACTCGTTTTCAAAGAGCTCGCGCAATTGCAGCCGCTGAACATAATCCACGATTTGCGAAACTGTTGGCTGAAGAGCAGAAACGTCTTACAGATGCCCTTATTGACTTGATCAATGAAGCTCGCAATAAAGGTTTTTATTCCAGTGATTTCGATGCCCACGCGGGTGCGGTTTTAGTTCAGGCGTACACCCTAGGCATGATTGTAGATGACTTTGTTGATGACAAGATGGATCCAGAAGAGTGGTACAAACTTATTGATTTGGTTGTTGATCGAGTCTTTCTCGTATGATTTTTTCAACTTAAAGTAAAAACACGCATAGATTTGACAAAACTTGCAACTTATACAGGGATAAGCGATACTTAAGTCCTAACGAATTGGACTTTACAAATGTACTCCTCGATGCAATCGCATCACGCAAACACCTTTAGATACGTTCCTGCTTCCTCAAAGCCAGTCTCACCAGAGCGCGTTGCTCAAGTTTTGGCAGATGAATGGAAGCTTTTTACTAAAGATACAGCCGGCTCTGCAGCTGAAAGTGAGCGTGCATTTGCATCACTTCCACTTGGTGTGACATCAAGTTTTCAACACTGGGATCCATACCCAATTTCAATCGCATCTGCTGAAGGCGCATGGATGACCGATGTCGATGGTCGTAAACTCCTTGATCTCTCAATGGGCTTTGGCGCAATGCTCGCTGGGCACCTCAATCCAATCGTTGTTGAAGAGATTCAAACTTCCCTTCGCCAAGGAATGCTCTTTGTTACCCCTTCTCCTACCTCTACCGATGCCGCTGAGCGAATCTGTAAGCGATTTGGTATTGATCAGGTTCGCTTTACCAACTCAGGAACTGAGTCAACAATGTATGCCGTTCGAGTCGCTCGAGCTGCAACAGAGAAGATGGGAATCCTCAAAGTTGAGGGCGGCTACCACGGTAGCTATGACCCATTTGTTGTTTCATCAAAACCACCACTAGATAAAATTGGCAATCCAGAGAAGCCAAAGGCTTACATCGACTCCAACCTCGTTCCAGGAGACATCTACGTCGTTCCTTTCAATAACCTCGAAGCTCTCGAGAAGATGTTTAAGAAGTATTCAAAGAAAATTGCCTGCTTTATCGTTGAACCAGTACTGGAAAATCTCGCAATCGTCTTGCCAGATGTTGGATATCTTGAAGGTGTCCGTGCTCTCTGCGATAAGTACGACGTTGTTCTCATTTTTGATGAGGTAAAGACCGGTCTTACAGCTGGACCTAAGGGGGCAGCTGCCCGCCTTGGTGTTAAGCCAGATCTCATTACTCTTGCAAAATCTATTGGCGGCGGACTTCCACTTGCAGCATTTGGTGGAAAGAAGAAGTACATGGATTA
>CAZNUC010000029.1:0-14717 GCA_964576165.1 uncultured Candidatus Planktophila sp. | reverse complement strand
ACGGTTCGGGTAAATCAAACGTTGTCGATGCACTCACATGGGTAATGGGTGAGCAGGGCGCTAAATCACTTCGTGGCGGAAAGATGGAAGATGTCATCTTCGCCGGCACATCAGGGCGAGCTCCTCTTGGTCGCGCCGAAGTTTCTCTGACAATCGATAACTCTGATGGCGCGCTACCTATTGAATACAGTGAAGTAACAATTTCGCGCATCCTCTTTCGTAACGGGCAAAGTGAATACCAAATCAATGGTGAGGCATCCCGACTCCTAGATATTCAAGAACTTTTGAGCGATTCAGGTATCGGCCGAGAGATGCATGTCATTGTTGGCCAAGGCCAGCTCGATGCAATCTTGATGGCAACCCCTGAAGATCGCCGCGGTTTTATTGAGGAAGCAGCGGGGGTTCTCAAGCACCGCAAGCGCAAAGAGAAGGCGCTTCGAAAACTAGATTCAATGCAAGCAAACTTGGCTCGTGTACAAGATTTAACAGTTGAACTACGTAGACAACTCAGGCCGCTTGGTAAACAGGCAGAGGTTGCAAAAAAGGCCGCCACAATTCAAGCCGACCTTCGTGATGCGAAGCTGCGATTACTTGCAGATGATTTCATCTCACTCTCAAAAACACTTGATGCCGAAGTTGCAGACGAGACAGCCTTACGCGCTCGCCGTTCTGAAGTTGAGGGTGAACTTGAATCACTACGACGTAAAGAAGAGTTACTTGATCAACAGTCGGCGATCGAAAGCCCGCTTCTGATCCAGGCGCAAGAGAATTTTTACGCGCTCTCGGGACTTCGCGAGAAATTCCGAGGCACACAGTCGTTGGCACAAGAACGCTCACGATTCTTAGCCGAAGAGGCGCAAGAGGCTAGAGATGCCGGTCGTGATCCGCAGGCTTTGGAACGAGAAGCGCTCACATTGCGGGCAGAGGAAGAAGAGTTACGTAAGGGTGTAGAGACCGCTCGTGTACTCCTTGCTGCATCAACGCAACAACTCAACGCAGATGAGATAGCTCTTAAGAGTGAAGAAGATAAAATTGCAGCAACACTTCGAGCAATCGCAGATCAACGCGAAGGCACAGCACGACAAGAAGGACACATCAAATCCCTTGCAGCACGACTAGATGCAATCGCTGAGGAAATTTCCCGCCTCATCAAGGCACGCGATGGGGCCCAAGAGCGCGTCGATAGCGCCGCACGTGAATACTCGACACTTGAAATGGAAATCGCGGGTGCTGATGCAGGCGAGCAAGGTCTTGACTCGCTCTTTGAGAATGCCAAACGAGATCTTGAATCAGCAAAGAAGAAGCTGAGCGAACTCGTTGATCTCGAGAGAAATACTGAACGTGAAAAAAATGCTGTTGAATCTAAACTCGAAGCCCTACGACTTACATCAAGCAGTCGAGATGGTGGCGCAGCTCTAGTTCAAAATTCTCGCGGAATTTCTATCCTTGGTTCAATCGCCTCACTCATCCGAATCGATTCAGGTTGGGAGGCAGCAACGGCATCAGCTCTTGGCTCTCTGGCAGATGCGATCGTTGTGCGTGATCTCAACTCCGCGGTTACAGCGCTTACAACTCTACGAAGTGAGAACTTAGGTCAGGCCGATCTCCTTATCCTCGATCGTGAGAGCGCAAGTTCGCCTGCAATCCCACAAGGACTCACGCCACTGTTGCAGTATCTGCACACAGGTGAAATTCAAGATCTGCTTACATCGCTGCTTTCAACAACTGTTGTAGCGGCAGATGCGCGTGCAGCGGCTGAAATTTTGCGTGCCCATTCTCATCTCACAGTCGTGACTCGCGATGGCGACTTGCTCACCTCAAAGCGTGTGCGCGGTGGATCTCAATCATCATCATCGCTCATCGAGATTACTGCTCTGATGGAAGAACTTTCCGGAAAACTTGAAACCCTGAGCCACGAATGCAATCGACTTACCTTTGAAATTTCCACTGCCACAGCCGATCTTGAAAGCAAGCAATCATCTTTTGATCTTGCACTTTCACAACTCAATGAATCCGATGCTCGTATCGCTGCAATCACGGAAGCGTTGGCGGTCTCTGGTCAGAATATGAAATCTGCCAGTGCAGAGGTAGAGCGCCTCAATATCGCTATCAATGAAGCCACCGCCGCTAAGTCTCGCGATGAGAATGAACTTCAGGTTGCCTCTGACCAACTGCAGCAACACGGAGATATAGGTGAGCCTGATCATCAGCTCGCTCAATCCCTTCGACAGAAAGTTTCTGCCGCACGAACTGCCGAGGTTGAAGCGCGCCTTGCACTTCGCACAAGTGAAGAGCGAGTTGATTCCCTAGCAGCGCGTGCTCAGTCGCTGGAAGATGGAGCGCGTGCTGAACGTGAAGCATCTGAACGCGCAATTTCAAGACGTGGTGCTCGCGCACGCGGTGCGTTGATCTCCCAGGCAATCGCTGAAGCGGCTTATGAAGCCCTCATTCATATCGAACGATCGATTGCAAAGGCTTCGGCAGAGCGCGCTCGACTAGAAGCATCTCGCTCAGATCGCGAAGGTCAGACTCTGACTGTTCGTGCACGGAGCCGTGAACTCACACTCGAACTCGACCAACTCACATCAAGTGTTCACCGTGATGAAATTGCACGCGCAGAACAGAGAATGCGCATTCAGGTTCTTGAAAGTAAGGCCGTTGAAGAACTAGGTATCGATGTCGCCACGCTGGTGAGCGAGTACGGTCCAGATAAAGATGTACCAACATTTATTGAGACAGAGTCTGGTGAAATTGTTGCAACTGAGATGGTTCCATATCGTCGTGACCAGCAAGAGAAACGTCTTGCAGCGACCGAGCGCTCCTTGACCTTACTCGGAAAAATCAATCCTCTCGCTCTCGAGGAGTACAGCGCGCTTGAAGAACGCCTTAAGTTCTTAGCCGAACAGCTCGAAGATTTGAAGAATACAAAGAAAGATCTCCTCGACATCATTAAAGAGGTAGACGAGCGAGTTCAACAGATATTTATGGAGGCCTACGAAGATACTGCTCGACACTTTGCAGAGATGTTCCCGCGTCTCTTCCCTGGTGGTGACGGTCGCCTTATCCTCACCAATCCAGATGATCTTCTTAACACCGGTGTAGATGTTGAGGCTCGCCCTCCAGGAAAACGAATCAAACGTCTTTCACTTCTTTCCGGTGGTGAAAAATCTTTGACTGCCGTTGCAATGTTGATTGCCATATTTAAGGCTCGTCCAAGTCCGTTCTATGTACTCGATGAAGTTGAAGCCGCCCTTGATGATGTGAACTTGGGTCGCCTGCTCGGAGTTCTGGAAGAACTCCGTGCGAGTTCTCAACTCATCATTATTACTCACCAAAAACGCACGATGGAAATTGCGGATGCTCTCTACGGCGTAACAATGCGTGGAGACGGTGTCACAGAAGTGATCTCGCAGCGTCTTCGCGAGTCCGAAACTGCATAGTTAGAATTTTCTGATGGGCTTATTCGGCGCACTTGTTGCCAAACTATCTCGATCAAAGATCTCAGATCTAGATTGGGATCAGGCAAGGCGCGAACTTCTGGCCTCTGATATCGGCCCAGCATTGACAGATCACGTCATAGAAGCGGCTAAGAAGATTAAAGGTGACGATGCGCGCGCTGGATTAATTTCAGCGCTCTCAGAGTTGATTTCAAGCAAGCCACGAGAGCTCAATCTACAACCTCCTCTATCTGTTTTTCTTGTCGTCGGAATTAATGGCACCGGTAAGACAACATCTGCGGCAAAGCTTGCGCATCACCTCAAGGCCACCGGAGTCACTGTCGCACTTGGTGCTGGCGATACTTTTAGAGCGGCCGCGGTAGAGCAGTTACAGACATGGGGAAATCGAATCGGTGTCGATGTAATTTCTGGCAAGGAACAATCTGAGCCAGCATCAGTCGCCTTTGACGCAGTGCAATTTGCGCGAGATAACCAGAGGCAACTTCTGATTGTGGATACTGCAGGTCGTTTACATAACAAGAGTGATCTCATGAATGAACTAGGAAAAATTAAACGAGTAATTGAAAAGATTGCACCTGTAACTGAAGTTCTCTTGGTACTTGATGCAACCACTGGCCAAAATGCCCTTACTCAGGCCAAAGTATTCTCTGAATTAGTAGGAGTAACTGGACTGATCCTGACCAAGATGGATGGCAGCGCCAAGGGTGGTTTCGCCTTAGCGGTGGAGAACCAACTGAGCATTCCGATCAAATTTGTCGGCACCGGTGAGGCTATTGGCGATTTCCAGCCCTTTGATTCAGCGGCCTACCTCAGCAGCCTCGTAGACGAGTAGGTCTTCTTCACCGAGGCAATTTGTAACGAGGCTGTAACACAAGCCCCTGAATTGTGACCCTTTCTTAACCTGCAATCCGATCGCCTGTAACCGTGTACGAGCATCTTTAGGCCATCTCAAGGGCGAGAGATATCTCGACAACACGAAGGTGGTTCTTTTTATGGAAGAAGTAGTACTCAACTCAGGTAACACCGCATGGATGCTGATGAGCACTGGTCTTGTCACACTCATGATCCCTGGCTTGGCGCTCTTTTATGGCGGCATGGTTCGGGTAAAGAGCGTTCTCAATATGATGATGATGTCATTTGGAGCACTCGCATTAGTGTTTGTAATTTGGATCGTAGTTGGCTTTTCGCTGGTATTTGGAGATTCAGTTGGAAATCGAGGGCTGATCGGTAATGCAAGCGAATTTCTTTTTCTTGAAGGTCTAGATAATTCCACCGCGCTAATCGGTGAAATTCCTGCAGCAGTCTTTATCGCATTCCAGGGTCTCTTTGCAGCAATTACCGTTGCACTTATCTCTGGGTCGATCGCAGACCGTGCAAAATTTGGTGCATGGATGATCTTTGCAGGCGCATGGGTCACACTTGTGTACTTCCCTGTCGCACACTGGGTCTTTGCATTCGATAACTTTGTTGCAAAGACTGGCGGCTGGATCGCAAATGATCTAGGTGCGCTCGACTTTGCTGGCGGAACTGCAGTTCACATCAATGCTGGTGCAGCAGGCTTAGCTCTTGCACTCATTCTTGGAAAGCGAATTGGTTTCGGAAAAGTTCCGATGCGTCCACATAGCCTTCCTCTCGTGATGTTAGGTGCAGCGCTACTCTGGTTCGGATGGTTTGGATTTAACGCAGGATCAGCCGTTGCATCAAATGGAACAGCAGGGTTAGCACTTCTCAACACAATCGCAGCAACTACAGCAGCAGTTTTGGCCTGGTTGCTCGTTGAAAAGATTCGTGATGGACATGCAACAAGTCTCGGTGCAGCCTCTGGTGTTGTGGCAGGACTAGTTGCCATTACCCCAGCGTGTGCCGCAGTTGACGCAGGCGGTGCCTTGATAATTGGTGCCATTGCAGGTGCACTTTGTGCGCTCTCGGTTGGTCTCAAATTCAAATTTGGATATGACGACTCACTGGATGTGGTTGCCGTCCACCTCGTTGGCGGAATCGTTGGAACCGTGATGATCGGCTTCGTTGGAGTTGAGGTAGGTCTCTTCGATGGTGGCGGAACTGATCAACTCGTTAAGCAGATTATTGGCGCAGGGGCAGTCCTTGCCTACTCATTTATTGCTACTCTGATTATCGGAAAGGTGATCGATATGATCTTTGGATTCAGAATTACTCAAGATCAGGAAGTCGCCGGCATCGATGTAGCAATTCACGCTGAACGAGCATATGAACTATCGGACAATAGCCAGGGAAGCGTCCTAGGCGTTTCTAAGGGAGGACAGTCATGAAACTGATTACAGCAATTCTTAAGCCGTTCAAGTTAGATGATGTAAAAGATGCTCTTCAAGCAGCCGGAATTACAGGAATGACTGTCTCTGAAGCCAGTGGCTTCGGACGTCAACGGGGACATACCGAGGTCTACCGTGGGGCCGAGTACACCGTTGATCTTGTTCCTAAAGTTCGCTTGGAGGTTTTGGTCAATGATGCCGATGTTGAGAGTGCTCTCGATCTCATTGTGAAAGCAGCATTTACCGGATCTATCGGTGATGGAAAGGTCTGGACCACTTCGGTCGAACAAGTAATTCGAGTTCGTACAGGAGAGCGTGGTTCAGAGGCAATCTAGGACGATCTAGTTAGAGATGAGTACGCGAGAACGTCGAAATAGGTCTGACGCTAGTGATCATTTACTCATTGGATTATTCAACGCTCTCGGAAAAACTTCTCAAGGGGTGAGTCTCGCCGCGGTCGGTGGTTATGGCCGCGGCGAACTCTCACCAGGATCTGATTTGGATCTTCTCTTTCTACATAAAGGAAAGAACCAGTCAGAACTCAATGAGATTGTTAACTCTCTTCTCTATCCATTATGGGATCAAGGGCTATCGATTGATCACTCAGTAAGAACCGTGAAGGAGAGTGTAGATCTAGCAAGAAGAGATATCCGAGTGGCTATGGGGTTACTTGATATTCGCCTCATCTGTGGTGACCCAGATTCAGTTGCAACTCTTCAGGCCGAGAATCTTGCCCTATGGCGAAGAGATTCAGAACGGTACTTACAAGTGCTGAAAGAATCTATGCGAATTCGTCATGAAAAAAGTGGCGAGCTCGCTTACCTCTTGGAGCCCGACCTCAAAGAAGCTCGTGGCGGATTACGAGATATCAACTCGATTAAATGTATCGCTCGTTCGGATGTTCGTTTGCCATCACTTGAACGAATGGCAACTGCCGAGAGCACGCTTTTGAAGATTCGAGATAGTTTGCACACGCTCACTGGGAACTCAAAAGATCGACTTTTTTTTCGTGAGCAAGATGCATTGGCTCAGATTCTGGGATATGCCGATGCAGATATCTTGATGGCAGATGTTGCAAAATCTGCACGATCAATTGACTACCTTCTAGGTTCAATCTGGCATGGGATTGAGCATCGTGGCAAAGATCGTCTAGGACGATTCATGAGGAAGGTTCGCACCACTGCATTAACACCTGACATTGTTATTTCTCATCAAGAGGTTGCGCTCAGTATTGATGCTCCGATTTCATCCGATGCAACGCTCTCATTTAAAGTTGCCGCCGCCGCATCTCAGATTGGGCTACCTCTTTCTATGGAGACTGTGGCACTTATTGCTGAAAAAGCTCCGCCTCTTACAACACCTTGGCCACGAATCGCGCGCGAAAACTTCATTGCATTTATTGGCGCAGGACCATCAATGATTCCAGTCTGGGAAGGTTTTGAACAAGAAGGTGTGATCACATCGTGGTTCCCAGAATGGAGCACAGTGAGTTCGCTCCCTCAGCGAAATCTCTTACATCGACACACTGTTGATCGTCATATGGTTGAAACCCTGGTGCATGCAAGCGCACTTACACGTAAAGTCCACCGCCCTGACTTATTGCTCTTTGCAGCACTTTTTCACGATATTGGTAAGGGTACGCAAGATGATCATTCAATTCGAGGAGCATCGCTGATTATTCCAATTGCTGCACGTGTTGGTTTTGACGCAGATGATCAGGAAACTCTGAGGATACTAGTTGAGCATCATCTCCTTCTCTCTGCCACCGCCACACGCAGAGATCTTGATGATCCGGCAACTATCGCCACGGTACTTTCAGCTATCCCGGATGTTGCAACGCTCGAGCTTTTGCACGCACTCAGTATCGCTGACGGTGAAGCGACTGGAAAAGCAGCGTGGTCTGAATGGAAAGCAAGTCTTGTTGCAGAACTTTTCCGTCGCGTTAAAAGTGCCATGGTTGATAACACGGTTGCACAACAGCCTGAACTGACAGAGAGACAGAGTGAGATTGCTGCTCGAGGCGAGCTCTCGATACGCGTTGAAAAACGAGAGTATGACTACCTCATTGATCTTGTGATACCCGACCGATCAGGACTTCTATCCCTAGTAGCGGGCGTACTCAATATTTTACGTCTTGATGTACGTTCTGCTAAAACGAAAACTACACATGATTGTGCAGTAATGCAGTGGGTTGTAATTGCAGATCCTCATGCACCGGAGATAACTGAAGAGTCTCTCAGGAAGCACATTACGAGTGCACTTGAAGATAGCCGTAGCCTTGCGGACCGAATAAAAGAACGCATCGCAGCCTATGCCACACTCCCAAAGATTCCTGTGCCTGATCCTGTTGTTGAAGCATTTTCTGATGGGGCAACAGATGCGACCATCCTTGAAATTCGAACGCACGACAGACCCGCACTTCTATTTAATATCGGAGATATTATCTCCGCCTGCAACATTGATATCAGAGCCGCAATAATTACAACGCTGGGCGCGGAGGCGATCGACACCCTCTATCTTCGCGAGATTGGCGGGGGAGCCCTTGATCGTCCTCGCGTAGATGAGATTGTCGAGAAGGTCAAAGCCGCCCTCCTCAAGTAGAGTGCGGTCATTATGTTTGAGTCACTGAGTAGTAAGTTCTCGTCGGCGTTCTCATCACTACGCTCTCGTGGAAAAATCACAGCAAGTGATATCGATCAGGTGTGTAACGAGATTTACCAAGGACTTCTTGAAGCAGACGTAGCGCTCGGAGTCGTTGAAAGCTTTATCGAAAAGGTGAAGAACAAATCTCTCAGTGCGCTACCTACCTTGCAGTCAGGTTCCAATCAGGCGCAAGCAATCTTTGACATTGTCAACGCAGAGTTAATTGAAATTCTAGGTGGTCAAGCCCGAAGAGTTCGTTTGGCCAAGAATCCACCTACAGTGATCATGTTGGCTGGTTTGCAGGGTGCTGGAAAGACAACACTTGCTGGAAAACTTGCCAAGTACTTTAAAGATCTTGGCGATACTCCGTTATTGGTTGCATCAGATTTACAACGACCAAATGCAGTCAATCAGTTACAGATTGTCGGTGAGAGCATTTCGGTTCCCGTCTTTGCTCCAGAGCCAGGAAATGGAGTCGGAAATCCGGTAGAGGTTGCTAAGGCAGGGTTAGCCTTTGCTCGCTCAAAGTTACATAACATCGTGATTGTTGATACTGCTGGACGGCTTGGTCTCGATGACGAGATGATGAAGCAGGCATCAGATATACGAGATGCCATTAACCCTGATGAAATTCTCTTCGTTGTTGATGCGATGATCGGACAAGATGCCGTAAAGACTGCGCAAGCATTTAAAGTCGGTGTTGGTTTTGATGGAGTAGTATTAACAAAACTTGATGGAGATGCTCGAGGCGGCGCGGCTCTTTCGATTGCAGTTCTTACCGGTAAGCCAATTATGTTCGCATCTACTGGTGAAAAACTCGGGGACTTTGACCTATTCCACCCTGACCGAATGGCATCTCGAATTCTGGGCATGGGTGATGTCGCAACGTTAGCCGAGCAGGCAAAGAAGGCTCTTGCTAGTGAGTCAAGCGCACGACTTGAAGAGAAATTTGTTAAAGGTGAAGATTTCACACTCGAAGATTTCCTAGAACAATTAGAAGCGATGTCGAAGATGGGCTCGATGGGTAAGTTACTCAGCATGCTTCCGGGCTCTGGCGCAATGAAGAAACAGATAGAAAATTTTGATGAGAGTGAAATTGTGCGAACAAAAGCAATTGTTCAATCAATGACACCGCAAGAACGGATCGAACCAAAGATTCTTAATGGTTCACGGCGTGCTCGTATCGCTTCTGGTTCAGGGCGCAAGGTGCAGGAAGTAAATGCTCTCGTAGATAAGTTCTCCGCCGCTCAGAAGATGATGAAACAGATGAGAAATGGTGGCGGCATGCCTGCCGGTATGTCTCTGCCTCCGGGGGTCCCTGGAATGCCTGCGGCGCCGAGAATGGGTAAAGGGCCATCGACCCCGCCTAAGAAGAAGTCTCGTTCAGGAAATCCAGCCAAGAGGGCGGTCGAAGAGAACTCCTGATTTTGGATCGACGCTCACACATGGCAAGATTGGTCACCTGTGACGGGGCCCTCTACCCCCGAAACATCCATATCCATCGTTGGATCTCTTTACTGGGCACCCCGCTACGGTCGCGAGATTGAACATATATTTTTAGGAGCACCACTGCTTTGGCTACAAAAATTCGTTTAATGCGCATGGGCAAGATTCGTACACCGTTCTATCGCATCGTTGTTACCGATTCACGTAAGGCTCGTAACGGACTTTCAATTGAAGAAATTGGTCGCTACGTTCCAGGACAAGAACCATCAATTATTGAGGTCAACTCAGAGCGTGCGCTCTACTGGCTTGGAGTTGGTGCACAACCTTCAGAGGCTGTAGCAGCACTCCTTAAGGTCACCGGAGATTGGCAGAAGTTCAAGGGATTGCCTGGAACAGAAGGAACACTTCGCGTTGCAACACCTAAGCCACACAAGAGCGTTGCCTACGAGGCGGCAGTTAAATCTGCCATGGATGAGCCTAAAGAGGGTGCAACAACTTTGAAGAAGAAGGCTCAGGAGAAACTTGCCGCTAAGGCAAATCCAGTCGAAGAAACTCCGGTAGTTGAAGCAGCTGTTGAAGCGTCCGAGCCAGAAGCGGTCGCTGAAGTTGTAGTGTCCGAGCCAGTAGCAGTCGCTGAGGTGGCAGAGGTTCCAGCTGAAGTTGTTGAGACAGAAGTTGTGGTTGACGCTACTGAAGAAGAAGCTAACTAACCATGATTGATGAAGCTCTCGAGCATCTCGTTAAGGGAATCGTAGATAACCCTGAAGATGTCATCGTCACGGAGAAGACGCACCGCAGAGGAACAACTCTAGAAGTTCGCGTTAATCCTGAAGATATCGGTAAGGTCATTGGACGCAATGGACGTACAGCAAAGGCGCTTCGCACAGTCGTGAGCGCTCTTGCTGGACGTAGTGTTCGCGTTGATCTCATCGATACAGACGAGGCTCGTTAAGAAAGCTGATGTCATGCGCCTAAATGTTGGGCGCATTGGTCGTGCCCATGGAATCTTGGGTGAGGCGACAATCGAAGTTCGTACCGATGATGCGGCAACTCGTTTTGCTTTAGGCGCTCGCTTAGAAACAGATGACCACGGAGATTTAACTGTCGAATCTGTTCGGGTCCATAACGGCATCTTGCTTCTCTCATTTGAAGGTTACTCTGATCGCAATGCGGTCGAAAAACTTCGTGATGCGTTGCTCTATGCCGATATTGATATCAATGCTCCTGGCGAAGATGACGATGACTATCACGTGCTTCAACTTGTCGGATGTAAGGCCTATTTAGAAGATGGTTCTCTGGTCGGGGATATTACCGATGTACTCAATCTTCCGGGCCAGGATGTCCTTGTTATTGCGGGCGGATCTTCTGAAATTCTGATTCCCTTTGTTCGGGCCCTTGTTCCTGAAGTAGATATTGCAAATAAGAAACTCGTGGTGATTCCGCCAATTATTGATGGGAGAGTGCAGTGAAGATCGATGCGATCACAATATTCCCTGATTATTTTACGCCATTACAGCTCTCGCTCTTAGGTAAAGCGCAAGAAGGCGGCTTGCTATCGATCAATGTGCACGACTTACGAACCCAGACGAAAGATATCCATCACACAGTTGATGATGCGCCATATGGCGGTGGCGCTGGGATGGTCATGCTTGCAGATGTGTGGGGAAATGCCATTGATAGCGTCATTGAGGATGGATCAGATCTGATTATTTTGACACCGGCGGGTCGCCGTTTTACGCAAGAGATGGCGCAAGAGTTATCGACGGCAGCGCATTTAATCTTTGCCTGCGGACGCTATGAAGGAATCGATGATCGCGTTCGTCAGCATTACAGCCAACAGGAGTATACAGACCGCAACATTAGGGTGAGAGAAGTATCGATCGGTGATTATGTTCTTGGAGGTGGTGAGGTCGCAGCGATGGTAATGATTGAAGCGATCACTCGATTGATTCCAGGAGTTTTAGGAAACCCGCTTTCACTTGCTGAAGAGTCACATAATGAAGAGGGATATCTCGAGTATCCAAATTACACACGCCCACAAGAGTGGCGTGGCATAGAAGTACCGCCTGTATTACTCAGTGGTAATCATGGAGCAATCGCAACATGGCGCTCATCACAGGCTCGCCAGCGTAAAGATGCGAATTCAAACTAGTCAGTAACACAACTACTGCCGTAGCGTTGTTGCATGACATATGACGCACATGCAATTCAATCCCGGCTCATCCGAGATTTAGAACCTGTCGTTGAAGTCGAATTAAATAGACATTTAGGTGTACAGAAAAATTGGTACCCACATGAATATGTCCCATGGTCAGAGGGCCGCGATTATGCAGGGCCACTTAATGGCGATGCATGGGAGGCAAAAGATTCTCGCCTCACACCTGTTGCCCAAGATTCGCTCGTATTAAATCTTCTGACTGAGGACAACTTGCCTAGCTACCACACAGAGATTGCAATCTCTATGGGACGCGATGGAGCATGGGGAAATTGGATTGAACGATGGACGGCAGAAGAGGCTCGTCACGCAATTGTGATTCGTGATTACCTCATGGCAACACGAGGTGTTGATCCTTACGAACTTGAAGATCTTCGCATGGCACATATGTCCTTGGGCTACCAGACACCATATGAGAACGATATGTTGCATACGATTGCATACGTTTCATTCCAAGAACTTGCCACTCGCATCTCTCACCGCAATACAGGCAAACTTTCAAATGATCCGATCGCTGAAAATATGATGCAGCGAGTCGCACTCGATGAGAATTTACATATGATTTTCTATCGCAACTTACTGGCCCAAGCACTTGAGTTAGAACCGAACGCAGCGATGCGCGCGATCGCAGATGTTGTCACTAATTTCGATATGCCAGGTGCGAATATGCCTGGCTTTGGTCGCAAGGCGGTGCAGATAGCACTGGCTGGGATTTATGACCTTCAGCAACATCTCGATGATGTCATCGCGCCAGTCCTTCGGGCATGGAACGTCTTTGAAAGAACCGATCTATCGGGGGATGGTTTACTGGCTCGCGAGGAGCTCGCGGCTTTCCTTAAGAAAGCGGGAGAAGATGCGATGAGATTTAACGATAAGCGGGAGATCCACTTTGAGCGACTCATTGCTCGTGGGCAGGAACCAATTCGTATTCCACGGTAGATTGGCCTTATGTGCAGATTATTGGCCTACGCCTCGACTAAACCGGCCACCTTTGAATCCGTAATTGGATCAACCCTTGACGACTTTGTGCAACTTTCTCAAGAACATAAGCATGGTTGGGGAGTAACGACTTGTGACTCTGTGGGCGGTGCTCAAGAACTTCAACGAGATTTAGCGCCAGCATTTGAGAGCGAACTTTTCTCAAAGGTAGCGACAACAACCTCCAGCGATGGTGCACTCTTACATCTTCGCCTAGCCTCAAAAGGTTTAACGGTAGATATTTCAAATAATCACCCATTTATTCACGGCGATATCTCATTTATGCATAATGGAACGATTCGCCCTCCAGCGAGCGTAGAACCGCTCATAGATGCAGATCTCCTCTCAGAGCTGACATCAACTACAGATAGCGAGCGTTACTTTTTTGCAATACTTACGGCGGCAAAAAGTGAGGGTTTGATCAACGCCATCGCCTCCACGGTAAAGAAGATTGCCTCAACCAGTGATTATTCGTCTATCAATTCAATTACCCTCACCCCTGATTTCTTGATTGCAGTCTGTCAATTCAATGAGTTAGAGCAGAGTGAGTGGACTGTTCCACATCACTACGAGCTCCGTTTCACTAAGGAAGATGGCGCGATCAAGATAGCTTCCACGGGATGGGGACATGATGATTGGACGCCATTAACAAATGGAAAGATGCTCGTGGTTAATCGAGCAGATCTTTCTTATAAAATTTTAGATATCTAATGACTCGCACGTATACAGTCGAAACATACGGCTGTCAGATGAATGTTCATGATTCAGAGCGAATCGCTGGACTTTTAGATGAAGCTGGTTTCGTGCCAGCAGAGTCCGGGGTTCAGGCCGACATTGTCGTCTTTAACACCTGCGCAGTACGTGAGAACGCTGATAACAAACTCTATGGAAACCTCTCATTCCTTGCGCCTATAAAGAAGGCTAATCCTTCAATGCAAATTGCAGTCGGTGGTTGTTTAGCGCAAAAAGATCAAGCAATCATTCTTAAAAAGGCCCCGTATGTAGATGTGGTTTTTGGTACGCACAATGTGGGTTCACTACCTGTCTTACTTGAACGAGCACGCATTGAAGAAGAGTCGCAGATCGAGATCCTTGAAGCGCTCGAACATTTCCCATCCACACTTCCCGCCCGTCGCTTTTCAGCCTTTTCATCATGGGTCTCTATCTCTGTCGGCTGTAACAACACTTGTACATTCTGCATTGTCCCTACACTGCGCGGGGTTGAGAAAGATCGTTCGATGAGTGATGTTCTCGCAGAAGTTCGCGCCTTAGTAGAGCAAGGCGTTATCGAAGTAACGTTGCTAGGTCAAAATGTGAATGCCTACGGAGTTGAGTTAGGTGAGCGTGGAGCATTTGCACGTCTACTCAAAGAAGTTGCTGGAGTTGATGGCCTTGAACGCTTACGGTTTATGTCGCCCCATCCGCGTGATTTCACCGATGACGTTATTGAGGTTATGGCAACGACTCCTGTTGTGATGCCACACTTACATATGCCTCTTCAATCTGGCTCTGACTCAATCTTGGCCTCGATGCGTCGATCCTATCGAAGCGATCGCTATCTAGGAATTCTTGATCGAGTGCGAAAAGCTATTCCACACGCAATGATCACAACCGACATCATTGTTGGTTTTCCGGGCGAGACGGAAGAAGATTTCACTGCGACACTTGATGTGGTCTCTCAATCTCGCT
>CAZNUC010000028.1:0-14975 GCA_964576165.1 uncultured Candidatus Planktophila sp. | reverse complement strand
ATGATGCGGGATCCCTTCGTGCCAGTCACGTGGGTCAGACAGTCACACTCGCCGGTTGGGTGGCTCGACGTCGAGATCATGGTGGAGTGGCATTTATTGATCTTCGTGATGCAACAGGTTCAGTTCAGGTTGTCATCCGCGATGAAGCGCTAGCGGGATCTTTACGTGCTGAGTGGTGCTTAGCAATTACGGGCGAAGTAGTGGCACGCCCTGCTGGAAATGAGAATGACGGCTTACCAACTGGCGCTATTGAAGTAATGGGAGATTCAGTAACGGTGTTGAGCGAGTCAGCGCCACTGCCATTTCCTGTCGATACCGGTGTTGAATCTGAAATTTCTGAAGAGGTGCGCCTGCGCTATAGATATCTTGACTTGCGACGCGAAGGTCCCGCCGCGAATTTACGATTAAGATCTCGCGTTACGTCGGCAATTAGACGTGCAATGGATGAACTTGATTTTCTTGAGATTGAAACCCCGTATCTCACTCGTTCCACGCCCGAAGGCGCACGTGACTTTCTTGTTCCCGTTCGTCTCCAACCAGGTAGTTGGTATGCCCTTCCACAATCACCGCAATTGTTTAAGCAATTATTGATGGTTGCAGGGATGGAGCGGTACTACCAGATAGCTCGCTGCTTCCGTGATGAAGACTTCCGTGCAGATCGCCAACCTGAATTTACACAATTAGATATTGAAATGTCTTTTATTGATCAGGCCGACATCATCGCCGTTGCTGAGAAAATTTTGGTCGACATTTGGAAAGATAGTTTGGGCTACACGATTGCGACTCCGATTCCTCATATGACTTACAGAGATGCGATGAATCGTTACGGATCAGATAAGCCAGATCTTCGCTTTGGTAATGAGTTGGTAGATGTTACTGAATTCTTTAAAGAGACTCCGTTTAGAGTTTTCCAATCAGAGTACGTGGGTGCAATAGTCATGCCAGGCGGGGCCAATTCACCGCGACGAGAGCTCGATGCTTGGCAGGATTGGGCGAAGGCGCGTGGTGCTAAAGGATTGGCGTACATTCTTCTCAACGATGATGGAACTCTCGGTGGTCCCGTCTCAAAAAATATCTCTGATTCTGAACAAGCAGGAATTGCCGAAAAAGTCGGTGCTAAGAAGGGGGATGCGATCTTTTTTGCCGCAGGGGATAAGGCATCCTCGCAAGCACTTTTAGGCGCTGTTCGAATTGAAATCGGAAAGCGATGCAATCTCATTGAAGAGGGTGCATGGAAGTTCGTCTGGGTAGTTGATGCACCAATGTTTGAACCGATCGATGGTGGGGGATGGACTGCAGTGCACCATCCATTTACTGGACCTAAACCCGAATTTGCTTCCACATTCTCGAAAGATCCTGCGAATGCACTTGCCTACGCTTATGACATTGTTCTCAATGGCACCGAGCTCGGCGGCGGTTCGATTCGCATCCACGATAAAGAGATTCAACGCGAAGTTTTCCGAGTGATTGGACTAAGTGATGAAGAAGCCAATAGTAAGTTTGGATTTCTTTTGGAGGCATTCAATTACGGACCTCCACCCCATGGCGGAATCGCTCTTGGTCTAGATCGCGTCTGCGCATTGCTCACAGGCAGTGATTCAATTCGTGAAGTAATCGCCTTTCCTAAAACTGCAAGTGGTGGAGATCCACTGACTGGAGCACCGACTCCGATTACAACTGCTCAGCGACGTGAGAGTGGGATTGATTTCAAGCCAGAGGTGCCCGCGAAATAAGCCGATCGGGTAGGCTTAGCGTCATACTTCTTTGATGAACGGGGGATTCCTCATGGGTCCAGGTGGAATTGCAACAATTATTGCTGCTGCGTCGCTCTTTGTTATCGCCTGCGCCATCGCCTATGCAGTGGTCCGTCTTGGTCGTTTCATCGATGAGGCGAGCCTCTCTCTAGCAACAATGACTACTGAGACGACACCATTGATTCAAGAATCCACTCGAACCCTTGAGCTCATCAATAGCCCTCTCGAATCTTTCGCGAAAATCACTAAGAACGTCGAAGATGTGACTACAAAAGTTTCCGAGGCCACTACTGACTTTATCGATCAGAGCGGACCTGCGGTGAAAGTTGCTAGCGCTCTTTTGACTGCAGCACAAGCTGGGAAGACTCGCAGCAAGAAGAAGAAGAAGGCTGAGTGAGTGTAGTTCGTGGAATCAGCGGAGATCCGCGCACGGTGGTTGCGCTTTTTTGAGTCAGGTAACTCTCTCGGGTTAGATCACACAGTTGTCCCATCCGCATCGCTCATCGCTGACGATCCAAACCTGCTGCTGGTCAATGCCGGAATGGTTCCCTTCAAGCCATTTTTTCTGGGAGAAGTCACCCCGCCGTATGCGCGAGCAACATCAGTGCAGAAGTGTGTACGAACGTTAGATATCGATGAAGTAGGTAAGACAACTCGACATGCATCGTTCTTTCAAATGTGTGGAAATTTCTCGTTCGGTGATTATTTCAAAGAAGGTGCTATTGCTCTGGCGTGGGAGTTATTGACCAAGCCAATTTCTGATGGCGGGTATGGTTTCCCTGAAGATAAATTGTGGGTGACTGTCTATCTCGATGATGACGAGGCAGCAAATATTTGGCATAAGAAAATGGGTGTTCCGCTAGAACGCATTCAACGCCGTGATATGGCAGATAACTTCTGGTCGATGGGCGTGCCTGGACCGTGCGGTCCGTGCTCTGAAATTTACTACGATCGCGGTTCTGCTTACGGAATCGATGGCGGTCCAATCGCGGATGAAAATCGTTACCTTGAAGTGTGGAACTTAGTCTTCATGCAGAACGAGCGTGGTGCAGGTGGCGGAAAAGATGGCTTCCCAATTTTAGGTGAACTCCCTGCGAAGAGTATTGATACAGGGTTAGGCCTAGAGCGTATGGCTGCGCTGCTTCAAGGTGTTGAGAATATTTATGAGATCGATACGACCATGCAAATTCTTTCTTGCGCTTCGGAATTATCAGGAGTGAAGTACGGCAAGACCGAGAAGTCTGATATTTCGCTTCGCGTGGTTGCAGACCACGCCCGTACGGCAGCGATGTTGATCGGAGATGGTGTCACACCTGGAAATGAGGGTCGTGGTTATGTGCTTCGTCGAATGATGCGACGAACGATTAGAAATATGCGCCTTCTTGGAAGTAACGAGCCAAGCATGGCTCTTCTTACGCAAGCAGCCATTGGAGCGATGGGTCCTCAGTATCCTGAACTCAATAGTGATGCGGCAAGAATTCTTGCAGTGAGCACCGCTGAAGAGGAGAGTTTCTTACAGACTCTTAAAAGTGGAACGGTTATCTTTGATACTGCCGCCTCTGTCGTGAAGAAATCACGGTCTACTCTCATGAGTGGAGATGATGTCTTTAAACTTCACGACACCTACGGTTTCCCTTTTGATCTCACACTCGAAATGGCTCGTGAAGTAGGCCTTGAAGTTGATGAGGCTGGGTTTACTCGATTGATGAAAGAGCAGCGTGATCGCGCTAAGGCAGATGCGCGCGAAAAGAAGAGTGGCCATACTGACCTTAGCGAGTATAAGAAGATCACAGATGATCATGGTCGTACAGAATTTGTTGGTTACACCAGTATTGAATCCGAGTCGAAGATTCGAGCGATTCTTGTCGATGGAGTGACCAGATCAGAGGCGACCGAAGGCTCTGATGTTGAAATTGTTCTTGATCGCACCCCCTTCTATGCAGAGGGTGGTGGGCAATTAGCCGACGGCGGAAGATTAGCGTTGCATGATGGAACTGTGATTGAAATTGATGATGTTCAGAGCCCGGTCCCAGGCTTATCAATTCACCGTGGACGAGTGGTCAAGGGCTCAGTAGCGGTAGGCGCATCAGCGATCGCATCGATTGATAGTGAACGCCGCAACGCAATTTCTCGCGCTCACACTGCAACCCATATGGTGCACAAAGCATTTCGAGAAGTGTTGGGGGAGACTGCAACGCAAGCGGGCTCAGAGAACTCACCTGGTCGTTTTCGTTTTGATTTCCCATCCACTGGCCCGGTTTCAGATGGTGTACTCAATGAAGTCGAGGCCCGGGTTAATGCACTGCTCATTGATGATCTCGCGGTAACTGCAGAGGTGATGTCGCAAGCAGAGGCGAAGAAGATTGGCGCTATGGCGCTATTCGGTGAAAAGTATGGAGATAGCGTTCGAGTTGTGAGCGTAGGTGATTGGGCACGTGAATTGTGCGGCGGTACTCACGTTCATCGTTCAGGACAATTGGGTTTGGTAAAACTTCTCTCTGAATCATCAATCGGTGCTGGTGTGCGTCGTGTTGAGGCGCTCGTTGGGTCTGATGCTTATCAATTTTTGGCTCGCGAGCACCTGCTTCTCAATTCACTAACTCAGATCATTAAAGGTGCACGCGTAGAAGATCTACCTTCCCGCATCAATGATTTAGTCTCTAAGATGAAAGATATCGAGAAGGAATTGACGATCTTGCGCACTGCCGCCGCACTCAAGAGTGCGGGATCGCTGATGGAACACGCACAGGAGATTGCGGGTGTCTCCTTTATCTCTGGATCACTCCCAGACGGAATTCCAGCCGATAGTTTGAGAGAAATCGCACTTGATCTGCGCGCGCGTACAGCTAAGAGCGTGGTGGCAATCACCAGCATTGTCGATGAAAAGGTTGTCTTAGTTGTCGCCACCAGCGATGGTGCCCGTGCGCAGAATGTTAAAGCTGGTGCACTCGTAAAGGTTGCAAGTGCGGTACTCGGTGGCGGCGGCGGTGGAAAAGATGATTTCGCCCAAGGTGGTGGCGTAGACAAATCGAAGATTGGTGATGCCTTCAAAGCCATCGAACTAGCAATCGCGAGCAGCTAATGTCACGGCTGGGCCGCCGTCTTGCCTTTGATTACGGTGACGTACGTATAGGTGTGGCTGTCTGTGATCTTGATGGAATTCTTTCAACCCCTCTTGACCCACTTGATAGCAAGAATCCTGCTGTGATGTCAGAGATCGAGAAGATCTACAACGAGTACGAGCCAGTACGAATCTACATCGGTCTCCCACTTAACCTCTCTGGCGAACCATCTGAATCAAGTGCAAAGGCACTCCTTTTCGCCGAAAAAATTAAGGCGCACTTTGCCTGTGAAGTGGAGATGGTTGATGAACGACTCACAACTGTCTCTGCATCTGCTCTTCTCACTCAGGCTGGAGTGAATGCAAAGAATCAGCGAAAGCTGATTGATTCTGTTGCAGCAGTGGCCATTCTAGAGAGTGGGCTCGCTCGTGACCGTCGATAGAGCCGCGCTCACACGCGTTACAGCCGCACTGATAACAAGTGCGATTTTTATTGGAGCACTCTCTCTCATCAAACGCGGACCAGAGGCCGCTGCAGATTTCCCATGCGCTATTGACTCTCAGGCTAAGCAAATTTCTATTGATGTCGCTAGAGGTGAGAGTGGATCTGATATCGCTCTTGAGTTATTTGAAAAAGGTGTAACACAATCTCAGGCAGCCTTCTTTCGTCTGGCTGTCGCTGATCCTCGATCAGCTTCGATTGCACCCGGTGTACATCTGATCGATGCTCGTTTATGCGCTCGAGATGCTCTTACGCAGTTGCTCGACAATAAACGTATTGCAGGATTGATCGTGATCAAGGAAGGTGCATGGCTATCTGAAATCAAGAAGAGCTTTGAGAACGCTGGCTATACCCGCAAAGAAATCGATCGGGCGTTTTCTGGCGCAGAAATTCCTTCACCTTACACATCTTTGGAGGGCTTGCTTTTCCCGTCACAGTATAGTTTTGCGAAAGGAACACCGGTAGAAGATGCGCTAGCAGCAATGATCGCTAGAGGTTTGCGTGAAACGAAGAGCGCTGGATTCGATACGTCAAAGAGCGGTTTTGATCCACAAGAGCTTCTTACGATTGCCTCGATCATTCAAGCTGAAGGGACAGATGATGTCTTTGGTCAGGTTTCCCGAGTAATTTTCAATCGATTGAAGATCGGCATGCCATTGCAGATGGATTCTACTGTTCACTATATTGAAGAGAAACGGGGAGACATTTTTCTGAGCACACAATCGACCTTGGTGAACTCACCGTATAACACCTATCGCAGGGCGGGTCTACCACCTTCACCGATCGGCAATCCAGGGCGTAATGCGATGCTCGCCACTGTTTCTCCTTCAGAGGGTACTTGGCTCTACTTCATTACTGTTGCTCCACGGGATACCCGTTTCACCGACTCATTTGAGCAGTTTAATAGATGGAAATTGCTATACAAGGCTAATTTGCGTGACGGAAAGTTCGAGGAGTGATCATGATTCGTGGAGCAGTGCTTGGTTCACCTATTTCTCACTCCCTTTCCCCAGCGCTTCATAACGGAGCATTTAACTTTCTCGGAATTGATGGAAGGTATGAAGCGATTGATGTACCGAGTGGGAGCCTCTCTCGTTTCTTTGCAGAGCAATCTGAGAACTTTGATTACCTCTCATTAACAATGCCTTTAAAGGAAGAAGCATTTTTACTCGACATTGATTTTGATTCACTCTCTACACGCATTGGTTCGGCAAATACTCTGTATCGCAGAGACGGTGTATGGCGTGGATGCTCGACAGATGGGTCCGGTTTTCTCGCAGCGGTGCAAGGTGAGGGGCTGACATCATTTTCTCAGGCCCTGATTCTCGGAGCGGGAGGAACTGCTCGCGCGATTGCGGGGGCAGTCGATGGTGTGATTCCATCAATTTCGGTCCTCGGTCGAACCTCAACAAGACGCGATGCACTCTCACGATGTGTCGTGAATTCGATCTTCGATTATCTAGCGTGGAGTGATGAATTTGATCTCTCTCCTTTTGACCTTGTCGTTAATACAACACCAGCAGGGGCGGCAGATCTTTTAGCTGAGAATCTAAATCCGATAGTAGATACACTCTTGTTTGATGTTATTTACAAGCCTTGGCCAACGGTACTTGCAGAAAGATGGACCGATCGATCCGGTCGCGTCATCAATGGCAAAGAGCTATTGCTCTGGCAAGGGTTGGATCAATTAGACCTTGTCCTCAATGAACCGCTTGATCGCTCGAAACTAGCGCCATTTCTGCGAGAGATTCTCAGTCGTCAATAACCACAGAACCTCATGTAATTTCCTAACTCTGTAATTCCTAGCGCTATCCTCCTTGGATGCTCTTGCTCATTCTCCCTTCATTAATCTGGATGAGTGCATCTGACCTCAAATCACATCGGATTCCAAATAAAGCGCTCATCGTTCTAATATGTATCGCACTTGGTAACGCCCTCATTAACGGACACGATTGGAGGTCTCACGTAACGGCATTTCTCATCATCTTTGTTGTCACAACATCTGGTTGGAAGTTCTTCGGTCTGGGAATGGGCGATGTTAAATTGCTTGGAGTCCTATCTCTTCTCCTGATCCCAGTTAACTTATCTAGCTATCAGATCTTTACTCTCACTTTCGCTTTCGCGGCGATCGTTCACGCAGCCATCTCTTCCAAGGGCCGATTTATATGCGATCAAGCCATACCTCTTGCTCCATCACTATCTCTAGCAACGGTGTTGGTTCATTTAATCTAAATAGGCGGGCATCTGCCCGTGCGATCTGCAAGAATAGGGGGATGCGTTGGCTTACAGCAGGAGAATCTCACGGGCAGGCCCTATCGGCAATTCTTGAAGGCATTCCTGCACATGTAAAGATTGATTCAGCTTTTTTGGATCTACATCTCTCTCGTCGACGGTTAGGTTTTGGCCGAGGAGCCCGACAGAATTTTGAAGCAGATAAAATCACAATTTTGGGTGGAATTCGCTTAGGTCTGACTCAAGGCGGTCCGGTAAGTATTCAGGTGGGAAATTCTGAGTGGCCGAAATGGGAGAAGGTGATGTCGGCTGATCCAGTTGATGACGCTGAGATTTCACATCTTGCGCGAAATGCACCGCTTACTCGCCCTCGTCCAGGACATGCTGATCTTGTAGGAATGCAGAAGTACGATTTTGATGACGCACGACCAATTTTAGAGAGAGCAAGTGCACGTGAAACCGCAGCGCGAGTGGCACTTGGCGCTGTTGCTCGAGCATTTCTCGAGCAGAGTGTTGGTGTAACAATTCTGAGCCACGTTCTCTCTATAGGTTCGGTCCGCGTACCCGAAGAGACACCTTTACCGCTCGAAGGGGATATGTCGCGAATCGATAGCGATCCCGTTCGTTGCAGCGATGCCGTTACAAGTGCGTTGATGATGAAAGAGATTGAAAGTGCGCATTCCGACGGGGATACGTTAGGCGGAGTCTGCGAAATTCTCGCCTTTAACTTACCTCCAGGGCTTGGTTCGCATGTGCATTGGGATCGTCGCCTTGATGCTCGGATTGCTTCATCGATGATGGGAATTCAAGCGATTAAGGGAGTTGAGATTGGGGACGGCTTCACAACTGCTACTCGTCGCGGATCAGTTGCACATGATGAAATTGAGAAGAACTCCCTAGGTCGTGTAGTTCGCCGAAGCGATCGGGCAGGCGGTACCGAAGGCGGAATGTCCAACGGTGAGATTCTCCGCGTCAGTATCGCAATGAAACCAATCTCCACTGTTCCCAAAGCGCTCGATACCATCGACACAGCAACAGGTGAAGCTGCAAAGGCAATTAACCAGCGTTCTGATGTGTGCGCGGTTCCCGCTGCTGGAATCGTGGGTGAGGCGATGTTAGCTCTTGTATTGGCTGAAGCAGTGCTCGAAAAGTTCGGTGGAGATAGCGTTCAGGAAACGAAACGAAATTTTGAGTCCTACATCGCACATCTTCGAATCAGGTAGCCATGCTTACGGCGATTCTTATCGGGCCACCCGGATCGGGGAAATCATCTGTTGGTAGAGCCCTCGGACAGAGATTGAAAGTGGCGTTTGCCGACACGGATAATCTGATTGAAAAAAAATGTGCTAAGAGTATTTCAGAGATCTTTATCGAAGATGGCGAACCATATTTTCGCGAAGTTGAACGTGCTGTCGTTCTTGATCAATTAGCAATCGGAACGGGAGTCCTCTCACTTGGTGGTGGATCAGTTCTTGATCCATTGTCACATGAGGCACTCTCATCAACAGATGCACCGATTGTCTTTCTCGATGTTTCTCTCTCTAGCGCTTCCCCACGCGTTGGATTTAACCGAGACCGTCCTCTTCTTCTGGGAAATCCACGGGCAAAGTGGCAAGAGCTCATGAATGCGCGCCGCCCGATCTATGAAGGACTTGCCGACATTACGATCCTTACAGATGAGCTTTCACCGGCCCAGGTCTGCCAGAAAATTGTTGAGATACTCGATAGTCAAGAGGCGGCACAATGACCAAGTCAGTTATTACGGTAGAGGCAGAGCGAAGCTACGACGTTGTTATCGGATCGAGTTGGCACGAAGAACTTCTTCCCCTGGTTTCGGATAGATCACGTTGTGCAGTCATCACAACTCAAACGTTAAGAGATTCCCTAGGGGATTTCGGATTGGGTGATCTCCAATTTGGTGATTGTGAATTTATCTATTGCGTAATACCGGATGGTGAAGAAGGTAAGAGCCCCCAGGTTCTGCTTAACCTCTGGAATTGGCTCGCCGCTGCTGGACTGACTCGAAGTGATCTTGTTGTCGGAATTGGCGGAGGAGCGGTCACCGATATTGCTGGCTTCGTCGCAGCAACTTATTTACGAGGTGTCGACTGGATAGCGATTCCTACTTCAGTGGCAGGAGCTGTCGATGCGGCAATTGGTGGAAAAACGGGTGCGAATCTAGATTATGGAAAGAATCTTATCGGCTCATTCCATTCACCGATCAAGGTAATTATTGATCTTGCCTGGTTTACAACGCTGAGTGATCGCGATTTTGCAGCAGGTCTTGCCGAAGTGGTGAAGTGCGGATTTATACGTGATGCAAAGATTCTTGATTTACTGAAGGGACAGAATCTGGCGAGGATTCGTTCAAATCCTTCTATCATTGAAGAGCTGGTTACGCGCGCTGTTAAGGTCAAGGCGAGTGTGGTGGGGAGTGACTTTAAAGAAGGCTTTGAAAGAGAGATCCTAAATTACGGTCACACCTTCGGTCACGCAGTTGAATCGCATTCTCGTTATTCACTGCGCCACGGTGAATGTGTCGCGATAGGCATGGCATTCATGGCCCATCTTCAACTCTCTCTAGGTCTGATCTCATCCGATATTCACGCGTTACATTTTGAAATCCTGAAGGGGATTGGCCTTCCTACACAGTATCAGGGTGGAGATTGGCTAGAGATGAAAGCGATCATGTCCCGAGATAAGAAGGCTCGTGGACATGCTCTGCGCTTTGTCACCATCACAGATATAGGTGTTACAGGTCGTTTGACGGATGTGGCGCAGGATGTTCTTGTCGCGACATATGAGAAGGTATGTCCATGAACGTTCTTGTGATAAATGGACCAAACCTGGCTCGCTTAGATATTCGTGACTCTTCAATCTATGGCGATCTTTCTTATCCACAACTTGTTGAATACATCACCGCCGCAGCAAAAGAAGTTGGGTTAAACGCTGATGTCCGCCAGAGTGATGATGAAGCGACAATCATTGGTTGGTTGCATGAGGCTGCTGATTCTGCGACACCGGTGATTATTAATCCTGCCGCCTTCACGCACTACTCGTATGCAATCCGGGATGCGGCAGCTATGCTCAAAGGTCCACTTATAGAGGTACACCTATCGAATCCGTTGAGCCGTGAAGAATTTCGTCACACATCAGTGATTTCAGGGGTAGCGACGGGGACAATCGGTGGATTCGGTCCACATTCATATTCACTGGCCTTGATCGCCCTCAAGGAACTCATCGCTTAATTTTTCATACGCTAAACTTAGAAATCTATAGCAGCTGACATCGGTCGGTTGCGATGAACTGGAGTGCGACTGTGGCAACAACTAATGATCTCAAGAACGGCATGACCCTAGATATCGAAGGCCAGCTCTGGACAGTCGTTGAGTTTCAACACGTGAAGCCGGGTAAAGGGCCTGCCTTCGTGCGTACCAAGCTCAAGCAGGTAATGACCGGCAAGGTTGTCGATAAAACTTTCAACGCGGGGGTAAAGGTTGAGATTGCGACTCTCGAAAAGCGAGAGATGAATTTCCTCTACAAAGAGGGCGATGATTTTGTGTTTATGGATAATAAGAATTTCGATCAAATGACAATCTCGGCTGCAACGGTCGGAGATTCTTCAAATTACATGCTTGAAAATACTGAGGCAATCGTAGCGATCCACGAAGGCAATCCGCTCTATATCGAACTGCCCGCATCGGTTGAATTAACGGTTACGTATACAGAGCCTGGGCTACAAGGAGATAGATCATCAGGTGGCACAAAGCCAGCAACTGTTGAGACAGGCATTGAAGTTCAAGTCCCACTCTTTATTAAGCAGGACGAGAAAATTATTGTCGACACTCGTGATGGCTCATATCAGGGCCGCGCTAGCTAGTGTCCGCACGCAGCAAGGCACGCAAGCAGACCATAGACCTGCTCTATGAATCTGATATTCGTACTAGCGATCTTCTAGAGTTGCTAGCGGCGAGAGATGTCACTGAAGAAGGTGTAGATGCACGACCTATTCGTGAGTACACACGCGCACTTGTAGAAGGTATCCATCTCCACAAGAGAAAAATTGATGAATTGATTACCACGTACTCGCAAGGGTGGGATATGGATCGCCTTGCCGCAGTTGATCGCAATATCCTCAGGTTGGGAATTTTCGAAATCCTGTGGGCAGACGACGTAGAGGACGCGATTGTGATTGATGAAGCTCTCAATCTCGCGCAATCATTAAGCACCGATGACTCTGCGGGATTCATTCATGGTGTACTGGGGCGTATCATCACTATTAAATCGAGTTTGGCTCTCTAGCGTTTTGTAAGCAAAATTCCTGAAGCAGCTACCCATTCCTGGAAATAGACCTCTTCACTATCGATCACCCTTGAGAGTGCATCGATATCATCGCGGCGTAGAGAAATGATTTCCCCAGCCCAGTCTCCACGCTGATGAGCAATGCGCATGATGTATTTAGTGAGTATCTCTTTTTCAGGGCTCGTCTCCAGGGCTTGCAGCGCTCTGAGATCGTAAATATGTCTATCTGCTATTTCACGGCTATCACTGCGCCCAGAAGATGGAGCTATGAGGTGGGCCAACTCGACGCCAAAGAGATCGGCGATTTCGATCACCTTTTTAAGGCTCATTGAGCGATCACCTCGTTCATACGCGCCAAGGACTACTGCCCGAATGCGGCCCCCGCTGAGTTTTTCAAAGGCGAGGAGGGTGAGTCCCCGTTCGCGTCGAAGCTGGCGTATTCGTACTCTGATCTCGTTGCTATCAATGTGGCTCATAAACGAAAGGGTAGGTGCGAGGATGGCGACCCTTTCAGAGATATCCACAGCTTTCTCGCCACGGTGATAGAATCGCGCAACATCCTTTAAGACCCGTCCTGTGAGGCGGGGAAGGAGATTTAAATGAATACAGTGCTGTCCGCGCAAGATATATCACGCGCACTTTCGCGCATTGCCCACGAAATTTGTGAGGGCAACAACGGCGCAAAGACCATCACCTTGCTAGGTATTCCCACTCGTGGAGCTCATCTCGCCTTTCGATTGGCCGCTCTCATTGAATCGATAGAGGGTTCAGCTGTTCAGGTCGGTACTTTAGATACGACACTTTTTCGAGACGATCTTCGCTTGAAAGCACCGAGAGCCCTGATGCCAACACGGATACCTCCCCTGGGTATCGAAGGGCGCAATGTAGTGCTGGTTGATGATGTTTTATTTTCAGGACGAACTATCCGAGCTGCCCTAGATGCGCTAGGCGATATCGGAAGACCGTCGCGTGTACAACTAGCGACACTTGTTGACCGCGGACATCGTGAACTTCCTATCAGAGCGGATTTCGTTGGAAAGAATATCCCCACATCGCTTTCCCAAAGCGTGAAAGTGAATCTGATCGAAATCGATGGAATTGATGAAGTCACGATCTCAGAGAGGGTCTCAGCATGAAACACCTTCTCTCGATAACAGATATTTCGCGACTTGATGCAATTAAGATTTTAGATACAGCCGAAGAGTTGGCGAAAGTAAGTGACACGCCAATGAAAAAACTGCCAACTCTACGTGGTCGAACAATTGTGAACCTTTTCGCGGAAGATTCAACAAGAACCCGTATCTCCTTTGAAGCGGCTGCAAAGAGACTCTCTGCCGATGTCATTAACTTTTCATCAAAGGGTTCAAGTTTAAGTAAAGGTGAATCACTTAAGGATACAGCGCAGACACTCCAAGCGATGGGAGCTGATGCTGTCATCATTCGCCATGGAGCATCTGGTGCGCCTGCACGATTAGCTGATTGTCAGTGGATGTCAGGTGCTGTTATCAATGCCGGTGATGGAACGCACGAGCATCCGAGTCAGGCGTTGTTGGATGCATTCACTATCCGCAGGCACTTGGGTCAGGGGAGAGAAGATCTGACCGGATTAAGAGTTGGAATAGTTGGCGATGTTCTTCATTCGCGAGTCGCTCGATCAAATGTACTTCTCCTCACGAAACTGGGAGCTCATGTCACTCTTATCGCGCCACCAACGCTGCTTCCAGTCGGCGTCGAGAGTTGGCCAGTAAGTGTTTCCTATGATTTTGATTCTGTCTTGGAATCCTTAGACGTGGTTATGATGCTACGAGTTCAGTTAGAGAGAATGCAGGAACTCTTCTTCCCGAATGCTCGAGAATATTCGCGCTACTTTGGACTCAACAGTGCCCGGTTACGAACCCTGCACCCCGACGCAATTGTTATGCATCCAGGCCCGATGAACCGAGGCCTGGAGATCACCGCAGATAGTGCAGATAGTGCAAGATCGGTGATACTTGAGCAGGTAAGTAATGGCGTGAGTGTACGAATGGCAATTCTCTATCTCTTGCTAGCAGGGGATACTTCGATTGAGGCGGGAAACTAAATGGCTCACGTATCAGAAAATATTCTTCTCAAAGGCGGAATCCTCGCCGACGGATCTATTAAGGACATCCTGATATCAGATGGTGTTATTCATTCGGTCGCCGATTCACTGGGCGCAGATTCACTGGGCGCCGGTGACGCACGAGTCATAGGCGCTGAAGGCCATATTGTTCTCTCCGGACTTGTTGACTTGCATACTCATGTGCGAGAGCCCGGACGTGAAGATTCAGAGACTGTTCTTTCGGGTTCAGAAGCTGGAGTCAAGGGCGGATACGTCGCTCTCTCTGCAATGGCCAATACATCGCCTGTAGCTGATACAGCCGGAGTTGTTGAGCAGGTCTATCGTCTTGGAAAAGAGGCTGGTCTACTTGATGTCTTTCCAATCGGAGCAGTCACACAAGGTATTCAGGGAAAAGTTTTAGCAGAGATTGGCGCGATGGCTGATTCCGTTGCGCGCGTTCGAGTTTTTAGCGATGATGGAAATTGCGTGAGTGATCCGTTAGTGATGAGGCGGGCTCTTGAGTATGTAAAGAAGTTCAATGGCGTTATCGCCCAGCATGCGCAAGAACCTGCACTAACAGTTGGATCTCAGATGAATGAAGGAATCGTGAGCGCAACCCTTGGCCTTAAGGGATGGCCAGCAGTGGCCGAAGAGGCAATTATTGCTAGAGATGTTTTATTGGCCGAGCATGTTGGAGCTCGCCTTCACATTTGTCATCTCACCACGGCCGGAGGAGTTGAGATAATTCGTTGGGCAAAGGCGCGGGGGATTGATGTCACCGCCGAAGTAACTCCTCACCACCTTCTTCTCACCGATGAGTTAGCAAGAAGTTATGATCCAATTTTCAAGGTAAATCCACCTCTTCGGACAGAGCGCGATGTCATGGCACTTCGTGAGGGACTTGCAGATGGCACCATAGATATTGTTGCAACTGATCACGCGCCTCATCCTGGAGAAAGTAAAGAATGTGAGTGGCAAGAAGCTGCCTTCGGCATGCTTGGTTTAGAGCACGCTTTATCTATCGTCGCCCAGACTATGGTTGAG
>CAZNUC010000027.1:0-15151 GCA_964576165.1 uncultured Candidatus Planktophila sp. | reverse complement strand
GACATGCCGCAGCTGGAGAGTTGCTGTATTGCTACAACATCGTGAAGCCAAAATATGTGATTCCGGTTCATGGCGAGTGGCGTCATCTCAAGGCGAATGCTCAGCTGGCTGTTGAGGCTGGCGTTCCTCGCGAGAACGCATTCATTATTGAAAATGGAATAGTTGTCGATCTCATTGATCACGTAGCAGAAGTTGTTGGCTCGGTGCCATGTGGATTTGTTTATGTCGACGGTCAGAGTATTGGTGATATCACCGAGTCATCTTTGAAAGATCGACGTATCCTCGGTGAAGAGGGTTTTATCTCGGTTTTTGTCGTTGTTGAGGCACAGAGCGGAAAGATTATTTCAGGCCCTGATATCCATGCTCGTGGATTTAATGAAGATGAAGCTCTCTTTGATGAAGTCAAGAAAGAGATTGAAAAGGCACTTGCTCGCTCGGTTGCTGATGGAATTGATGGAACCCACCAACTGCAACAGGTAGTTCGAAGGACTATCGGAAATTGGGTCGGTCAAAAACATCGACGCCGTCCGATGATTGTTCCCGTAGTTGTTGAGGTCTAACTGATAATATAAAAGGTGTGGCCAAGAAAAAGACTCGCACTCAGCAAGGATCATCCTTCCTTTCTGTAGTCGGCCGCGCAGTGAGCAAGACATGGTCGGTACTGGCTAGCGCCTTCGGCTCCAGCGTCAGGTTTCTCGCTCGTGGCGCTAAAGATTTAGATCCTGCCCATAGACGCGATGGAGCGGGACTTCTTCTGATTGTCCTGGCTTTCGCAGCTCTTATCGGTACTTGGTTTAAATCTGAGAGCGTATTGAGCGATCTCTTATATGCGATTTTCTATGGCGCATTTGGAAAAATTGGTTTCTTTGCACCGATCATCCTGGGCTATTTTGCAATTCGTATTTTCCGAAACCCACAAGATTCCAAATCCCTTGGCCGTATCGTCATCGGATTGTTGATTCTTCTGATCTCAAGCACGGGATTTATCCACCTCATTTCAGGGTTCGCGAATCCTGCAGACGGTGCTACCGATATGCGCAACGGTGGAGGTCTCTTGGGATATGCAGTGGCATTCCCATTAGAGCTTCTTATGACAGATGTACTAGCTCGTCCATTTCTTGTACTTCTTTTCCTCTTCGGCTTATTGATAATTACGGCCACCCCGTTCTCTACAGTCCTGAGCAAGATTCGTTCAATCTTTGCGTGGATCTGGAAGAAACGACCAGAGCGTTCAGAGGAAGAGTTTGAAATAACAGATACGCCTCCATTTGATACACCAGTTGTTGCATGGCATGAAGATCCAGCAGATGATGAAATAGATGAAGAGGAGTTTGATCAAGAATTTACGGTCGAAACACCACGTCCGCCGGCCACATCAGTTCTTCCCACTGCAGGTTCAGGGGTTGGAAAGCGAATCGAACAACTTCTTCTTACGGGGGATTCAAACTATGAATTACCTCCACAAGATCTCTTACGCACCGGTCCAGCAGCTAAAAGTAAGAGCAAGGCTAATGAGACGGTTCTTGCAGCCCTAACCGAAGTCTTCAAACAATTTGAAATCGATGCCGAAGTTACCGGTTTTTTGCGAGGCCCAACGGTAACGCGCTATGAAGTTGAACTTGGAAATGCTGTCAAAGTCGAAAGAATTACAGCACTAGCAAAGAATATTTCTTACGCCGTAGCGAGCAGTGATGTTCGAATTCTCTCTCCAATTCCTGGAAAATCAGCGGTAGGAATCGAGATTCCAAATACTGACCGTGAAATCGTCGCTCTCGGTGATGTGATGCGCTCGTCAGTTGCTGGTCAGGATCATCACCCGATGCTTGTAGCACTTGGTAAAGATGTTGAAGGTAACTTCGTCTGTGCAAATCTAGCGAAGATGCCTCATCTACTTGTGGCCGGTGCTACCGGTGCAGGTAAGTCATCGATGATCAATGCAATGATTTCATCAATTTTGATGCGCGCAACACCTGATGAAGTGCGCTTAGTGTTAATTGATCCAAAACGTGTTGAGCTCACCGCTTATGAAGGAATTCCTCATCTGATTACGCCGATTATTACTCATCCAAAGAAGGCAGCCGATGCCTTGACATGGGTTGTCCGGGAAATGGATCTGCGATACGAAGATCTTGCAACCTTTGGTTTTAGACATATCGATGATTTCAATAAGGCTGTCCGTGCAGGCAAGGTAAAGCCACCTGAGGGAAGTGATCGAGTTGTTGAGCCGTATCCTTACCTTCTTATCATTATTGATGAGCTTGCCGATCTCATGATGGTAGCTGCACGCGAAGTTGAAGAATCAGTGGTGCGAATTACCCAACTAGCGCGCTCTGCCGGTATTCACCTTGTTCTTGCAACCCAACGTCCGAGCGTTGATGTCGTTACCGGGTTGATTAAGGCCAATGTTCCTTCACGTCTTTCATTTGCAACTTCGTCACTTGCTGATAGTCGCGTTATTTTAGATAGCCCAGGTGCTGAAAAACTTGTTGGCCAAGGCGATGGACTCTTTATTCCGATGGGCGCATCTCGTGCAATTCGAATTCAAGGCGCATATATTTCAGAGCGCGAAATTGAAGCCATTGTTGGACATGTAAAGAAGCAATTATCTCCGAGATACCGAGAAGATGTGACCGCTGCTCCTGTATCAACCAAGCAGATAGATAAAGAAATCGGTGATGACTTAGATCTTCTCTGTCAGGCTGTTGAGTTAGTTGTCGGAACGCAGTTTGGCTCAACCTCAATGCTGCAACGTAAACTGCGAGTCGGTTTTGCAAAGGCTGGACGGTTGATGGATTTGATGGAATCTCGTGGAATTGTTGGACCATCCGAAGGTTCCAAGGCACGCGTAGTCATGATTAAGGCTGATGAACTGGATTCAGTCTTAGCCACCTTGCGCGATTATTAGTATCACCCTTAAGCCAAAAAATATCACCCGATCATCTCTGGCTTGATTGGTCGCCCTCACCCTACACTTTGAAGGTGAGCGAATTCTCACCCCCAGATTATTGAGATGGTTGGTGACATGACATTAGGCGAGTTGATACGTCAAGCACGCGAAGACGCGGGCTTGAGTATTGACGAACTCGCACAGATCGTAAATCTTCGCTCCCGCCTTCTTGTTGCAATGGAAAACGATGACTTTATTCAATGTGGTGGCGATGCTTACGCCAGAGGTCATTTAAAGAATATCGCTAGAGCAACTAACTCATCCGCTTCAGAATTCATCGCACTTTTTAATGCCAACCATTCAACGGATTCACGCTCTATCCATTCGCAGTTAGTTGATAACAATGCGGCTGCAATCAAAAGCGAAAACAAGCGTTTGTCGTGGAAGGTTTTACTCTCGGCCTCACTTTCAATTATTCTCATCATCGGAGTTGTGCAGTTTGCCCTTGATTCTGCGCAGGTTCAGGATGAAGGTTTGCCAATTGTGGCCGAGTCTCCCTCACCCACTGCCGAGCCAAGCGTTACTCCTTCTGCAGTGGTGACACCAGAAACAGAAGAATCTGCAACTACTGCAGGGGTCACACTTGTGATTAGCGCCGCTCGCGGAGATTCAAGAATCCATGTAGTCGCAGCGGGGGAGACTTTGTATAAAGGTCTCCTTCTGCAAGGTGAAGAGAAGAGTTTTAAGGACGACGTTTCAATCGCCATCTATCTTTCAAATGCGGGAGATGTCGATTTAACTCTCAATGGTGAGAAATTGCCACCACGAGGTGAGCAAAATCAAGAGATACGCGAGACATTTAGAGCCAACTAAGGCTTCACACTGTACTATCTGACAAATGAGTCGGACAGTTGCAATTATTACTATGGGTTGCTCCCGCAATGATGTGGACTCTGAAGAACTTGCCGGTCGCCTAGAAGCCGACGGTTGGACCCTTGTCGCTGATGTTGAAAATGCAGAGGTTGCAGTCGTTAACACCTGTGGATTTATCGAATCCGCCAAGAAAGATTCAGTAGATGCCCTTTTAGAGGCTAATTCACTCAAGGGCCATGGAACTACACGAGCGGTCGTTGCAGTGGGCTGTATGGCCGAGCGTTATGGAAAAGAACTTGCCGAAGCGCTTCCTGAAGCAGATGCCATATTAGGATTTGATGATTATCAAGATATTTCAGCACGCTTACAATCAATCATTTCAGGGCAATCACATACCTCACACACTCCACGCGACCGTCGATCACTGTTGCCGATTGCACCAGTTGATCGCGCCAAAGTCCGCGATGAAAATTATCAATCATCCCTAGGTGCCGCAGGGGCGCTCTTTCGTAAGCGCTTAGATAGCGCTCCGTGGGCACCGCTGAAAATTGCATCTGGTTGCGATCGCAGATGCTCCTTCTGTGCAATCCCTTACTTTCGTGGATCTTTTGTATCTCGTCGCCCTACGGAAGTTTTACAAGAAGCAGAATGGCTGGCAAAAAATGGAGTCAGCGAACTCTTCCTGGTCAGTGAAAATACAACGTCTTACGGCAAAGACTTGGGCGATTTAATGTTGATGGAGAAAATCTTGCATGAGTTCGGTGAGATTGAGGGTATAGAACGAGTGCGTCTTTCGTACTTGCAGCCCGCCGAAATGAGACCCACTCTTTTACAGGCGATGATCTCTACCGAGAAAGTTGCGCCATATTTTGATCTCTCCTTCCAGCATGTGAGCCCCACGCTTTTGCGCAGTATGCGCCGATTTGGAGATAGTGAGAAGTTTCTTCACCTGATCACTCAGATCAGGGCGCTATCACCAGAGGCGGGCATTCGATCTAACTTCATTGTCGGTTTTCCGGGCGAGACGCAGGAAGACTTTGACTTGTTAGCTGAATTCATAACAAAGGCAGAGCTCGATGCCATCGGTATTTTTGGGTACTCTGATGAAGATAAGACTGAGGCTCTTGATCTTGAAAACAAAGTAGATCAGGACGTCATTGCAGAGCGAGTCGAATCTCTCTCATCGTTAGCCGATGAAATGGTCTCACTTCGCGCCGCATCTCGCATAGGTCAGCACGTACGTGTGCTTATTGAAGATGCTGAAAATCAAGAGGGACGCGCGGCTCATCAAGGCCCAGAAGTTGATGGAACAACATCATTTATCGGGACTTCATTTAAAGTAGGCGAGTATGTTGATGGAGTAGTGATGCAATCACTAGGAGTAGATCTAGTTGCAGAGGCGCTATGAAAAAATATTTCTCCCCTAATGCCATCACAATGGCGCGAATTCTTCTGATCCCATTCGGTGTTTACGCAATTTTTAAAAATGGTGGAGATGATTCAACCTGGCAAATAATCGCCTGGACCATCTTCTTTTTCCTTGGGCTATCTGACTTATTAGATGGTTATTTAGCCCGTGCCACGAATCAAGTCAGTGAGCTCGGAAAGTTTTTAGATCCAGTCGCAGATAAAGCGTTGATTGGATCTGCCATGATTTCCCTCTCTATTCTCGGTCGTTTCCCATGGTGGATTACTGTTCTGATTCTCGCTCGAGAGATCGGAATTACTATTTTTCGTTTGGCCGTCATCAAGAAGGGTGTCATCCCCGCTAATCGTGGAGGAAAGATCAAGAGCACCTTCCAGAGTTTTGGTGTTGGTTTCTACATGCTGCCCATGCCATCAGAGCTATTCTGGTTCAGAGATGGTTTTATGGCGATTGCGATCATCCTCACTGTTGTGACAGGTATTAACTATGTACGATTGGCTCTTAAGAGATAGTTAGTCGCGACACTTGAAAAAAGGGGGGCTCTACACGGTGCTTACTCCTGATATCTCATCAACGATCGCTGAAATTATCTCAACTCTTTCAGAGCGAAGAGAGACACTTGTCACGGCTGAATCAATCACTGCTGGTGGATTGAGCGCTGCAATTACATCTGTGGAAGGCTCATCTCAGATCTTTCTCGGTGCGATCGTTGCCTATCAAAATAATGTGAAGTCCGAGATTCTCGGTATTGATCCATCGTTAATCGATACTCATTCTGTCTATAGCCAAGTGATCGCCGGCGAAATGGCGCAGAATGTGCGGACTCGATTTGGTGCAACATGGTCAATTGCAACGACAGGTGTGGCAGGCCCTGGACCATCCGATGGAGTTCCATCGGGAACCGTATGGGTGGCTATCGATGGTCCGATCTCTCACAATCTCGAACTTTCCCTTTCTGGCGGGCGCGAAAGCGTACGAAACGCCACAGTTGCCACTGCAATCGGCTCATTTGCGCGTATCCTTAGAGCACGAACAAGTGAAGGGGGATAGCAGTGGCGCTTTTACGTGAAGCAGTCGGTAGCACCCTTCGTGCTGCGCGCACAGAACAATCTCGCACCTTGCGTGATGTCGCTCGTGAAGCGCGAGTATCACTTGGCTATCTTTCAGAAGTTGAACGCGGGCAGAAAGAGGCGTCTTCAGAGTTACTTAACTCAATCTGTGATGCCCTTGGTCTTCAACTTTCAGCGCTGATGAGTGATGTCACTTCTCAGATCGCATCGAGCGAGATCGCAAAGCTCACCGTTGTCGACGCAGCCTAAATACGCCTCACAAGGGGCTACTCACCGACGTACTGAAGAAGCAATTCTTGAGGCTACGAAAGATCTCATCGCATCTGTCGGTCTTTCTAAGATTTCGATGATTGATATCTCAACACATTCTCAAGTAGCACGTGCAACTTTATACAATCACTTCAGAGATAAATCCTCTGTCATAGAAGCTCTTTTACAATCAGAAATTAGCAAATTAATCGAAGAGATGCAGAAGGTAGGCACTCCAGTCGATGCACTCGAGTACCTTTCGATTTCGGTATCGCATGATCCGGCCCTTGCGGGTCTGCGAGCACATGACCCTGCCCTGTTGGCTCAGCTTTTGATTCATAGCGAGCATCCGCTCTACCTTGATTTAGCTCGCGCGGTTTTTTCACTCACGCAATCACCAAGTGCTACGGGGCTTGCTATGCGCTGGTTACTCGGCCAAGTACTGCAACCTGTCACTAAAGAACAATCTCGAGATCAAGCCGTGTTGCTTGTAGAGAATACTCTTTTCTAATCGTGCACCTGCGAGGAGATCGCATCTGATGAGAATCTCAGATTTACGCAATCGAATAGAACTATCTTTTGGTCCTGCATGGGCTCCTTCGTTCTGCAAAGATATTGCAATTTCAGAATTAGGAAGCAAAACAGTGGATGAGGCTCTGACTGCTGGTATTGAACCAGCTGATATCTGGCGAGCAGTGTGCAATTCTCATCCTACCGAAACACTTGCTCACAAATACTAAGTGCAAATTTGTTGCAGTAATTCTTGATATAGGTCACCCTCAATCAAGTGTGAAAAAATTGATTTCCTTATGTTTGATAACTATAGTTCGCATCATGTTTACAAAGAGACGCGTGATTGATTTCTGCCGCGTTACATCTGGTACTTGTTGTTAATTTACTGACAACCTAAATTCGTTCAATTTTTATCTATATTTTTGATACAAATCCACTTCAATTTCAATCTAAAGGAAATCATGAAAACTATTAATAAGAAATATGTTTCTGCAGTAAGTGTTGTAGCAATTAGCTTTACATCATTTCTCACCCTTCCGTCAGCTCAGGCTGCACCGAAGAATCAGGCTCGCTCAGTAGTTCAAGCCGATTGGCTAGAAAAAAACCTGGATGACCCTAAGGTTGTTGTGGTCGAAGTAAGTACTGAGCCAGGAGTTTATGAACGCGGTCATATCAGAAACGCAGTCAAGATCACTTGGCACACAGATCTCGTCGACACAGTTAATCGTGATGTTGTTTCAGCTGCTAACTTCCAGAAGTTTGCCCAAGCTGCAGGAATTAATCAGGATAGCACCGTGGTTCTCTACGGCGATAAGAACAATTGGTTTGCCGCCTGGGGGGCGTGGATCTTTAACCTCTACGGTGCAAAGGATGTCCGTCTTCTTGATGGCGGACGTGTGAAGTGGGAGAAAGATGGACGCGCTCTCACAACTGCAGTGACAACCAAATCAAAGGGTAATTTCACAAGCACTCGTCTAGATAAGACTCTTCGTGCAACACTGCTTCAAGACATCATTCCAGTCGCGAAGAAGCGTGTAAAGAAAGATCTCATCGATATTCGTTCCGCAGATGAATTCAGTGGAAAGATCTTCGCACCAGCTGGCTTCCAGGAACTTGCAGTCCGCGCAGGGCATATACCTGGTGCTATCAACGTGCCATGGGGGCTAAATGTAAATGCTGACGGGACATTTAAGACTGTAGCTGAATTGAGAAAACTCTATGCAGATAAGGGTGTGGATGGAAAGCAATCAATCATCACATACTGCCGAATTGGTGAGCGTTCTTCATTGACATGGTTTGTACTCAGCGAAATTCTTGGATATGACGTCAAGAACTACGATGGTTCTTGGACAGAGTATGGAAATACAGTCGGAGTTCCAATCTCGAATCCTTCAGGAACGATCTGGGGTAATTCATAATTTCTACAGATTCTCAGCTCAGCAGGGGTTCCAGTTCAACTGGGACCTCTGCTGAGGCATTTGCGTGGAGCAAGGGCGATACTTATCGAACTACCGCAGCCGCCCTAATCGTTGCACTCTTGCTAGGGCTTGCCTACCTCCTCTCAGGTCGTGAAGGTACAGGCGCACAAGCTTCTTTCTCACTCTTGATTGGTACAGCCCTTGGAATAATTTTTGAGCGCGCACGATTCTGTTTCTTTTGCATCTTTCGAGATGCCATTGAAGATCGCAATACAACGCCGATCCTTTCGGTGCTCAGTGCGATTGCAGTGGGTAGCGTCGGGTATGCAATTCTCTTTGGTCAATTCTTACCCGATACATCAACAGAATTCTTCCCGCCGAATGCTCACATCGGACCTGTAAGTTGGGTGCTCGCAGTTGCCGGCTTAGTTTTCGGCATAGGAATGACGCTCTCGGGTGCATGTATCAGCGGTCATCTCTACCGTATTGGTCAGGGTTCTTTGCGCGCGTACCCAGCACTTTTTGGTTCGCTCATCGGTTTCGGATTGGGCTTTGCTAGTTGGAATAAGCTCTATCTTTCAACGTTAGCAGAAGCACCAAAGACTTGGTTGCCTCACACATTTGGTTACGCTGGTTCTTTATTTATTACCTTGGCTCTTTTACTCATACTCGCCCTCATAGCAAGACGCTGGCGCTCTACCTCCGAGCCTATCTCTAGCCAACCATCAACTAACTTTTACTCTGCACTGATTGTAAAGCGCTGGCCACCTCTGTTATCTGGCGCTTTAGTTGGCGTTGTTGGAACTATTGCTTATCTACGAATTGAACCACTGGGTGTTACAAGACAGTTGAGCACAACGGCCCGAACGGTATTAAGTGATCGGGGATATCTACCCGAGACACTTGAAGGTTTAGACGTGATGAAGGGTTGTATCGCTGTCATAAGTTCAACGGTTACCAATAATGGATGGCTTATTTTAGGTATTGTCTTTGCTTCTCTTGCTGCTGCGCTAGCTGGTAACAGATTTTCTTGGCAGTCCATCACTGTGAAGAACGGCTTTTCTGCACTGATAGGTGGAGTGCTCTTAGGTTGGTCTTCTATGATTGCACTCGGTTGTACCGTGGGCGTACTACTTTCAGGAACACAGGCATTTGCACTCTCGGGTTGGATCTTCTTTGCCACAGTATTTATCGGAACTGTGCTGAGCATCAAACTTAAGTTACATAAGATTTAGATAGCGATAACTTCCAAAATCCACGGTTCGCCATCTTTTGGCGGGGTAAGTGCGCACGGAAATTTTTCCGAGATAATCGCATAGATATCTTCAACCGTTTTCGGAGTCAACCGACTCACAAGCAGCGCTCTAGTAACCTCTCCTCGTGTTTTTTTGGACATGTGGGTGATTACTTTACGTTCGCCATCAACAACAGTCGATGCCCGAATAGACACAGTGACATCAGTCGGGGCGCTCCACACTGCCTGATACGTTGATGATCGACAATCAATAATCAAATCCTTTTTATATGGCGTTAATTTTTTTTCAACAACCGGACGCATCAGAGCGTTATTGATTTTCTCCTTATAGAACTCGATGCGATCACTCGGCGAGATCGCGCCATATTTGGCTGAGATAATGACGACTGATTTTTCGCACCGAGCCTTGGCGCCGGCTGAGAGCGTTGGATAATCCAGCGCTTTATAGAGGACTCCGTTATAGACCGATATCGCTGGCGCTGGCCCATTGGGGGTCTGGTTTTTACCCTCAGAGGGCGGCAGCAGGATCAGCACCGCCCCATTCTGGGCGTTGGAGGCTTCTTCAGGGCAGAACAGAGGCGACACGCCACCATAGATGTCAGTGGGTGGTGCTAGTTTTCGAACAGGTGTTCGGATACCCTTACACCTGTTCAACCAGAGCGGTTCCATCTTCCGCCCACAGCTCTTCCCCAGATGCTGTGGTCCGTCGGTGGGTCTCCGTACCTTCTGGGCCGTACCCAACGGATGGCATACGCCAGACGTTCTACCTAAGGAGTGAAAGTGGCAGCAAAAGAAGCAAAGCCAGATGCACCATCCGATCGCGCAACATCTGATCGTCAGAAAGCCCTCGATACCGCCCTCGCCCAGATCGAACGTCAATTTGGTAAGGGGTCAGTTATCAAGATGTCTGATAAGCAGGCACAAGTTATTGAAGTAATTCCAACAGGATCTGTCGCACTCGATATCGCACTTGGTATCGGTGGCCTTCCTCGCGGCCGTATCGTAGAGATCTACGGACCAGAATCTTCAGGTAAGACAACACTTACCTTGCATGCAATTGCAAGCGCACAGAAGCTCGGCGGAATCTGCGCCTTTATCGATGCAGAGCATGCTTTCGATGCAGAGTATGCCAAGAAGCTCGGCGTTGATATCGATGCCCTTCTAGTTTCTCAACCAGATACAGGCGAGCAAGCACTTGAGATTATGGATATGTTGGTCCGTTCAGGTGCTCTCGATCTAGTTGTCGTTGACTCCGTTGCAGCGCTCGTTCCGCGCGCTGAAATTGAAGGCGAAATGGGCGATTCACATATGGGTCTTCAGGCTCGCCTGATGTCACAAGCGCTTCGTAAAATTACCGGTGCGCTCCACCAATCAAAGACGACAGCGATCTTTATCAACCAGTTGCGTGACAAGATCGGTGTCTTCTTCGGTTCACCAGAGACAACTACAGGTGGAAAGGCGCTCAAGTTCTACGCCTCTGTTCGCCTTGATATTCGTCGTATCGAAACTCTTAAGGATGGACAAGAGTCAGTCGGTAACCGCACCCGCGTCAAGGTTGTTAAGAACAAGATGGCTCCACCATTTAAGCAGGCAGAGTTCGACATCATCTACGGCGTTGGAATCTCACGCGAAGGTTCTCTTATCGATATGGGCGTTGATCTCGGTATCGTTAAGAAATCTGGAGCCTGGTACACCTATGAAACCGATCAGCTCGGTCAGGGTAAAGAGAATGCTCGCGCATTCCTAGTTGATAACCCAGATCTAGCCAATGATATTGAGGCACGCATCCGCGCCTCATTTGTCCCTGTAGAAGTTGATGCAGAGCTCATCGCTGAAATTGATGAAGCAGCAGCAGAGGTTGAGTTCTAATTTCTCTCCACTACGCAAAGGTTCCACGAGAATCGAAATCAGGTGGTGAGGGGCTCGACCCTTACGAAGTAGCTCACACAATAGCGCTCAATGCTCTTGTGACGCGAGCGAAAAGTAAGGGCGAGCTTCTCGCTCACTTGAAAAATCGGGGGATTGAAGATGATGTTGCTGCAGCGGTGATTTTTCGGCTGACCGAAGCAGGGCTAATCAACGATGGCGAATTCGCAATCGCCTGGGCAACTTCGCGCCATGGCCATAAGAAAATCTCGAAACGGATTATTGCAACCGAACTTCGTCAGAAGGGTGTCACTCAAGAAGAGATTGATGAGGCCCTTGATCAGATCGATGATGAATCAGAGTATCGCGCAGCCTTTGATCTTGGATTTAAAAAGTACAACACCATGTCACGGCTTGCTCCTGAAGTTCAGATTCGCAGGATTCAATCGCTCTTACAACGTAAAGGATTTAGCTTTTCAATCATCGGCCGCGTTCTTCGCGAATTAGAGTTGAGTGATCGTTAGGCCTTTGCTAGATACTCTGTAAGCCTTGTTGCTGTAGCGACAACCGACGCAGCATGAAGCCGTCCTGGTTGGCGGCCAAGTCTTTCGATGGGACCGCTAATGGATACTGCGGCAATCACCTTTCCATTTGGACCACGTACCGGGGCCGAAACTGATGCAACGCCTGCTTCGCGCTCTCCAACAGATTGCGCCCATCCGCGACGGCGATCTGCTGCTAAGTGGGCGGCGGTAAATCGTGCATTCTTTAGCCCGCGATGAATCTTCTCTGAATCTTCCCACGCAAGAAGAATCTGTGCAGCAGAACCAGCAGTCATTGTGAGTGATGCACCAACTGGAACAGAGTCACGGAGACCAGATAGGCGTTCAGCGACAGCAACACAGATGCGTATATCTCCTTGACGTCGATAGAGCTGGGCAGATTCACCGGTGGCATCGCGAAGGGCTGCCAATGCGGGACCAGCAGCTGCCAGAAGTCGATCTTCACCGGCAGCGCCAGCGAGTTCGCCAGAGCGTTGCCCCAAGATAAATCGTCCTGAGAGATCGCGAGTGACGAGGCGGTGGAATTCGAGTGCGACCGCGAGGCGGTGAGCGGTCGGGCGGGCAATTCCTGTAGCTGCAACGAGTTCGGCCAATGAGTGAGGGCCTGATTCAAGAGTGCCCAAAATTGCTACGGCTTTATCTAGTACGCCGACTCCGCTATTCTTTCTATCCACCTAGTGATATTAGCATCCCACCAGATGAGATGTACATATCAAGAGCGAGTAGAGGGATAACGATGGGCAAAACTCTTGCAGAAAAGATTTGGGCCGAACACATTGTTCGCCAGGCCGAGGGTGAGCCTGATCTTCTCTATATCGATCTCCACTTAATCCATGAAGTCACTAGCCCTCAGGCCTTCGATGGTCTGCGCCTTGCTAATCGCCGAGTACGTCGCGCTGATTTAACAATTGCAACCGAAGATCACAATGTTCCAACACTGGATATTCTCAAGCCCATCGCAGATCCGGTCTCTAAATTGCAGGTAGATACCCTGCGCGCCAACTGCAAAGAATTTGGAATCCGCCTGCACTCTCTTGGAGATATTGAACAAGGCGTTGTTCACGTCGTTGGCCCACAACTTGGAATCACTCAGCCAGGTATGACTATCGTTTGCGGTGATTCACATACATCTACACACGGTGCCTTCGGGGCAATCGCCTTTGGAATCGGAACATCTGAAGTTGAGCATGTTCTTGCTACTCAGACCTTGCCATCAAGTCGCCCAAAGACCATGGCGATAAATGTAGAAGGAACGCTCAAGCCTGGTGTGACATCAAAAGATATTATCCTTGCAATCATCGCCAAGATTGGAACCGGCGGAGGACAGGGCTACATCATCGAATACCGTGGTAGTGCTATTCGCGCACTTTCTATGGAGAGCCGAATGACTGTCTGCAATATGTCGATTGAAGCGGGTGCTCGTGCTGGTTTGATCGCACCGGATGAAACTACATTTGAATACATTAAGGGAAAGCCGCATGCACCTGAAAATTGGGATGAAGCGGTCGCGTATTGGAAGAGTCTCTATACAGATAGCGATGCCGTATTTGATGTCGAGGTAGATCTCAACGCAGATGAGTTAGAGCCATTTGTTACATGGGGAACAAACCCAGGTCAAGGCTTGCCACTGAATGCAAAAGTCCCAAACCCTGCGGATTACGCTGACACAACTGAGCGGACAGCAGCTGAGCGCGCACTTGAATACATGGGATTAACCGCTGGTACACCCCTTAAAGAGATAGTGATTGACACTGTTTTCTTGGGCTCTTGTACAAATGGTCGCATCGAAGATCTTCGTAGCGCAGCAGAAATCGTGAAGGGTAAGAAGATCGCATCCACTCTACGAATGTTGGTTGTTCCAGGATCTGCTCGAGTACGTTTAGAGGCAGAGGCCGAAGGCTTAGATAAGGTCTTTATCGATGCGGGAGCAGAATGGCGTAACGCAGGATGTTCCATGTGTCTTGGAATGAACCCAGATCAGTTAGCAGTTGGTGAGCGATCAGCCTCAACATCAAATCGAAACTTTGAAGGACGACAAGGCAAGGGTGGGCGTACACACTTAGTTAGCCCACTTGTTGCAGCAGCGACGGCACTCCGCGGAACACTTTCATCACCAGCGGATTTGTAAGGAGAAACGCCCATGGAAAAATTCATAAAGCACACAGGCACTGGAGTTCCGTTGCGCCGTAGCAATGTTGACACCGATCAGATTATTCCTGCCGTCTATCTCAAGCGAGTAACTCGCAGTGGATTCGAAGATGGCCTCTTTGCGGCATGGCGTAACGATCCAGATTTCGTTCTCAATAAGCCAGAGTTCAAAGAAGGCACAGTGCTTGTCGCTGGCGCTGACTTCGGAACAGGGTCTTCGCGAGAGCATGCAGTCTGGGCATTGCAGAACTATGGATTCAAGGTGGTTATCTCATCCAGATTTGCCGATATCTTCCGCGGAAATTCGCTCAAGGGCGGTCTTCTGACAGTGATTTTGCCGCAGAGCGATGTGGAGGCCATGTGGGAAGCCATTGAGGCTGACCCAACAACATCGATCACAGTAGACCTTGAAACTCGCACGGTCTCCTATAACGCGCTCTCACATTCATTTACGATCGATGACTACACACGTTGGCGCTTGATGGAAGGTCTTGATGACATCGGATTAACCTTGAAACAGACTGATTCCATCGACACTTTCGAAAGGAAGCGCCCAACGCATAAGCCTGCAACGCTTCCTATTCGCTAAATACGAAGAAAAACGAGCGTGAAATATGGGTTCTTCGCTCAGGGTGATGGTTGTCGCAAAAACTCTCAAGCAAAGAATGAGAGTTTTTTACGCGTAAAAAGTGGGATTTCTTAGAAATATTAAATTGCGACACGCCCACACCAATAACGGCATCACCCCTGTATCTAGTTTAAGTTTTACACAGGTTAAGCAAATGCTTAATTTTTAAGCGTAAAACTAAGGGGATTTTGATGAATAAAGCCCAATTCATTGCCGCGTTGGCCCCACACTTCAACGACAGCAAGAAGGAAGCAG
>CAZNUC010000026.1:0-15651 GCA_964576165.1 uncultured Candidatus Planktophila sp. | reverse complement strand
AATAAGCGCGAGCGTGGATTTGAAATCTGCATTTATATGCTCGGCGCTGACCATCACGGATACGTCAATCGACTCCGCGCCACTGCTGCCTGTGCCGGAGATAACCCCGATTACAACGTTGAAGTGCTCATCGGCCAACTTGTAAAAATTATGGAGGGCGGCGAAGAGGTCAAGCTCTCCAAGCGTGCGGGCACAATCATTACTCTGGAAGAGTTGGTAGAAAAGGTTGGCGTAGATGCTGCTCGCTACACATTGATTCGTTATCCAGTCGATACGCCGATGGTGATGGATATCGATATCTTGCGCAGAAACACTAATGAGAATCCTGTCTATTACGTGCAGTATGCCCATGCCCGTATCGCGGCAGTTCTTCGCAATGTCCAAGAGCTCGCTATTCCGTTGGGTCTTGATCAATTTGATCCTGCCCAACTCTCACATGATCGTGAAAATGAACTTCTTGGAACTCTCGCAGAATTTCCTCGAGTGGTCGCAGCAGCAGCGCAGTTCCGTGAACCGCATAGAGTCGCTCGTTATCTCGAAGAGCTCGCTGGTGTTTACCACGGCTTTTATGCAGATTGCCGAGTGCTCCCTCTTGGTGATGAGGCGATCTCCCCATTGCACTCTGCGCGCGCTAATCTTTGCGCAGCGACGAAGCAGATTTTGAAAAACGGACTAGATCTTCTTGGCGTCAGCGCGCCAGAGAGGATGTGAACCACATGTGGCCATCTGGTGTTTCCTTTAACAATCGTGGACTTGAAATTGGTGGAATAAGTTCTAGAACCCTGGCAACTGAATTTGGAACACCCACATTTTTTATTGATGAAAATCACTTTCGTGCTCGCGCTCAGTCGTGGACTGATGCTCTCTATACCTCTTTCGGTGACTCGGCAGGAACTGTTTATTACGCTGCAAAAGCATTCATCTGTACTGATGTAGCGCGATGGATTAAAGAGGTAGGAATCGGAATTGATGTCTGCACAGGTGGAGAATTAGCAGTTGCCTTAGCAGGAGGAATCGACCCAAAGAAAATTGAATTGCATGGCAATAACAAATCGGTTTCAGAAATCAACCGTGCCGTAGAAGTTGGTGTGCGAATAATCGTAATTGATTCACTTTTTGAGATTGATCGAGTAAGTGCTGCCGCAGAGCGAAAAGGTATTCGCCAAGCCGTGATGCTCAGACTGACCCCTGGCGTTCAGGCGCATACACACCAATCAATTTCGACTGCCCATGAAGATGTGAAATTTGGTTTCTCGATTGCAAGCGGTGCTGCCTGGACTGTAATTGCGAAGGTAATGTCAGATCACAATCTTGAACTCAGAGGTTTTCATTGTCACGTAGGCTCTCAAATTTTTGGCACCGATTCTTTCGAACTTGCCGCTACCCGCATTATTGGATTAATGGCTAAGTTCAAAGGGGAATACGGGAGCGAACTGCCTGAACTTGATTTAGGTGGCGGATATGCAATCGCATATCTTCCCGGTGAAAATACTGTCGAGCCAGAAGATGTTCTGCCATCCCTGAGTGAAGTAGTAAAGAGAGAGTGCGCGGCAGCAGGACTTGCACTCCCACTGATTTCCATTGAGCCTGGACGAAATATTGTTGGCCCAACAACATTTACTTTGTATGAAGTTGGCACTGTAAAAGATGTCACACTGGAAGATGGCGCAATCCGCAGATATATCTCTGTTGATGGCGGCATGAGCGAGAATATGCGTACCTCTCTATATGACGCCCAGTACTTCGCGGTATTGGCCAATCGTGAATCATCTGCGCCACTGACTCAATCGCGAGTAGTAGGAAAACACTGCGAGACCGGAGATATCGTTATTCGCGATATCAATCTTCCTTCAGATATCCAACCCGGTGACCTTCTCGCTACTCCAGCCACAGGGGCATATGGCAGAAGTATGGCGAGCAACTACAACCATGTGCCCAGACCGCCAGTTGTTGCGATTAAAGATGGTAAAGCCCGCGTGATAGTTCGCCGAGAAAATGAGGCAGATCTCCTCGCACTCGATGTGAAAGAATAGATAGATGAGATTCCCAGATCAGCCAGTTCGAATCGGCATGCTGGGTTGTGGCGTGGTCGGAAGTGAAGTGGCTCGCTTGATTTTGGCAGACACAGCTGAACTCTCTACGCGTGCTGGCGCAAAGATTGAACTCGCAAAAATTGCTGTCCGCGAGATTAAGCCGCGCAAAGGAATTCCCAACGAACTCTTCACTCTTGATGCAGATTCCATTGTTAACGATCCCCAGATTGATTTAATCATTGAAGTGATGGGTGGAATCGAACCAGCTCGCGCACTTATCTTGCAGGCGATTGGTAATCGTAAATCTATTGTGACTGCCAATAAGGCCTTACTAGCAAGCCATGGTGCAGATTTATTTGCCGCTGCCTACACACAAGGTGAAGATATCTACTATGAAGCGGCAGTGGCTGGGGCGATCCCAATTATTCGTCCTATGCGAGATTCGTTGGCAGGTGATCATGTTGTTCGCTTGATGGGAATTGTAAATGGAACAACAAATTACATTTTGACGAAGATGCATGAGGATAACCGCGAGTTTGCTGATGTTTTAGCTGAGGCGCAAAAGCTTGGTTATGCCGAGGCTGATCCGACTGCAGATGTCGAGGGGTTTGATGCTGCTGCTAAGGCTGCGATTTTATCTGGCCTTGCTTTCCATACCCGTGTCACAGTTGAGGATGTATACCGCGAAGGCATTTCTCAGATCACGTTAGAAGATGTCCAGATAGCCAAATCTATGGACCATGTGATCAAGTTGTTAGCAATCGCTGAGTTAACCCCGGCAGATGAGATTTCGGTTCGCGTCCATCCTGTTCTATTACACAAGAGCCATCCATTGGCATCTGTGCGCGATGCATTTAACGCAGTCTTCATTGAAGCAGAATCTGCAGGACCGCTCATGTTCTACGGTCGCGGTGCCGGTGGTGCTCCGACAGCATCTGCAATTCTCGGTGACGTTGTTGCGGTATCGCGACACATTGCACTGAACTCAATCGGCCAGCGCGAGACAGATTATGCAGATAGAGATATTGCGCCAATTGAGACCACAAAGACCAAGTTTCTTATTCGTCTCGAAGTTGAGGATAAATCAGGTGTTTTGGCGACAATTGCGCAGACTTTTGCCGAGCAGGATGTCTCTATTCAAACTGTTGATCAAAATGGTCGTGATGATGATGCCGAACTCATTATCGTGACTCACGGTGCAACTGAAGGTGAGTTAAAGGCGACCGTTGAAGCCCTCAAGAAGCTTTCGATCGTGACTAAAATTTCAAGTGTCATACGTGTGGAAAGTTCCACTTCGTTATGAGCATCTTCGGGTCAAAGAAAAATTTAGGTGCGCATCAGTGGCGTGGAGTAATTGAGGAATATCGTCACCGTCTTCCAGTGAGTGCTAATACGCCAATCGTTTCGTTACGTGAAGGTGGCACTCCACTTATTTATGCTTGCAATCTCTCCGAGCTCCTTGGAAATAATGTGTGGATTAAGTACGAAGGTCTTAACCCAACAGGATCATTTAAAGATCGCGGTATGACTATGGCGATTTCAAAGGCTGCAGAAGATGGAGCCAAGGCAGTTATCTGTGCTTCGACTGGGAATACATCCGCATCTGCTGCAGCGTATGCAGTGAAGGCTGGAATGACTCCTGCAGTACTTATTCCCAAAGGCAAAATTGCAATGGGCAAGTTAGCCCAAGCGGTGATTCATAACTCAACAATCTTGCAGGTAAATGGCAATTTCGATGACTGTCTCACTTTGGCGCGCGAACTTTCTGAGAATTATCCAGTCGCGCTTGTAAACTCAGTGAATCCGTATCGCATTGAGGGACAGAAGACTGCTGCATTTGAAGTTGTAGATATGCTCAAAGATGCTCCTGACATTCACGCTCTTCCTGTAGGTAATGCTGGCAATATCACTGCATACTGGAAGGGATACAAGGAGTATCGCGCAGATCGCCTCTCCACCAAACTTCCTCAAATGTACGGATTCCAAGCTGCAGGTGCTGCGCCAATTGTTAAAGGAAAGATTGTAAAAAATCCTGACACAATTGCCACAGCAATTCGAATTGGTAATCCAGCTTCGTGGGCGCAGGCAGTTGAGGCGCGCGATACATCTGGTGGAGTAATTGACTCTGTAACCGATAAAGAAATTCTCGCCGCCTACCGTCTAATCGCCGCTCAAGAAGGAATCTTCGTTGAACCTTCATCGGCTGCTGGCCTAGCTGGCCTGATCAAATATAAGAAGGCTGGAAAACTTCCTTCAGGAAAGACAATTGTCATTACGGTCACTGGCCACGGACTTAAAGACATTCCATATGCCCTTGAATCTGCAAAGAAGCCAATCGTTGTTCCAGTTGATGTCAAAGCCGCCGCAAAAGCGTTGGGACTTAAGTAAATGGCTAAACCAACATTTAAAGCCAACCCAATGCAGGTTCAGGTTCCGGCAACAAGTGCCAATCTTGGTCCAGGTTTTGATTGTTTCGGATTAGCGCTGGATCTGCACGATCGCTATGTCGCGCAGATTCTTGACGAACCAGGTTTAGATCTAGATGTTGCTGGTGAGGGTGCTGGCACCCTTCCACTCAATGACAAGAACCTTCTGATTAAAGCAATGAATAAAGGTTTTGAATTTCTTGGTGGTAAACCAAAAGGAATCGCCGTTCGCGCACTCAATGTAATTCCACATGGTCGAGGATTGGGCTCATCAGCTAGTGCAATAGTTGGCGGACTTGTTCTCGCCCGATCTCTTGTCCTAACCGGCAGTGACAAGATGAGTGATCAAGCGCTATTAGATTTAGCAACATCAATGGAAGGACATCCAGATAATGTTGCCGCAGCGCTCTATGGTGGCGCGACGATCGCGTGGCAGGAAGATCATCATGGAAAGTTAGTCTCTCAAGTGTTACCACTAGCCGTTGATTCACGAATTCGTGCGATTGCATTTATTCCGAAAGAAGAGTTTTCTACAAGCAAGGCTCGCAAACTTCTTCCTGAAAGCGTTCCTCACGTCGATGCTGCTGCAAACTCTGCTCGAAGCGCCCTGTTGTCGCATGCACTTACGCATCGCCCAGATTTACTCTTTAGAGCAACGGAAGATTTTCTCCATCAGGAATATCGCAGCACGGGAATGCCAGCATCGCTGAAGTTAATGAATACCCTGCGTAAGGCTGGTGTGGCTGCATCTATTTCGGGTGCAGGACCAACTGTTCTTGTTCTTCACACCAGCGATCAATCCGAGCTCGAAGAGTTGATGAGGGCTGCCGGCGATGGATTTGAGGCAAAATCCCTCGATATTGCAGTTCGAGGCGCAACCCTGTTATAATTTGTCCATCACCTTATAGCCCGCAAGTCAGGGCCAGAAGTTAAGTTGATAAATAAAAAATCCCTTGGGTTTGATTCACATATTTTTGCGGCAAACCCCAAACTGAAAAGATACAGATGACTGAAAAAGAACCTGTCCGTTCCAACAGCCCTGAACTCACGGCGATGACCCTTCCAAAATTAAAGGAAGTGGCCTCACAACTTGGTATTGAAGGCGCAGCGAAGATGAAGAAGGACCAACTCGCTGTCGCTATTGCAGATCTACAAGCGAAGAACCGCGAAGAGGCAAAGGCTGAACGCGAAGCACGCCGCGAAGCACGCAATGCAAAGCGTAACGCTGGCCGTGAAGCAAAAGATAATTCTGATGGCGATGACGAGAATGAAATCGATTCTTCTGATAATTCACAGGAGAGCCGTGACCGTGGTGACCGTGGTGACCGTGGTGATCGCAACCGTGGCCGTGATCGCAACCGTGGCCGTGATCGTAATCGCGATCGCAACGACCGAAATCGCGATAGAGGTCCTCGCGAAGAGCGCGAACCAGTCATCGGTGAAGATGATGTTCTAGTACCTGTCGGTGGACTCGTCGACATCATGGATAACTATTCATTTATCCGCACAGGTGGATACCTCCCTGGACCAAACGATGTCTATGTATCACAGAGCCAAGTCCGTAAATACGGCCTTCGTAAAGGTGATGTTGTTACCGGTCAAGTTCGTCAATTGCGTGAAGGAGAACAGCGTCAGAAGTACAACCCGCTGATCACTCTCGAGACAATCAATGGCGTAACTCCTGAAGAGGCACGCGGACGTGTCGAATTTGGAAAGCTCGTCCCTCTCTATCCGCAAGAGCGTCTTCGCCTTGAAACCGAACCAAATATTCTTACAACGCGCGTCATCGATCTCATTGCACCGATCGGTAAAGGTCAGCGTGGTCTTATTGTTTCACCTCCTAAGGCTGGTAAAACAATGGTCTTGCAGTCGATTGCAAATGCGATCACAACAAACAACCCTGAGTGTCATTTAATGGTTGTACTCGTTGATGAGCGTCCAGAAGAAGTTACTGATATGCAGCGAAGCGTGAAAGGTGAAGTAATTGCTTCAACCTTTGATCGTCCAGCTGATGATCACACTACAATCGCAGAGCTAGCTATCGAGCGCGCAAAGCGTCTTGTTGAACTTGGTCACGATGTTGTTGTGCTTCTCGATTCAATTACTCGACTTGGACGTGCCTACAACATTGCAGCACCAGCCTCAGGGCGAATTCTCTCTGGTGGTGTTGATTCTGCAGCCCTCTATCCACCAAAGAAGTTCTTCGGCGCTGCTCGTAATATTGAAGATGGTGGCTCGCTCACTATCTTGGCAACCGCACTCGTCGATACTGGCTCACGCATGGATGAAGTGATCTTCGAAGAGTTTAAAGGCACTGGAAATATGGAGCTCATTCTCGATCGGCGCATGGCCGATAAGCGCATCTTCCCAGCGGTAAACGTTGTGGCTTCAGGAACTCGTAAAGAAGAAATCCTCATGGGAACCGAAGAGCTCAATATCGTCTGGAAACTTCGCCGAGTTCTTCATGCTCTTGAACCTCAAGCCGCACTTGAACTTCTCCTTGAGAAGATGAAGGGCACCAAATCAAACGTTGAGTTCTTGATGCAGATCCAGAAAACCACATCAGGGCCAGACGACTCTAAATAACCTACGGCGATGACCATTCATAGTTGAGTGGCATCCGCTGTGGGAGCTCGCCCTCTTTCATAATAAAGAGGCTGAGGAACACCCAACGCCCTCAGTATTGGAGTGCGTAATGAGTCAAGAACAGAGCTATGCCGGAAATGTATTGGCTAAGCAAGCCGTGGCGAAATACTCGGATTCAATCATTCGGTGGGGTGGAGTTTTCCGAACCATATTCACAGTCCTTGGTTGGATCTATTTGGTAGGAGGAGGAATATTTGGTCTGTATTACGGACAAAATATGTATGGCACTCCCTTTTTGTATTTCTTCGTAGGCTTACTTTTCGGAGCGCTTGGAGCGCTCGTAATGTTTGGCTACCGACTTATTTTTGATTATCTCTTAATGAGAGCACATCAAAGCAAGCTCTAAAGAGTAAAGAACAAGGCACCGGGATAGATGTCTCGGTGCCTTGTTCTTTAATTCAACTTAATTATGCGGAACGAATACTTCTCTGATCACGCGATTGACGAGAGAGATATAGGCATCGTTATCAACTGGCGTTTCACTCAAATCATCAACAATTTTACCTAGCGTCCATGCCTGCATTAATACAGCGAGGGCGTGTGGGTCAATCTCTTGGTTACAGAGTCCACGTGATTGAGCACCAGCAATCAAATCTGCAAGTACATCAGTCAAGCGCTGTTGCTCATGGCGCAACAGATCTGACATGCGAGGACTTGTAATCGCTCTACCAATTGTTAGCGCTCTTTCTTGGCGCGCACGTTGCATACCTTCACCTTGGGTTACTGCTGAAATTTTCGCTAGCCCGACATATAAACCTTCTGCTGTTGTTGCGGATTCGATGAGTGATCGAAGTGATGCAATATTTGTATCCACATAGCGTGCAAAGCGCGCAATCATTGCCGCTTCAAGAAGATGATAAATATCTTCGAAGTGATGGTAGAGAGAACCTTTAGAAATGCTAGATCGATCTAAGACCATCTCAACTGTTATTTCATCAAAGCGATACTTATCTAAAAGATCAGCAGCACATTCAATGAGTGCGGCCTTTGTCGGATGCGTCGTCTTTGCCATGGCAATATTCTGGCAAGTCGATCGTGATTTTGCCTAATCGGCTCATACCAAATGAAGCATGAACTTCACCACTGAGTTGTGAAGAATTCTCACAGAGAATCCACAAAGTTTAAAAGAATTAAAACAATTTTTTACATTTACGATGAAAGTCATCGGCGGGAGTGGCCGGCGAGCCTCGACATTTGAGACCAACTGATTCGACTCATATGGGGGGGCGGAAAGCCTGATTCCCGCGTAAAAATGAGAGCGATTTCTCAGGTGCAGGGGAGGGCGGATACTCTTTCCCCCTATCAATCGAACACTTGGTTCACTTACCTCACGAGGGCAAGACCCAAGTCGAAGAAGAGGAAAAATAATGAAGCCAGAGATTCACCCAGAATATAAAGAAACCCAAGTAACCTGTGGTTGCGGTGAAAAGTTTGTTACCCGCTCAACAGTTGCCAGCGGTTCAATCTATGTCGAAGTATGTTCCGTCTGCCACCCGTTCTACACAGGTAAGCAGCGCATCCTTGATACTGGTGGACGTGTGGCTAAGTTCGAAGAGCGCTTCGGAAAAAAGTCAGCTAACTAGCTTTTTAAGAGACCGCCTCGCTCGCCTTTATGGCAAGCGGTGCGGTCTTTTTATTTCTTGCACCAGCATGAATTACTGAGAACAGAAGCTAGAGAAGGGAGTCAGAGATGAGTAATGATCGCTTTGCATCAGCGCATGAAATGGTTCGTGAATATCAAGAACTAGAAAAACTCATGGCCGACCCTTCAATTCATGAGGATCAAGGCAAGGCCCGCCAACTTGGCCGTCGCTATGCTCAATTGGGTCCAGTAGTCGCGGGATTTAACCAATGGAAATCTGCCGCCGATGATCTTGAGGCTGCTAGAGAGATGGCCGTAGATGATCCTGATTTTGCATCTGAGATCCCAGCCCTTGAAGAAACTGTCGAACGCACAGCAACCCGACTTGAAGAACTCTTATTGCCTCGAGATCCTAATGATGATCGTGATGTGATTATTGAAGTGAAGGCCGGTGCCGGCGGTGATGAATCAGCGCTCTTTGCTGGTGACTTAGTTCGTATGTATCAAAGGTATGCAGAAAAGCGTGGCTGGAAAATCGAGATCATTGATATGACTGAATCTGATCTTGGCGGGTATAAAGATATTTCTATGGCTGTTAAATCAAAGGGCAACGCTGAGCCGGGAACTACACCGTATGCACGTCTGAAGTTTGAAGGTGGAGTGCACCGCGTTCAACGGGTTCCAGAAACTGAGAGCCAAGGAAGAATTCACACCTCTGCAGCTGGAGTTCTAGTCTTACCTGAAGCAGAAGAAGTTGATGTTGAATTAAATATGAACGATGTTCGAGTTGATGTATACCGCTCTTCTGGCCCAGGTGGTCAATCAGTGAACACGACCGACTCTGCTGTTCGCCTTACCCATGTGCCAACAGGGATTGTTGTTTCTTGTCAGAATGAAAAATCACAACTCCAGAATAAAGAGTCAGCGCTTCGTATTTTAAGAGCGCGCCTACTGGCCGATGCTCAGGAGAAGGCGGAGGCTGCTGCGATGGCTGAGCGAAAGAGCCAGGTTCGAACAGTTGATCGTTCAGAGAGAATTCGTACCTATAACTATCCGGAAAATCGCCTCAGTGATCACCGCGTGAATTACAAGTCAAATAACTTAGATGCTGTACTCAACGGCGAGCTTGATGATGTTATCCAAGCTCTGCTCGATGCAGATAAGGCTGCAAAGTTAGCCTCAACTGATTAAGAACACGATGATGGACTTTAAAGAATTCTTAGGCCAGGGCAAAGAACAATTACGTGCAGCCGGAATTGAAGCAACTGATGCCGAGCATTTGATGGCATACGCTCTCGGGATCTCACGAATGGATCTACACAATCCAGTGATTCTCGAAGATCGTCTCGCTAATTTCGGTGACTTAACAATCCTAGAAGAAACTTTCTGGAAACTTCTAGATGCCAGAGCTTCACATCAACCACTTCAGTACCTGACTGGTGTTTCCTATTTTCGCCATCTAGAGATACAGGTCGGACCAGGAGTATTAGTCCCTCGCCCTGAATCAGAGTTACTTGTTCAAGCAGTTCTCGATCACATCAAAGGTGCGACAGAAACGGTGAGTGTTGTTGATCTTGGCTCGGGCTCTGGCGCACTCGCTCTAGCGATTTCAACAGAAAATGAGAAGACTCGAGTGATTGCAGTCGAGAAAGATCCAGCAGCTATTGCGTGGTTGAAGAAAAATGTCGCGCGTATCAATGAGCAGGTGCGCATAGTCGAGAGCGATGTCGTCGATGCACTTGAGGGCGTGAAATGCGATGTAGTCATCGCAAACCCTCCCTATGTTCCAGATAGCCAAGAACTTCCGCGAGATGTTGCTGACCACGAACCTGCAGTTGCCCTCTTTGGTGGGCCGACAGGGCTCGATATTCCTGGACGATTCATCGATACAGCATCACGTCTTCTAAAAGAAGGTGGATTCTTCGCCATTGAGCATACGGAAGATCAATGCGATGCGATTGCATCTTTACTGAGTGCGAATTTTATTAATATCATGGCGCATCGAGATCTCACCCAACGGCTTCGTTACACCACTGCGATTCGAAGCAAGGAGTAAAAGTGGCCACACGCGTAATTTATGATGAAACTAATCCAAGTGAACATGTAGCACTCGCTGCGAAATCCTTGCGAGACGGATACGTCATCGTTGCTCCTCATGAAAATGGCTATATCTTTCTGGCAGATGCATTTAGCCCAGATTCTGTCCGTGCTATGCATGTGTTGCGTGGGGATGATCTTGGCGTGGCTTGCCAAGTTCTTGTTGCAGATCAATCAGCGATAGAAGGGTTATCTCGCGAAGTAACCGAAGATATCCGCGCACTCGCACAATCTTTTTGGCCCGGCTCACTTTCACTTTCTTTACGTCCGCAGTTAGGTCTTACTTGGGACTTAGGTGATGGAGGAGATCTAGATTGGTTTAATGTACGCGTTCCGCAACATCTTTTTTTACAGAAACTTCTAAAAGAAACTGGCCCACTAGCAGTTGCAAGTGCAGCCCTTGCTGGCCATCCACCATTGATGGATGCTGATGGAATTAGTCTCCAAGGGCATGAAATTGCTTTACTCGTATCAGCAGGGGTTATTCAACCCATGGCTGCATCAACGGTGATTGAGATAGATAAGTCACAAGCCCGCTTAGTGCGAGAAGGCGCTATCTCGAAGAGTGATATCGAGAAAGTCATTACGACACCTTTAATCACTTCAGGCTAGGCTTGGAGACATGAGCGAAACTTTCTATGGCCCAGATTTTGAAATGCTGGCTAAGCAAGATCCGGCAATCTCGGCAGTTTTATTGTCAGAGCTTGAGCGCCAACAGAAAAATCTTCAACTTATCGCCTCTGAGAATTTCACCTCACGTGCAGTATTAGCAACGCTCGGTTCCACCCTTTCAAATAAGTATGCTGAGGGTTATCCAGGCAAGCGCTACTACGGTGGCTGCGAAGAAGTAGATATTGCTGAAAACATTGCAATAGATCGCGCAAAGTCACTCTTTGGCGCAGAGCATGCAAATGTGCAGCCACACTCTGGAGCGAGTGCAAATGTCGCGGTGTACCAAGCATTTACCAAACCAGGAGATACCGTTTTGGCGATGTCACTCCCACACGGTGGCCACCTCACACATGGATCAAAAGTTAACTTCTCCGGTAAGTGGTTTAACGTCGTCTCCTACGGCGTTCGCCAAGATAATGAACTTATCGATTACGACGAGCTACGCGATAGCGCTATTGCTCATAAGCCAAAGATGATCTGTTCTGGTGCGACTGCCTATCCATCTCTGATTGATTTTAAGAAAGTCCGTCAAATCTGTGATGAAGTTGGCGCGATTATGTGGGTAGATGCTGCTCACTTCATCGGTCTAGTTGCAGGTAAAGCGATTCCATCACCAGTGCCGTATGCAGATGTTGTTTCATTTACAACACATAAAGTTTTGCGTGGACCACGCGGCGGAATGATTTTAAGTAAGGCAGAGCATGCCGCAGCTCTTGATAAGGCCGTCTTCCCAGGTATGCAAGGCGGACCAATCATGTCTGCAGTTGCTGGAAAGGCTGTTGCACTCGCCGAATGTGCAACACCTGCCTACCAAAAGTATGCAAAAGATGTGATCGTCAACGCCCAAGCACTCGCAGCAGCGCTTGAAGGCGAAGGAATGCGCGCGGTTTCAGGTGGAACACAGACCCACCTTGCACTCATTGATATTCGATCAACTGGAGTAAATGGCAAAGTTGCTGATGAGCGCTGTGGCGCTGCAGGAATAGTGCTAAATAAAAATTCCATTCCATTTGACCCAGAAGCTCCTTCTGTAACGAGCGGTATTCGCGTTGGAACGCCTGCGACCACAACTCAAGGTATGGGTGTTGATCAGATGAAGATTATTGCTTCCCTTATTGCTCGGGCGATAAAGACCGATGATCCGACAGCACATGCAGCAATTAAGGCTGAAGTTCATAGCCTCACAGCACAGTTTCCGATTTATCAAGGATAAGTTCTCCTAGGTACTAGGATTTTACGATGCGTGAGTACCTGCTTACCTTATTCCTTGCGGCAGCTCTCTGTTATGTAGTTACACCCCTCGTTCGCACTCTCGCGATCCGAAATGGCGCGGTGGCTGCGATCCGCACTCGCGATGTGCACACTACGCCGACTCCGCGATGGGGTGGTCTTGCAATGTGGATTTCAATGAGTCTTACCTTTGCAATTGCCCACAATCTCGAACTTGTTGGAAAATCATTTGGTCGCGAATCCCAAGGAATTTTCCTTGCTGGAACATTTCTAGTTGCTCTGGGAATGCTCGATGATCGCTTTGAATTAGATGCACTCACAAAACTAGCGGGCCAAGCACTTGCTGCCGGCATTCTCTTGCTCTTTGGAATTCAAATTCTTTGGCTGCCAATTAATGGCGTTGTCACACTTCCTCCGAGTATCGGCCAACTTCTCACTGTTCTCATCGTTTTAGTCACCATCAACGCAGTCAACTTCATTGATGGTCTCGATGGTTTAGCAGCAGGAATTGTTGCAATCTCAGGGATCGCCTTCTTCTCATTCGCCTACCTTCTTGCAGTTGTCTACGGATTTAGTCGCGCCGGTTCACCATCATTGATCACTGCAATCTTGGTCGGTGTCTGTGTAGGTTTTCTTGCCCACAATTCACATCCCGCGACAATCTTCATGGGGGATTCAGGTTCAATGTTCTTAGGGCTAATGCTGGCAGCATCTGCAATCACGTTAACGGGTCAAGTTGATCCCAATGCAATTTCGGCTGAAAAATTAGGCCCTGCCACTCTTCCGCTGCTCTTACCTTTCGCAGTCCTTGCAATCCCCTTGGCAGATTTGGGGCTCGCCATTCTTCGGAGAATTAAGGCAGGTAAGTCTCCTTTCTCTTCAGATAAAGAACATCTCCATCACCGAATTATGCGCGCTGGAAACACTCAACAGCGCACCGCATTCATTATGTACCTATGGACAGCAACAGTTGCATTTCCAGTAACCGTTCTCGCATTTGCACCGATGTGGGTAGCAGCCCTTACAGCGGTGGCTTTGCTTTTATATACAGTTATCTTCTCGTTAGGAAAATCAAAGATGTATCCAGATGGAAAACCAGCAACTGAGGGGCATTGATGTCAAAGAAAAATTCGGTCACCGCCGCATCTGAAAGCGCGATGTTGAAAGGTGCTCTTACCCCAACAATCATTGTTGGTCTTGCCTGCATAGCACTTTTCTCAGCCTTAAAAGGTCTTCATGGTTTTTACGGCGCACTTGTTGCTCAAGTAGTTGTAGTCATCTTCTTCTTGGTCCATCTGTTGATTTCAAAACTTTCGCGCAATCTTGACCCAATGGCCACAATGGCTCTTGCTATGTTCTCCTACTTTGCCAAGGTGATGGTAATGGGAGCCTTTCTTCTCATTCTGACCAAGTTCACCGATCGAGAGGTGATCGATCGGGGATCATTTGGCATCACAGCCCTTGTGCTCACCGCAGCCTGGCTCGGTGGGGAGATTAAGGGTTATCTATCTCTGAAAATTCATCTACCATTGCCGTCCAAGCCCCAAAACCCCTAACGGGGAATCAGAAGGAGTCGTTGAGATGAGAAGTAATCGGGAAGAAAATGCCCTCTGGTCAATCTTTGGGTATCTCATCTCTGGACTTCTATTCTGGGGAGGAATCGGCTGGGCAGGAGATCGCTGGCTTGGAACTACATATCTGACCTTGGTGGGACTTCTAGTTGGGGCTGGAGGAGCGATTTACCTCGTCTGGTTGCGCTTCGGACGAGAATAGCCAGCCGGAACAAAAAGTTAGCGCGAGAGTAAGCAACTTCTCACGTCTTGGATTTCACACCCGAGAGTTTTCCCCATAAGGTTGGCCTGCTTGTAACCTTCCCCAGTATCCCTGCTACCTCATAGGAGTTTGTGTGCTCGCGTTAGTCCCCTCAGCTACCGAAGGTGATGGATTCGTCCCACCCGGTACCAAGGACTTTGACCTTCCTCCCATCATCGAAGGCGTTGAATGGTTTACCAAGCCGGTACTTCTTGTAATGGTTTCAGTTGTTCTTATCTCAGTATTTTTCGTTCTCTCTGCTCGTAAAGCAGCTGTAGTCCCAAGTAAGTTCCAGTTTGCTGGCGAGAGCATCTATGGATTTGTGCGTAATGACCTAGCGAAAGACATCATCGGTCACGAATTCATGCGCTTCGTTCCTTATCTCTTCACCCTCTTTGTTTTCATCTTAACTAACAATGTTTTTGGAATCGTTCCTTTCTTACAATTCCCAACAATGTCTCATGTTGCCTTTCCGTATGTGCTCGCAGCCTTTTCATTCTTTGTTTTTCACTACGTTGGTGTGCGCAAGCATGGTGTTATCAAATACCTCAAAGACATCGCATTCATGCCAGGGGTTCCAAAGCCGGTTTACATACTCCTTACCCCTATTGAGTTAGCAACATTCTTCCTTGTGCGCCCACTGACTCTTTCTCTTCGTCTCTTCGCAAATATGTTTGCCGGTCACTTGCTCCTTTTGGTCTTTATTTTGGGTGGCGAGTACATGCTTAATGATTCTCTCTTGATTATGAAGCTCTTTGCCCCGTTCTCATTCCTGTTCGGTATTGCACTTACATTCTTCGAATTTATGGTGCAATGCCTACAGGCATATATCTTCACCCTTTTGACCGCCCTCTATATCGCCGGCGCCCTTGCCGACGAGCACTAGGGCGGCCAATTAGTTCAGAACACCACTTCGCACCACCTAACGAAAGGTAAGAAAACATGATGGAAGGCACACTCAACCTGGTTGGTTTTGGCCTCTCAGCCATTGGTCCAGCTATCGCAACAGGCATGATCTTCGCCGCGTATATCAACGGCGTTGCTCGTCAGCCTGAGGCGCGTAGCGTTCTACAGCCAATCGCGTTCCTCGGATTCGCACTCGCTGAAGCTCTCGCTCTCTTCGGACTCGTTCTCGCATTCGTACTCTAAAAAA
>CAZNUC010000025.1:0-15678 GCA_964576165.1 uncultured Candidatus Planktophila sp. | reverse complement strand
TTAACTTCAGAGTTAATCGCGCGCGCAACTTCATCACGTGGCAATAGCTCTGGTGGGCGGCGGTTGTTATCTTGATCTAGATACCAACGATCAGCTTCTTCTTCATTATCTGCATACTTATCTTTAAAGACATCGGGGATGTACTTAAACATAAATCGTTCACCGAGAGTGTTGGTGAGAACTCCACCTTCACCACGAACAGATTCAGTAACAAGAATTCCGCGCACAGATGGTGGCCATACCATTCCAGTTGGATGGAATTGTAAAAATTCCATATCGACAAGATTAGCTCCGGCCTTAAGAGCAAGTGCGTGACCGTCTCCAGTACCTTCCCATGAGTTTGAGGTAATTTTAAATGTCTTCCCAACGCCACCGGTTGCAATAATTACTGCTGGGGCTTCAAATAAAACTTCATTGCCACCTTCGCGCCAGTATCCATATGCGCCAGCGACAACACCTTTCTCTTTAATGATCTCTGTGATCGTAAGTTCGGCAAAGACGCGAATGTTTGCTTCTGCATTTCCATATTCGCGTGCATCTTTTTGTTGTAATTGAACAATTTTCTGCTGCATTGTACGGATGAGTTCAAGACCTGTGCGGTCACCTACATGTGCAAGGCGTGGATATTCATGTCCGCCAAAGTTACGCTGACTGATCTTTCCTTCTTTGGTGCGATCAAAGAGCGCGCCCCACATCTCGAGTTCATAGATGCGATCAGGAGATTCTTTAGCGTGAAGTTCTGCCATTCTGTAATGGTTAAGGAATTTTCCACCTCGCATTGTGTCGCGGAAGTGAACCTGCCAATTATCTCCACCATTGACGTTACCCATCGATGCAGCTGCGCCACCCTCTGCCATAACAGTGTGTGCCTTGCCGAATAGTGATTTACAGATAATGGCAACGCGAAGGCCAGCCTCTCGCGCTTCTACGGCAGCGCGAAGACCGGCACCGCCCGCACCAATAACAAGGACGTCGTATTTATAGCGTTCTAGTTCTGTCATTTTTGTCCTTTGGGATCCTTTAGAAGAAGTAGACGTTTTTCCAGGCGCCAGTGGCAACTTGGCGGACGTAGATATCGGCAAATGCGACAGCAAAAAGTGAGATCCATGCATAGAGGGCATGTGAGTGATTGAGGCGTGAAATTGTTGTCCATGCCTTATATCGAATTGGATGTTTGGAAAAATGTTTCAACCGTCCGCCGATGGTGTGGCGACATGTGTGACATGAGAGCGAATACATCCAAAGCATCACGGTGCTAAAGACCAGAACAAGTGAGCCAACGCTCATATGCCCCCATTCACCCTCGGGGTTTTTAAAAGAAATGATTGCGTCGTAGGTGAGGATCACGTTAAAAACTAGGCCTGCGTAGAAAAACCAACGGTGAGCGTTCTGCAAGATGAGTGGTTGACGAGTTTCACCGGTGTACTTCTTATGTGGTTCAGCAACCGCGCACGCTGGTGGTGACATCCAGAATGCACGGTAATAAGCCTTGCGATAGTAGTAACAAGTCAAACGGAAACCAAGAGGGAAAATCAAAATGATAAGTGCCGGAGAGATCGGAAAATTAAATAAAGTCTGACTAATTGGATTGAATCCACCAATGACCGCTTCATCAACACAAGCCTCTGAAAGACATGGTGAATAGAAAGGCGAAATTAAATGGTCTTTATAGTAAAAATCACCCTCAAAGGCGCGGAAGGTTGCATAGATAACAAAGCTAAAGAGAACCCCGAATGTTGCTAGTGGTTGTAACCACCACTTATCTGTGCGAAGCGTGCGTTCTTTAATCTGCGCACGCGATGGAGAGAAGACTCCTGACATTCTTTAATACCCCTTTTGCCCGCTCCAACCACAACTGGGTGGCTTTACTAGGGTAAGTGTGCGCCGATTAAGGCAATGGCGCTAGGTGGTTGCCCGTGTACTGGCTATGAAGTCAGCCACAAATAAGTAGATAAAAAGAAGACTGGCGGAGGGCGTGGGATTTGAACCCACGAGGCTTTCACCTGCCGGTTTTCAAGACCGGTGCACTCGGCCGCTATGCGAGCCCTCCGTGGGAGAGGCTACATGAAGAAAGGCGTATCTAAAAAATCGAGTCTCTTTAGGCAGGGAGGTCGAGCAGTTTTTCGATTATCTTGGCAACGCCATCTTCTTTACATGGTTCTGCCACATCTTTTGCAAAAGTCTGCGCATCAGGGTGGCCATCAGCCATTGCAAATGAGCGACCACACCACTCAAGCATGGAAAAGTCATTGGGGTTATCGCCAAATGAAACACATTCATCGGATGAGATTCCAAGCCGCCCTGCCATTAAAGCGATCGTCTCTCCTTTTGAAATACCTTTCGCTGAAATTTCTAGCAATGATGCGGTCGGGCTTGAGTGTGTAACGGTTACAAGATCACCGATTTCACGAATGGCAATCTCTAGCATCTCATCCGATGTGTACTCATGCCCTGAACACCTTACTAACATTTTCAAAATTGGAAGCGTGAGAACTTCTTCAATCTGATTACAGCCATCGTGATCAATTCCGGCATCCCAAATTGCGATATACGATTTTTCGCGTTTGAAATAGTTGTGGGATTCAACGGCAAATGACACTCCAGAAATGGCGTTACGTAAACGCTTGATAGCCTCATGCAATAGATCATCTGGGATGGCCCACTCTTCGATTACATTTCCACTATGCAGGTCATAGTGCATCGCACCGTTACAACAAATCGCGTTGCCATAACCGAAGGCATTTTTGATTTCGCCCATCCAGCGCGGAGGGCGTCCAGTGACAAACCAAATTTCAACGCCTAAATCACGTGCACGCTGAAAGGCGGCAAGTGTGCGTGGTGTGATAGTTCCATCATGATGAACGATTGTTCCATCGAGATCTGTTGCGATTAATTTTGGGCGAGTTGTACCTAGATTCACACAAGCTCAAATCGCGTCATACCAAGAAATGGTTGCAGCGCAGCAGGAACATTGACTGTCCCATCTGCATTTTGATGATTCTCAAGAATCGCAACAATCATGCGAGGAATCGCTACAAGCGTGCCATTAAGTGTGGCGATAGCTTTTGTGCCATCACTATCTTTATAGCGAATATTTAAGCGGCGGCCCTGAAATTCGGCGCAGTTCGATGTACTTGTGACCTCGCGGTAAGCACCTTGTGTTGGTATCCATGCCTCAATATCGAATTTGCGGTTAGCGCTAGAACCAAGGTCACCTGAGGCGACATCGATCACGCGATATGGAATCTCCATAGCGTTAAGGAAATCCTTCTCCCATTGCAATAGCCGCCTATGCTCTTCTTTAGCCTCTTCCGGCTTACAGAATGAGAACATTTCGACCTTATCAAATTGATGAACACGAATAATCCCGCGGGTATCTTTGCCATAACTTCCTGCTTCACGACGGAAACATGATGAATAGCCGGCATATCTCAATGGAAGTTTTGCTCCATCTAGTACTTCATCCATGTGAAAGGCTGCGAGTGGGACTTCGCTTGTTCCAACTAAGTAATAGTCATCTTTTTCAAGATGATAAACATTCTCGGCTGCTTGTCCTAGAAAGCCAGTGCCTTCCATCGCAGCAGGCTTCACTAGCACTGGTGGGATAACGGGAATAAATCCAGCCTTAGTCGCAGAAGAGATTGCATAGTTAACGAGTGCAAACTCAAGTAACGCGCCAACTCCGGTTAAGTAATATGACCGAGAACCTGAAACCTTCGCTCCGCGTTCTGTGTCAATTGCGCCAAGGATTTTGCCTAACTCAACATGATCTTTTGGTTCAAAACCAGCGGCTGAAAAATCACGCGGTGTTCCCACATGTTCGATAATCACGAAGTCTTCTTCGCCACCGATTGGGGCGTCGGGATCTAAAACATTTGAAATAACCATCGCAAGAGAATGAGCCGTAGCCTCAAGTTCTGCCCTCTTTGCATCAGCAGCTTTTACCTTATCTGCGAGCTCTTTTGAGTTAGCCAATAGCGCTGCTTTTTCATCGCCTTTAGCTGCGCCTACAGATTTAGATAAGACATTTTGCTGTGCCCGTAATTGTTCAAATTCAGTGATAGCAAGACGCTTTGCATCATCACTTGCAAGGACCTTATCTACAATCGCGACATCTTCGCCGCGACCTTTCTGGGATGCGCGTACGACATCGGGATTCTCGCGGAGGAATTTAATATCAATCATTTTCGCACCTCTCGTGGATATGAACCCAAGAATCTAATCTCGTCACAAATTTCACCCAATTCAGTCAGCGAGCGCGCAACGGGCTCATCCTGACAATGTCCTTCAACATCAATGATGAAATGATAATGGCCGAGCTCGCGACCGGTGGGGCGACTCTGAATAAATGTCAGGTTTACATTGTGATCGGCGAAAACTGTGAGAATTTCCAACAGAGCACCTGCATGATCAATATCAATGAAGAGTGCGACAGAGGTTCGGTCATCACCGGTTGGGGCTGGGATATGACCCGGTTTTTGCACTAAAACAAATCTCGTAACCGCTCCATCATTATCACCAATATTCTCTTCAATAATTGTGAGACCAAAGTGTTCAGCGGCGGCGCTAGAAGCGATAGCTGCATCAAATTCACCGCGTGAAAGTGCTTGAGCAGCCGCGGCAGTAGATGATGTAGGTACTAATTCAGCATGCGGATAGCGCTGAGCAATATATGTACGGCATTGCGCCTCGGCATGCGGGTGTGTAGCAATTGTAGAAATAGTTGTGTTGGCCGACATGGACATGAGAGCGAAGGTGACAGGCAGCGTTACTTCGCCAGCAACCACAAGAGGGGTTCCTGTCGCTAATTCATCCAGCGTTCTAGCAACTACACCCTCAACGGAATTCTCAATCGGCACCAGTGCGTACTCGGCTTCTCCTGAGCGAACCGCATCGAGCGCGGCAGTGACATTTGCATATGGAACGCGTAAATCCTGTGCGGTGGTTATCTTTTTGAGCGCGGCCTCAGTAAAGGTCCCCACTGGACCGAGATAGGCATATGTACTCACTGCCCAAGGATAGCCGAGCACGGTACTTCGATCTCACCTGGCATTAGGCTTAGCGATATGAATAGCCTCTTCTTTGAAAGCGCGGCGCGCTCGGCTATTGGATTGATTCGTAATGGAAATGAAGATGGTGCACTGACCCACCCACGATTACTTGCAGTCGCTGATGGAATGGGTGGGCATGCTGGCGGAGAAGTCGCCTCATCGATTGCACTCTTGGTCTTGGCTCGCAGGTCAACAGTTTTCTTGGATCAAGAAATTGATCAGGATTCTGCGGATGATCTTTTTAATTCATCAATTGAAGATATTGATGAAGCGCTAAAAGAGGTGAGTGATGAGGATCCAGATTTAGCTGGGCTAGGTACAACTCTCACTTCGTTATTTTTGCGGAACAATCAATTAGCTCTTTTGCATGTTGGTGACTCGCGGCTCTATCGAATTCAGGGTACAAAGATTGAACAATTAAGCATTGATCACACCGTGATGCATGAGCTGCTCACCGCAGGAACAATCACAGAAGAAGATATTGCCGAGCATCCTCAGAGATCTATGCTCACTCAAGCGCTCATGGGCACTTGTTCACTCTCTATCGCACTTCACCTTTTCGATGTAAAGGAATCTGATCGATTTATTCTCTGCAGTGATGGGCTCTCAGGGGTTCTCGATGATCAAAAAATATTCTCGCTCGTTCAATCACTCGCACCTGAAGAAGCGGTAGCAGCCCTAGTTGACGCTGCATATGTACAAGGCGCACCAGATAATGTCACCGTTATTGTTGCTGATATTGCATCAGGGCAGCCTCATAATGAAAACCTACAATTTTTTGGAACGGCCACGGCATGAATGCAAAACTTTTAGGTGATCGTTATCTTCTTGGTGAAATGATCGGTACTGGTGGTATGGCAGATGTTTATACCGCTCAAGATCAGCGACTTTCACGCGAAGTCGCAGTAAAAATCCTGCGCAGTGATTTAGCGAAAGATCAATCCTTCGTTGCGCGCTTTCGCAAAGAGGCAAAAGCGGCGGCGGGACTTAACCACCCAGGAATTGTTGCCGTCTATGACTCCGGTGAAGATCCAGCTCCATATATTGTGATGGAACTCGTCACTGGGCATACCTTGCGTGAACTTATTCATGATGGCGATCGTATTGAATGTAACCGCGCCCTTGAAATTGTCGTTGGGGTCTTAGAAGCACTTGATTACTCACATATGCGTGGAATCGTTCATCGTGATATTAAGCCTGCCAACATTATGATCACCAGTAATGGTGATGTGAAGGTGATGGATTTTGGAATCGCTCGTGCAATCGATGATCTCGGTGCAACTCTTACGAGTACGTGGAATATTGTCGGTACCGCGCAATACCTTTCACCTGAACAAGCGCAGGGTTCGATTGCAGATGCGCGAAGTGACCTATATTCGACTGGATGCTTGCTCTATGAACTTCTTACGGGGCGCCCACCATTTACTGGAGAGACACCAGTCTCAATAGCTTTACAACACGTATCCGCTCAGTTTTTACCTGCTCGCTCAATCCAACCTGATCTTCCTGCCGATGTTGAAACCGTTCTTGCCGTTGCATTAAGCAAAAGCCCTGATGCTCGTTATCAAGATGCGCTCTCGATGTTGGCAGATGTCAAACGTTTAAAGAGTGGTGTCCAGGTCACAACAAAGATTGCTCGCGTACATCCATTTAAGCGTCGTAGTTTTGTCATCGCCGGCATCTCTGTCTTTATCGCGGCGACTCTTGCAATTGTTGGACTCTCACTCAATGGAGCCTCAGAGCCGAGTGTGGGCTATGAACTACCAAATGTCATTGGATTAACTGAAGATCAGGCGCGTGAAGCGCTCAGTGAGTATCTTGTTACTGTTACGCGTGCCCATGATCCTCGCATTCCTGCAGGGCGAATTGCTAGCCAAATCCCCCTTGCATCAAGTGATGTGCCACCGGGTTCAGGTGTAGTTCTCACCATCTCTGATGGTCCAGGAGATGCGATAGTCCCAGATGGATTAATTGGACTTGATCTTATTGATGCTCGCGCAGCCCTCGCCGCTGTCGGCTTAGTGGTCTCACAAACAATTGCAACATCCTCTACTGAATTACAAGGAACCGTTCTTGAAGTCACACCAGTTGCAGGTTCAACAATCACCGCCGGTTCGGGCGTTATTTTAACGATTGCAAATGGTGAGGTCGAAGTACCAAATCTTCTGGGTGTTGAAGCGATTCAGGCAAAAACACTTCTCTTTAACGCAGATTTCCTCATCAAGGAATTTTATGACTATGACCCAACACAACCGATTGGTGTTGTTATTCGTCAAGCACCTGATGCAGGTACTTCACAGACCATTGGTAATTCAGTAACAATTACAATAAATCGCGCGCCTTAAACTTTTCCAAGAACCGGTGCGAGCCCAATCGACTTTGCGAGCGCACCTTTATCACCACACTCTGTTAGCCAGTTCGCCAACATAAGATGGCCATGTTCTGTAAGAACTGACTCTGGATGAAACTGCACACCTTCGATTGGTAGAGTTTTATGTCGCATCGACATTACAACTCCTGTATCTGTCTTTCCTGTTATCTCTAACTCATTCCCGATAGTTCCAACTTCAACTGCTAGTGAGTGATAACGAGTAGCGGTAAATGGAGTAGGCACCTTTGTATAGACGCCCGTGCCATCGTGATGCACAAGAGAAGTTTTTCCATGCAGTAGTTCAGGTGCTCTAGACACCGTTGCACCGAATGCAACTCCGATTGCTTGATGTCCTAAACAGACACCAAATAGAGGAATCGAATTCTCAGCACAGTACTTAATCATCGCAACACTTACCCCGGCCTCTTCGGGTGTTCCAGGTCCTGGAGAGATAAGGACTCCGTCATATTTCTGCGCCTCTGACGCTTCAACTTCGTCGTTACGCACCACTGTGCACTCCGCCCCTAATTGCTGCAGGTATTGCACCAAGTTAAAGACAAAAGAGTCATAGTTATCGATGACAAGAATGCGGGTCATAGCGTTATTCTTACCTATTCTCTCGTTTCCTGTTAACCCAGATCCTGTTAGCCGAACTTAAGTGATGTGGCGCTATCACCCTCTGCCCGTGTAATCTGGAGCCATGCCTAAATCAAAATTGCGCAAGAAAGTCCAAGAGTCACACGCTCGCGATGAGCAGATGCAGATGGATGAACCACATGCTCCTCTTGAGAGTCCATCATGGCTCGCACCTGTGATGGTCGCCAATTTCCTCATCGGTCTCTTCTGGATTGTGACCTTCTACGTCTCTGAAACTCGCTACCCAGTCCCTGGAATTGGTAACTGGAACATGATCGTCGGCTTTACCTTTATCGGTATTGGCTTCTCTCTAGCGACAAAGTGGCGTTAAGACGACTTTTACTGTTGTGGTCCCAAAGATTCCATAGCCCGCAAGGTTTCAATGCGCTCTTCAATGGGTGGGTGTGTAGAGAAAAGTTTTGAGACCGCTTTGCCATCAAGAGGCGATTCAATCCAAATATGAGCAACCGCATTTGATCGCTGACGCACAACAGTTGAATCGATAGCTAGGGTTTCAAGTGCGCGGCGTAGCCCTGCAGGATTGCGGGTAAATGAAACTGCGGTGGCATCTGCAAGAGATTCACGCTTGCGAGAAATAGCGCTACGAAGAAGCGCTGCTGCCATTGGCGCCAAGATCATTATTACAAGTGAGACAACAAGCAGAATTGGGTTTGAATTACCGTCGCGGCGATCTCGTCCGCCACCGAAGATCATCATGCGAGCCATGAAATCGCTGAGAATCGCGATTGCACCGGCAGTCGTTGCAGCAACGGCCGAAACCAAGGTATCTCGATTAGCAACGTGTGCCATCTCATGTGCGATGACGCCTTGTAATTCATCACGATCCATGACTTCAAGAATGCGGGTAGTAAATGCAATAAGTGCGTGTTCTGGATCTCGACCAGTTGCAAAAGCATTTGGAGCACTATCCTGAACGATGGCAACTTGAGGCATTGGAAGTCCGCTTGCAATAACAACTTCTTCAATGAGGTTAAAAAGTTCGGGGTTATCTTCGCGAGAAATCAATTGTGCGCCAGTCATTTTTAAAACTAATTTATCTGAACCGTAATAAGAGCCCCACACACCAATAAGTGAGATTCCCACTGCGATAGGAACAATAAATGATGTTGTACCTGCGCCAAAGTAAGTCAGGGCGGCATAGGCGACCAACCAGGTCAACCCACCCATCGCAGCAAGGAGAAAATAAGTTTTACGCTTATTTGATCCCTCTGCGTTGCGAAAATTTGATGACATGTATTTAGAAATTAACCTTTGGTACTTTGCGTGCCTCTGGATCTTCCACTTCATAGAAGTCGCGAGCGCTCACCTTTGCAAATCCAGCGAAGAAGCTGGTTGGAATTGTTGCAACTGCTTCATTGAGAGCACGCACATTGTCGTTATAGAACTGGCGAGCAAATGCCACTTTATTCTCAGTTGTTGAAAGTTCTTCTTGAAGAGATAGAAAGTTTGCTGATGCTTTGAGATCTGGATACGCCTCTGCCACTGCAAGAAGTCCGCGCAGCGCTTGTGTAAGCATTCCATCGGCAGCTGCGACATCTGCAACTCCGGTAGCTGAGGTTGCTTTTGCTCGTGCAGATACAACAGCATCAAATGTAGATTGTTCGTGTGCTGCATATCCTTTTACTGTTTCCACGAGATTAGGGATTAAATCTGAACGGCGCGTGAGTTGAACTTCGATCTGTGCAAATGCTTCATCGACGCTGATATTCAGACGAATTAGTCGGTTGTATTGAGCAACAAAGAAGATTGCGAGAAGTGCGATGACACCGAGAATGATCAAAATTTCCATAATAGATTTAACCCCTTCACCGAAAGAGTTATTCCCGATCGGTTAGTCGATCTTACTCCGATGGAAGTTAAGGAAGGAGCGGCTTGGAGTTGGGCCGCGCTGACCCTGGTAGCGCGAACCATACTTCTCGCTTCCATATGGGTGCTCAGCAGGGGATGAGAGTTTGATTAGACAGAGTTGACCGATCTTCATCCCTGCAAACAACTTCACAGGCAGGTTTGCAACATTAGAAAGTTCTAGAGTGATGTGGCCAGAAAAACCTGGATCGATAAATCCGGCGGTTGAATGTGTGAGCAAGCCAAGGCGACCGAGGGATGACTTACCTTCAAGGCGCCCAGCGATGTCATCTGGCAAAGTGATCACTTCATAGGTGCTCGCTAAAACGAATTCGCCTGGGTGCAAGATAAATGGCTCAGCGCCATCTGCGATCACTTCTCGGGTCAGTTCAGGCTGCTCAAGTGATGGGTCGATCACCGAGTACTTATGGTTTTCAAAGACTCGGAAGAATTTGTCGAGCCTGACATCAACTGATGACGGCTGAATCATCGCCTCGTGGAAGGGCTCGACGCCTACGCGTCCTGCGGAAATTTCGCTTCGAATATCGCGATCACTGAGTAGCACGGCGTGAGCCTATCTCCCACGGCGCGAAAATCAATTGAAGCCACAACTTGCATAAGTTACTGGCGGGTAGCACCATATCGCCATGGGACATTACATAGCCAACCTCCGTGACATTGAATTCTGCCTCTATGACCTCCTTGGTCGTGACAAGGTTCTGGGAACTTCTTTATATTCAGAGATAGACCGTGAAACCGCCGGTGGGATGCTCGAAGAAGTGAAGCGTATGTGCGAGAACGATCTCGCTGATTCTTTTGTTGAAGGCGATCGCATCGGAACAGATTTTAATAAGTCCACGGGGGAAGTAAAACTTCCTGAAAGTTTTAAAAAGTCATACAAGGCATACATTGATGGCGAGTGGTGGCGTGTTGATGCACCGACTGAACTTGGCGGAATGAAAATTCCTCCATCACTTCGATGGGCGATTGCTGAAATGGTTCTTGGCTCAAACCCTGCAATTCATATTTATGCATCTGGCTATGCATTTGCACATGTTGCATACATGCTCGGTACCGATGTTCAAAAGACAATGGCAAAACATATGGTTGATCGTCATTGGGGTGCAACGATGCAGCTAACTGAACCTGATGCAGGTTCAGATGTTGGCGCTGGTCGCAGCAAGGCTGTTCAGCAACCAGATGGAACGTGGCACATCACTGGAACAAAGCGCTACATCACATCAGGTGATGCTGATCTTTATGAAAATATTATGCACTTCACACTCGCTCGTCGCGAAGGTGGCGGACCAGGTACAAAGGGTCTGTCTCTATTTTTGATTCCAAAGTTCATGTTTGATCTTGAGACAGGTGAGCTTGGAAAACGCAACGGGGTGTATGTCACAGGCGTAGAACACAAGATGGGTCTTAATGTTTCAGCAACGTGTGAAGTAAATCTTGGTGAGCACGAACCTGCAGTGGGATACCTACTCGGTGATGTTCATGAAGGTATCGCACAAATGTTTAAGGTAATTGAATTTGCTCGAATGATGGTGGGAACAAAGGCGATTGCAACACTTTCTGCTGGATACCAACAGGCACTTGCATATTCCAAGACCCGTATTCAGGGTGGAGATATGAAGGTTATGAACGATAAGGCTTCACCTCGCGTAAGCATTATTCATCACCCAGATGTACGTCGCTCTTTGATGGTGCAGAAGTCTTATTCAGAAGGCATGCGAGCCCTTGTTCTCTACACAGCAACTATTCAAGATGAGATCGAACTTGCGCGCCAAGCTGGGGATGAAGATCTTCTAGCAAAAATGGAGGCACTGAACGATCTCTTGCTCCCTGTCGTTAAGGGTTATGGATCAGAGAAATCGTGGACACTTCTTGGAACTGAATCACTACAAACATTTGGTGGCGCCGGTTTCACAAAAGATTGGCCACTAGAGCAATATGTTCGTGATGCAAAGATCGATACCTTGTATGAAGGTACAACTGCAATTCAGGGACTTGACTTCTTCTTCCGTAAAGTTGTTAAAGATGGCGGAAAAGCACTTGGTCTTCTTGGAAAAGAGATTTCAAAGTTTGCTGAAACTGGTGGAGCACATGAAGTGCAGAAGCAAGCGCTTCTCAAAGCACTTGGTGATCTACAAGGGATGGTTGGAGTTCTTGTCGGCCACGCAATGGCATCTCAGGAGAAAGCTGACGAGATTTACAAGGTGGGTTTAAATACTTCTCGCGTACTCATGGCAGTCGGTGACATCATCACCGCATGGCTCTTGCTGCGCCAGGCAGATATCGCATCTGCAAAGATCGCAGAGGGTGCAGGAAAAGATGCTGCTTTCTACGAAGGAAAGATTGCATCGGCTCACTTCTTTGTAGCTAACTACCTTCCACACATCACAGCAGATCGCAAGATCGTTGAAGCCACAGATAGTGCAATCATGGAGGTTTCAGAGAACGCTTTCTAATCAGATACCCTTCTCGGATGCTCGATCGCTTCCGAGGTGAGATTTACCTGATTTTAGGTGCCATCCTCTTCTCCTTCAACGGAGTGATCTCAACCTTAGTCCTAGACCACTTGTCGCCCTTCCGCCTTACTCAAGTGCGCTGCATCGGTGCATTTATTATTATTTTTCTTATTGTTGCCTTGCGGGATAGGCACTCTTTACGCGCTACACGAAAAGAGCTACCCACATTAATTGTTTTGGGAGTTATTGGTTTCGCAGCGGTACAGGCGGGATATTTCCTTGGAATCCAGCGCGGAGTTCCGCTGAGCCTTGTTCTTATTATTGAATTCACCGCACCAATCTGGATTGTTCTCTGGATTAAATTTGTGCAGAAGAGGGCTGTACCCAATGCAATGTGGGGCGGAGTCACTCTCTCCTTTATCGGCCTCGTCTTTATCGCAAAGGTCTGGGATGGTCTCATTTTTGATCTGATCGGAATTCTTGGGGCGCTTATTTCAGCTTTCGCAATCGCCGTCTACTTCCTTGTTGGTTCTAAGGTCGGGCAAACACGATCTGCACAATCAATGACTGTCTGGGGTCTTGGTATGGCCGGCCTTACATGGGCTCTAGTGATGCCTGTATGGCAATTTCCATTTGAAGTATTTTCACTCGAGATGAATCTTCAAGGGATCTTTGAAGGAACATTTCTTCCAGGGTGGGTTCTAATCGCTTGGATTATTGTGATGGGAACTATCGTTCCTTATCTATTTGTTACCGGTGGCCTGCGCCGTTTATCACCTTCAAATGCAAGTGTGATCGGAATGTTAGAGCCAGTTCTCGCCGGTGTGTTCGCATGGATTTGGTTGGCTCAAAGTTGGGCACCAATTCAATTAAGTGGTGCTGCAATTGTTCTTGTTGGAATTTATATTGCAGATAGAGCAAAGATCGCAGCGACGAACGCTCAATAGTTATTCGTTCCACCCGCCATCACCCGGTGATGAAGGTTGTTCAAAGCCGGATGGTTGTGATGAGGTGAAGTCGCGGCCTGATCCAGGGTTTGCTGCCATATCTGTAAAGCGAGCAAAGTGAAGTTGTGCGGTCACGGTAATGGTTCGTGTAGGTCCGTTACGGTGTTTTGCAACAATCAGATCTGCCTCACCTTGGCGGTTCTGTGAATCGTACATATCTTCGCGGTGGAGCAAGATAACAACGTCAGCATCTTGTTCAATCGATCCAGATTCACGTAGGTCAGAGAGCATTGGGACCTTATTTGTACGCTGCTCAGGACCACGGTTGAGCTGAGAGATTGCAATAACCGGCACATCAAGTTCTTTCGCCATAAGTTTAAGTTGGCGAGAGAATTCAGAGACCTCTTGCTGGCGATTTTCTACGCGCTTGCCTGATGTCATCAACTGAAGGTAATCGATAACAACGAGCTGCAAATTATGGCGCTGCTTGAGACGACGGGCCTTAGCGCGAATCTCCATCATCGATAGGTTAGGTGAATCATCGATAAAGAGTGGGGCATCTGAAATTTCACCCATACGACGAGCAAGCTTTGCCCAATCATCATCGCTGAGTTGCCCTGAGCGAATGCTATTAAGACCAACGCGCGCCTCTGCCGACAACATACGCATAGTGATTTCAGATTTGGACATTTCAAGGGAGAAGATCACAGATGTTTTATTCTCGTGAATAGATGCATGGCGCGCAATATCAAGACCGAGCGTTGACTTTCCAACTGCAGGTCGCGCTGCAAGAACGATCATATTTCCAGGATGTAATCCGTGAGTGAGTAGATCGAGATCGCGGAAACCAGTCTTTACACCTTCAACACCCGCACCCTTTGAAATTGCTTCGATCTCATCTAGTGCTTGCGGCAAAATTGTAGAGAGCTGTACGTAATCCTCTGATGAACGTCGCTCTGTTACCGCGTAGACCTCGGCCTGTGCCTGATCAACTGCATCATCAACTTCGCCTTCGGTGTTGTAACCCAGTTGAACAATCTTTGTACCTGCCTCGATAAGGCGGCGCATAATTGCATGTTCCAAAATAATTTTTGCGTAGTACCCACCGTTTGCAGCAGTTGGTACCGATGAGATCAAGGTATGTAGATATGGCGCACCACCGGCGCGCGCAATATCTCCGCGCTTTGTTAACTCTGCAGAGACGGTAATTGCATCTGCTGGTTCGCCGCGGCCATAGAGATCGAGAATGGCATCAAAGATAAGTTCGTGAGCAGGTCGATAGAAATCGCGTTCACGAATGACTTCAATAACATCTGCAATGGCATCTTTAGATAACATCATTGCGCCGAGAACAGATTGTTCTGCGATGAGATCTTGTGGTGGCGTGCGCTCAAAGTCAGCGCCTACAGTTGAAAATGATCGGCTCGAATTGTTGGGAAGTTCTGCAATACTCACAATGAACACCCTCCCATCGGCCACCGACATCTATCTAAACTGACACCTAAATTGTTAGAGCCAGATGCGAAACTTAGGCGTAGCGGGTGGTTTTGCGCGAAAAAAGGGCGATCGCCGTGTGGAGAAGGTGTGCACAAGGGGGTGGATAACCCGACCTTTACCTGTGGATGGGTGTGTATAAGGTGTGGGTAAGTGTGCGATTGTGGTGAACAGCGCATTAAAAGTCCTGCTCAGAGGCGGATTCTTCCTCCACAGGGTTATTTGAAAGAAAGTTTTCCTGATCTTACATAATGAGAAAGGCCCCTTGCGAGTGCAAGGGGCCCTTCTTAATGAAGTGGGTTACTTCGCTGGAACCACCGAAACGTTGACACTTGCAACTACACCGTGTGCAAGTGCAACCTTCACAGCGTGTGTACCGGTCTTCTTGATATGTCCAGCGGTCTTAATGCTGTGACGATCAATATCTGTACCAGCGGCAGCCTTAATTGCTGCTGCAATATCTTTATCTGTTACTGATCCAAAGAGGCGGCCATTTGCTCCGACCTTTACTGGAATTGAGATAGCTGCCTTTTCAAGGGCTGCCTTGATCTCCTTAGCGTGATCGATATCGCGGACCTCGCGTGCAGCGCGTGCACGGCGGATTCCATCAATCTGCTTCTCTCCACCAAGTGACCATGCGATTGCTACGCCACGTGGAAGAAGGAAATTGCGGGCATAACCATCTTTAACAGTGACAACATCGCCCGCGTTACCAAGCTTTGCTACTTCGCGAGTAAGAATAAGTTTCATTATTGGATACCCCCTTAGCGTGCTGTTGATGTGTAAGGCAAGAGTGCAACTTCACGGCTGTTCTTTACAGCAGTTGCAATCGAGCGTTG
>CAZNUC010000024.1:0-17865 GCA_964576165.1 uncultured Candidatus Planktophila sp. | reverse complement strand
CACCTGAAGGAAAGACGATGGGCCACGCTGGCGCAATTGTCTCTGGCTCTTCAGGTACTGCAATCGCTAAGAAAGATGCGTTGGAGGCAGCGGGTGTAAAAGTTGGACAGACCCCTAGTGAGACAGCGCGCTTTATGCGCGCAATTCTCGGGCGCTGATCTCTCATGGTGCAACGTGTCCTTGCGGTCACCTTTGCACAAGCACTTCGTAGCGCCGGCATTCTCTTATTGCCCCTTGCCTTCATCACTCTTGTTGCGTGGGCAACTGCCGGGAGTACAACGGGAACAACATCAGATCCGATTCGCGCGGCGATGTGGATCTGGCTTGGTGCACATCATGTCCACTTTGATCTCTCACTTTCACCTACAGGCGTTGCAGGCAGCCTGACATATCTTCCAATTGCGGGGCTAATTCTTCCTATCCTGGCTCTACGCAGTGGATTCAAGCGAACAATTGCAAAGCTAGATGGTGATTATTCAAATCTCACTGGTGCACGTCTTTTCTATTCACTCTTTTACGCAATCATCGCCTTCTTCATCGCTTTTTTCGCTGGCTCTGAGGGAGTAAGACCAGTGTGGCCACTGGCTGCGATATTCGCATTTCTTATCGCTTTTGCCAGCAGCCACCTCACCGGACAGCGCATCTCTTTTGCAGTACCAGTTGTGCTCGCCTTGCGCGTTATCGCACTTTTACTTGCACTTGGTTTTGCTATTTATGCAACCGCATTCTTTATGAATTTTAGCCAAGGAACACTTATCACTACCGTTCTAGCACCCGGACTTCTTGGTTCGCTACTGCTCTTTATCCTCAACGTTCTCTACCTGCCAAATGTTGCGATCGCAACACTTTCTTATTTAAGCGGTGCAGGTTTTGCAGTCGGGACCAATACCAATCTCTCTCCGCTGACTCATGACATTGGACAAATTCCTGCACTTCCACTTCTTGCAGCGCTACCGGTGAGCTCGCAGCCTTTGATGCTTCTCTTCTCGCTACTGATCATCGCACTTGGCGCACTATTGGGTTACTGGTCTCTCTCATACCAATCACGAACAGCATGGCAGAGCCTCTTCCTTGTTCTGATCGTACTTGGATTACTAGGTTATTTAGCAAGCGGGGCTCTGATCACCTCAGCCATGGGCGCTGTCGGTGTATCAATCTGGAAATTCCAGTTAGCGATAGGCCTTGAACTACTTATTGGTCTCCTTGCCTTCACATACATACCGCGCTTGCGAGTGTTTAATAGATGAAAAGGATTGTTATTCTTGCATCAGGAAGCGGAACGCTAGCGCAAGCAATTTTTGATGCAGTGCAAGCGAAAACGTTACTGTGTGAAGTAGCCGCCGTTATCAGTGATCGTGCCGATGCCGGTGTAATCACTCGCGCCGAGAACTACGGTGTGCCAGTGCATCTGCACCCTATGACCAGCGATCGAGTCCAGTGGAATAAAGATCTATACGCTCGCCTCTCCGCGCTAAACGCTGACTTAATTGTGAGCGCTGGCTTTATGCGCATTCTGGATCACTCCATCACTTCGGCTTTTCCAATTATCAATAGCCACCCGGCACTCCTGCCGCTCTTTCCTGGTGCCCATGCAGTTCGGGATGCCCTGGCATCTGGCGCAACTCATACAGGTACAACAATTCATTGGATAGATGCAGGCGTAGATACGGGTGAGATTATTGCTCAAGAGAGCCTTGAGATTGAGTCAGGAGAGAGCGAGGAATCGCTCCATGAGCGCATTAAGATTCTCGAAAGATCTCTCATAGTTGCGACGATCGACAGGTTACTATCGATGAAAGAGAACGCCACATCATGACAAAGAAGTTGATCAAGCGCGCGCTAGTAAGCGTCTATGACAAAACAGGATTGATCGAAATAGGAAACGCGCTACAGAGCGCTGGCGTAGAAATCCTCTCAACAGGATCAACCGCTGCAACGTTGCGCGGGTCCGGGATCAACGTAATCGATGTCAGTACCTATACCGGTTTCCCCGAGATTATGGGCGGTCGGGTGAAGACTCTTCATCCTCGTATTCATTCAGGAATCTTGGCTGATCAGAATAATCCTGATCATCTCAAAGCGATTGCCGATCTAGATATTGCACCATTTGATCTTGTCATCATTAATTTGTATCCATTTGCCGAAACAATTGCAGCGGGTGCAACATTTGAAGAATCTATCGAGCAGATCGATATCGGTGGACCATCGATGTTGCGCGGTGCTGCAAAAAATCATGGAAGCGTCGCAGTGATAAGTAGTCCACAGCAGTATCCGCTAGTAGCTAAAGCGTTGAGTGATGGTGGCTTTACTAGTGAAGAACGTCAACGCCTGGCTCTCGAAGTCTTTAGAAGAACAGCTGAATACGATCTTGCAATTGCAACATGGCTTGGATCAGCAGATGTGATCCCCGCTTGGTTCGGTCAAATCTACACACGCGAGAATTCACTTCGGTATGGCGAAAACCCTCATCAGAGCGCTGCGATCTTTAAGGGCTCTTCACAAGGCATCGTCGGTGCAGTTCAGCACCATGGAAAAGAGATGTCATTTAATAATTACACAGATGCAGATGCTGCTTGGCGAGCAGCCCTTGATCACAGCGCACCATGTGTTGCAATTATCAAGCATGCGAATCCCTGTGGAATCGCTATTGGTCAGACTATTGCTGCGGCATACAAAGCGGCGCATCAGTGTGATCCAGTATCTGCCTTCGGGGGAGTCGTTGCTGCTAACCGCCCAATCTCATTAGAGATGGCTCACTCATTAGCAGAGATCTTTACTGAAGTTGTGATTGCACCGGGATATGAAGACGGCGCTATTGAAGTTCTCTCGAAGAAACCATCAATCCGTATTCTCTCATCAACAGCACAAGAAATAAGCAGAGTTGAAATTCGCCCCGTCTCTGGTGGCTTATTAATGCAAGAGACAGATTTAATTAACGCACCAGGAGATAGCCCGCCAGGTTGGAAGCAAGTGTCAGGAGATACTCAATCTGCTGGTGTGATGGCAGATCTTGAATTTGCTTGGCGTAGCGTTCGCGCTGTAAAAAGTAATGCAATTCTTCTTGCAAAAGATGGTGCATCAATTGGAATTGGAATGGGTCAAGTCAATCGAGTGGATAGCGCCAAACTTGCAGTTGATCGAGCGGGTGATCGAGTCAGCGGAACAGTGGCGGCAAGTGATGCCTTCTTCCCATTTGCAGATGGTCTAGAAATTCTTCTGCGCGCCGGTGTCATTGCAGTGGTTGCACCAGGTGGAAGTGTTCGAGATGAAGAGGTGATTGCCGCTGCCAAGGCTGCTGGAGTAGCGATGTTCTTTACCGGAACCCGACATTTCTCACACGCCTAAGCCGTTAGAATAAGGATATGAGCGCAGAGATTCTCGATGGTAAGGCGTTAGCTGCCTCAATCAAGAAAGATCTGACGCGTCGAAGCGCAGCACTTAAAGCAGATGGAAAGGTTCCAGGACTTGGAACGATACTTGTCGGTGATGATCCTGGCTCACATTCTTATGTTTCTGGTAAGCATCGCGATTGCAAGGAAGTTGGAATCACTTCTTTTCGAATAGATCTTCCAGCAACCGCTTCACAAAACGATGTGCTTGCCGCCGTCAAAGAACTTAATGAGACCCCAGAGTGCACCGGATATATCGTGCAACTTCCCCTGCCACGTGGAATCGATACGCAGATGATTCTTGAGGCAATTGATCCAGATAAAGATGCAGATGGTCTTCATCCAATGAATCTTGGGCGACTTGTTGCTGGATACGATGCACCACTTCCTTGCACACCACGTGGGATTGTTGCACTGCTCAACCATTACCAAATTAACCTTAATGGCGCAGATGTTGTAGTTATTGGTCGTGGCCTGACGGTAGGACGCCCTTTAGGGCTTTTGCTTTCGCGCCGCCAGGAAAATGCGACAGTTACTCTCACGCACACTGGCACCAAAGATCTTGCCCTCCATACACAGCGTGCAGATATTGTCGTTGCGGCAATTGGTCAGTCACATTTCCTAAAAGCTTCGATGATTAAAAAAGGTGCAGTGCTTATCGATGTTGGAATATCACGGACTGCAGATGGTTTAGATGGAGATGTTTGCCCTGGTGCATACGAAGTAGCAGGTTATGTGTCACCAATGCCGGGTGGAGTTGGTCCGATGACTCGAGCGATGTTGTTACAGAATGTGGTCGAATCATGCGAAAAGAATTGAGCGGTTCTCGCGGCACGGCATATGCGCTATTAGTCGTCGGCGTCGTGGCCGGGGTCTTCTCTTTTATCCGTGTGGGCTCACTCATGATTGCGGTGGCGATGGCCGTTATCGTCCTTTCGGGGCGTAAAAGTGAAGCCAATCGGGGGATTATTCCGACCTACTTGCCGATACTGATTGCAATCTCACTTTTTGCGATGGCGATAGCCCTCCCGCGCGGGTTGTAGGCTTGCCCTCATTCGGCCCGCAACCCTGGGCCCACTGACTTTATAAGAGGTTTGATACATGGCAAAGAAAGTTACTGTTGTCGGAAGCGGATTCTACGGATCAACTACAGCGCTTCGTTTAGCTGAATACAACATCTTCGACACAGTCGTCCTTACAGATATTCTCGAAGGTAAGCCAGAAGGTTTAGCTCTCGATATGAACCAATCGCGTTCGATTGAGGGTTTTGAAACCAAGATCATCGGTGCAACTACAACTGCAGATGGTGCCGGATATGAAGCGACAGCGAATTCAGATGTGGTTGTCATCACCGCCGGTCTTCCTCGTAAGCCAGGCATGAGCCGCATGGACTTAATTGGAGTCAATGCTGGAATCGTGCGCGGAGTCGCAGAAAATATTGCAGAGCACTCACCGAATGCAGTGATTATCGTTGTATCAAATCCACTCGATGAGATGACGGCGCTGACACAGATTGCAACCAACTTTCCAAAAAATCGCGTAATGGGTCAGGCAGGAATGCTTGATACAGCGCGCTTTACCAACTTTGTCGCTGAAAAACTCTCTGTCCCTGTCGCATCCGTTAAGACGCTGACACTTGGTTCACACGGAGATACCATGGTTCCAGTTCCAAGTCGTTGTACCGTCGATGGGGTCGCACTTTCTGAAAAGCTATCAAGTGAAGAGATTGCAGACCTTGTTGATCGCACGCGCAACGGTGGTGCTGAAGTGGTAGCGCTCCTCAAGACAGGTTCTGCTTACTACGCACCATCTGCTGCAGCCGCGCGTATGGCTAAGGCCGTGATCGAAGATTCAGGTGCGGTTATGCCCGTCTGCGCTTGGGTTGATGGCGAATATGGAATTACCGGCGTCTATCTCGGTGTTGAGGCATCAATTGGACGCGAAGGTGTGAAGAAAGTTGTAGAAACCGTGCTCACAGATTCAGAACTTGCCTCCCTTAAGGAAGCTGCTGAGGCTGTGCGCTCCAAGCAGTCAGATGTGCTTGCACTGTAATTTCCAGTTGAAAAATCAAACTCACGACTCACAGTAAAGGAAGAAAATGAGCAAGATCAAAGTTGAAGGAACGGTTGTAGAGCTCGATGGCGATGAAATGACTCGTATCATCTGGCAGTTCATCAAGGACTCGCTCATCCTTCCTTACCTTGATGTCAACCTTGAGTATTACGACCTAGGCATGGAACACCGCGATGCCACTGATGACCAGGTCACTATTGATGCAGCCCGTGCGATCCAAAAACATGGCGTGGGTATTAAGTGCGCAACAATTACTCCCGATGAAGCTCGCGTTGAAGAATTTGGCTTGAAGAAGATGTGGAAGTCTCCTAACGGAACTATCCGCAATATCCTCGGCGGCGTAATTTTCCGTGAGCCGATCATCATTAGCAATGTGCCACGTTTGGTCCCACATTGGACCAAGCCAATCGTTATTGGCCGTCACGCATTCGGCGATCAATACAAGGCAACTGACATTAAGGTTCCAGGTCCGGGCAAGCTCACACTCTCGTACGTCCCTGAAGGTGGGGGAGAGGCGATGAATCTTGAAGTATTTGATTTTAAATCTTCGGGTGTAGCAATGGCTATGTATAACGTTGATGATTCAATTCGTGATTTTGCACGTGCATCACTGAACTACGGGTTGCTCCGTAAATTCCCTGTCTATCTCTCGACCAAGAACACAATCCTTAAGGCCTATGACGGTCGCTTTAAAGATATCTTCCAAGAGATTTTTGACACTGAGTTTAAGAAAGATTTTGATGCAGCCGGAATTTGGTATGAGCATCGCCTGATCGATGACATGGTTGCAATGTCACTTCGCATGGAAGGTGGCTACGTCTGGGCATGTAAGAACTACGACGGTGATGTTCAATCAGATACCGTGGCACAGGGTTATGGCTCACTTGGTCTCATGACATCTGTACTGATGACACCAGATGGAAAGGTCTGTGAATCAGAGGCCGCACACGGAACTGTGACTCGTCACTATCGTGATCATCAAGCAGGTAAGGCGACATCTACAAACCCAATCGCATCGATCTTTGCATGGACCCAAGGCTTGGCACATCGCGCCAAACTTGATAACAACTCAGCTCTGGCAGAGTTTACAAAGACCCTCGAGCGCGTCTGTGTTGAAACTGTTGAACAAGGCAAGATGACAAAAGATCTGGCCTTGTTGATCTCACCTACAGCACCTTGGCAGACCACTCAAGAGTTCCTCAACTCAATTGATGAGAACCTCAAGAAGGCGATGGCATAAGTAGAAATAGACGTAAATAAAAATGCCCGCCGAATATCGGCGGGCATTTTTATTGAGAGTTTATTACTTAGTTAGAGACGCTCTCCAGTTGTTGAACTGAAGAGGTGAACTGAACTCTGTTGCGCAGTGACTGTGATTGTCTGTCCTGCACGTGGAGGGTTCTTTGGATCCCAGCGAACGATTACCTGTACGCCTTCATCACTTTCATTTGCAAACTTCACGGAAGCATCTGCAGGCTTTCCGTAGACAAATGCATCAGAGCCGAGCTCTTCTACAACTTCTACAAGAACATTGAAGCCAGAGGAGGCTGGTGAGAAGCCTTCAGGGCGAACACCAACGATGACAGATGATCCGGCAGATGCTGGAACATTAATGTTGAGATCTCCAAGCTTGGCCTTGCCATTTACGACAGGTGCTGTGAGTAGGTTCATTGCTGGTGAGCCAATAAATCCAGCGACGAATGCATTTGCAGGATTGTCATAGAGATTACGTGGGGTATCAACCTGCTGTAGCAAGCCATCCTTAAGAACAGCAACGCGATCACCCATGGTCATCGCTTCAACCTGATCGTGTGTTACATAAACGGTGGTGATGCCAAGACGTCGCTGAAGAGCGGCGATCTGTGTACGAGTTGCTACACGCAACTTCGCATCAAGGTTTGAGAGAGGTTCATCCATAAGGAATACCTGAGGTTCGCGAACAATTGCGCGACCCATAGCAACGCGCTGACGTTGTCCACCTGAAAGAGCCTTTGGCTTGCGATCAAGATATGGCTCAAGATCCAATAACTTTGCAGCTTCGCGGACGCGCTTATCGCGCTCTTCCTTTGACTTTCCTGCAATCTTGAGAGCGAATCCCATATTCTCTGCCACGGTCATATGTGGGTAGAGAGCGTAGGACTGGAATACCATTGCGATATCGCGATCTTTAGGTGCAACGTTTGTTACATCTTTATCGCCAATGAGAATACGACCTGCATCGATCTCTTCAAGTCCTGCCAACATACGAAGTGATGTTGACTTTCCGCAGCCTGATGGCCCAACGAGTACAAGAAACTCTCCATCGTTAACGACGAGGTTGAGTTTATCTACTGCTGGTGCGGTGGTGCCTGGATAGATACGTGATGCTGCTTCAAATGTGACAGATGCCATGTGGCAACTCCTTCTCCGGGCAGGTACGTGCCCGACGGTCCGAGGATGAAGGTGCCCACCGGTTGGTAGGCAGGTGAAGGTTACGACAGGGCGGGCATAAATGGAAGAGAACTCGGTAGACTTAACCCATCATGGAGAGCCACTCGATTAGCTCACTTTTGGGTGATTTGGGCATAGTCGCCCTGCTCGTCACCATGGGCGCGCTCTTTGTAGCCGCTGAGATCGCCCTTATCTCCCTCCGCGAGAGCCAGATCAAACAGATGGCGAGCAAGGGTCGTCGGGGTGCCAAAGTTGCCTTCTTAGCATCCAATCCCAACCGCCTTTTAGGCGCTGTTCAAATTGGTGTCACAGTCAGTGGATTTTTATCTGCAGCTCTCGGTGCAGAACGACTTGGCAAGTATGTAATTCCTCGACTTGAAGAGTTAGGTATTTCTAGTGGTGCTGCGCGAATAATTTCACTCGTGGGTATCACATTGGTGATTGCATACTTCTCACTTGTCTTCGGTGAATTAGTACCAAAGCGAATCGCTCTTTCTCGAACCGAACCAATCGCGCTCGCTCTAGCTGGCTTGATTGATATCACTGCCAAGGTATTTAGACCTGTGATTTGGCTACTTTCACATTCAACAAACTTTGTTGTGCGAATCTTTGGAATCGATCCGCACGAACAGCGCACAGCAATGTCTGAAGAAGAGTTACTCGATCTTGTTGTCGGACATGCAGCCCTCACCGATGAAGAGCGTGACATTGTGGAAGAAGTCTTCAACGCATCTGAGAGACAGATTCACGAAGTAATGGTCCCGCGTACCGAAGTAGATTTTATTGACGCATCTCTTACCGTCGGTAAGGCGATCAATTTAGCGGTCGATAAAGCTCATTCACGTTATCCAGTAGTTCAGGGCTCAACGGATGAAGTCATTGGATTTATCCATGTGCGTGACCTGCTTGATACGTCTCTTGTAAGTGCGGGCGGAAAGATTCAAGAACTCGTGCGTGCCGTGATGTTCTTACCTGGAACTAAAGGCGTGCTGCCCGCTTTGACGGAGATGCGTAATCAGCGTCAACACCTAGCAATTGTTCTTGACGAATACGGTGGCACCGACGGAATCGTCACATTGGAAGATTTAGTTGAGTGCCTCATTGGTGATATTCGCGATGAATATGACGGTGATGATGAGGAAGTCACCCTCGAAGAACACACCGGTGATTTTGAAGTCGACGGATTAGTCTCGATTGAAGACCTACTCGATGAATCGGGGATTGAGATTCCAGAAGGTCCGTATGAGACAACCAGTGGTTTCGTCATGCACTTCTTAGGTCGTATCCCAGTGGTGGGCGATGTAGTAGATATCAATGGAATTCGAATCTCAGTCCTGACAATGGAAGGTAAGCGCGCGGGGCGCTTGTTGATCTCGCGGAACTCCTAAACCGTGCAAGAATTATGCTCATGAGTCAGAAGCGAGTTCTCTCGGGCATACAGCCGACAAGTGACTCTTTCCACCTAGGTAACTATTTAGGCGCAGTCAAACAGTGGGTAGAGCTGCAAGATACACATGACACCTTCTACTGCATCGTCGATCTTCATGCACTCACCATTGAGACCGATCCGGCATTGCTGCGAAAGCGTACCCTTGCCTCGGCGGCGCAATTGCTGGCACTTGGAATCTCTTCTGAGAAATCTACGCTCTTTATCCAATCTCAAGTTCCACAGCACAATCAGTTGGGCTGGATCATGGAATGTATGGCAGGTTTTGGTGAAGCTAGTCGCATGACGCAATTTAAAGATAAGTCAGCAAAGGTTGGCTCTGACTCAGCACGTGTAGGGCTCTTTACCTACCCGATGTTGCAGGCCGCTGACATTCTTCTCTACCAGGCAGATCTTGTACCTGTCGGTGAAGATCAACGCCAACATATTGAACTCACGCGCGATTTAGCTGGACGTTTCAATGCACGATATGGAGATACCTTCACGCTTCCTGAAGCATATATTTTAAAAGCTGGCGCCAAGATAAATGATATTCAAGACCCAACATCAAAGATGAGTAAGTCTTCAGGGTCAGGTGCTGGCGTCATCGAAATTATGGATTCTCCTGATGCAAATCTCAAAAAGATTAAATCCGCCGTGACCGATGCAGGACGAGAAGTGAAGTTTGATCAGAACGAAAAACCAGGAATTAGTAATCTTTTGACTATTCATAGCGCGCTCAGTGGTCGCTCAATCGCTGAGCTAGAACATGAGTTTGAAGGAAAAGGTTATGGCGACTTTAAATCAGCAGTCGCCGATGTTGTTGTCGAGTATCTGCGGCCAATTCGTGAGCGCGCACTCGAACTTTTACAAGATGAGAAACATCTTTTAAGTGTCTTGCATGAAGGTAGCGCCAAAGCTCGCACTGTTGCAGGAGCAACCGTGGATGCAACCTACAAGGGGCTAGGAGTAGTCCAATGAAGAGCAGAATTTTCTATTCATCCGTACTCGTTGCATCTTTATTGAGCCCCATTTCGATGGCTTCTTCGCAGGCGCAGTCACCACTCATTTGCTTGGCCTACGACGAAGGAGGCCCGGGCGATGATTCATATAATGATGCAGTTCAAGATGGTCTCAAAGTCGCTGCAACAAAGCTGGTATTTACTCTTGAAACCACTGTGACATCAGGGGAAGCGAAAGATCGCAAAGATCGTCTGACTTCCCTTGTGAATAAAGGGTGCCAGATAGTAATCGCAGTCGGTTCTGGTTATGCCACAACCTTAAAAGAACTTTCTCAGCAATTTCCTGAGACACAGTTTGCAATTCTCAATGATGCAACAGTTGATGCCCTCAATGTCACATCAGTAGTCTTCGCAGATGTTCAAGGCGCATACTTAGCTGGTTACGCAGCAGCGCTAGCGAGTAAGAGTGGAAGAGTAGCGATGATCGGATACTCTCCTCAGAAAGATATCTTTGAAAGAGGTTTTCTTCCTGGTGCAAAGGCCGCAAAGAAATCGATAGTGGTTTCTAAACGAGTAATTTCAAACTCTGCAAGTGCAACCACCTCTGCTCTTCTTCGATCTGGTCACGATGTGATCTACCTTGCGACAACAGGATCTGCGACTGAAGTTTTCTCAGCGATTGCATCATCAAATCGTGCAGCAAAGACACGATTTCCAGCAGGTCTCATCACTCTTGAACCAGAACAGTTCCTGACAGTCGATGCCGCCTCTAAGAAATTCCTTCTTGCAACTGTTGTAAAGAGAGTCGATCTTGCACTCATTGACTTACTCACCGTCACGTTGGCAGGAAGTACCCTCTTTGATGAGGTGGATCCTGCGCTGGGCGTCTATGGCTACCGATACGGAATTGATGATAAGGGCATCGAGATAACACTGCGTTCTCCAGCGCTTATTGCAGCACGACCAAAAATCAATACAGCGAGTGTTGCCGCTGCAAAACTGCGTTAGCCTCCGAGAAATTCGCGTAGAGGTCCACGTAAATCTGCTAAGACTTTTTCGGCACTATCGCTATCCGGGGTAATCACCTCGACATAACACTTAAGTTTTGCTTCAGTTCCTGATGGACGAATAATTATTCGCACGCCACCAGATAGCCAGATTCGTAAGCCATCTGTTGGTGGCAAACCATCACGTGGTATCGCCAGATCATCAATACTCTCAACTGTGCGACCTGCAATCACCTGCGGTGGCTGATTTCGAAGACCAGTAAGGAGCGTAGTTATTGCCTTCATATCTAAGACCCGAATCGAGATTTGTTCTGTGCCATGAAAGCCGTGACGAGCCCAGACTTCGTCAAGTAGGTCATTAAGGTCTTGTCCATCTTCGGCCAAGGTTGTTGCAATTTGGGCGAGAAAAATTGCTGCCGAAATCCCATCTTTATCATTGACCGTTTGCGAGTCAACTGCGTACCCGATTGCTTCTTCATACCCAAACGATAAATTCTCGATTTTTGCTAGCCATTTAAATCCTGTGAGCACCTCGCGGAAGTCAATTCCATAATGCGCACTGATCTTCTTCAGTATTGAAGATGAAACAATAGAGTTACCAAATGTTCCAGTGGGTGCGCTTCTGGCAATCCATTCACCGAAAATTACGCCTAACTCATCTCCTCTGAGCATGCGCCACTGTCCAGAGCGATCTTTAATCGCGGCAGCGCACCGATCTGCATCGGGATCATTTGCGATCACAAGATCAGCGTTATGTGAGCGAGCAGTAGCAAGAGCTAGATCAATTGCACCAGGTTCTTCTGGGTTGGGAAAGGCAACAGTAGGAAAGTCAGGATCAGGCTCTGCTTGTTCTCTGACAAGAATTAGATCTGGAAATCCAGCCTTCTTAAATACTTCAGAGATAGTTGCAGTGCCTACTCCATGCATCGCGGTATAGACAATTGTGAGTGCACCAGATTTTTTTCCAAGAGTTGCCGTCCGAGAGATGTACTCATCAATGATGCGCTCTTCGACAACTTCCCATTGTGTGCCTCGAGGTTGAGTCGAAAGATGTGTTATCGCTGCTATTTCATCAGCGATGAATCCATCTGTCGGATTGATAATCTGCGAACAAGCATACGAAACTCCGTCAGTAGTTGGCCCGACATAGACTTTGTACCCATTATCAGCAGGAGGATTATGGCTAGCAGTGACCATGATTCCAATATCAGCGCTGATCGCCTTTGTTGCATATGCAAGAACTGGTGTGGGAAGGGCTCTGGGCAAGATAAAGACTTCACATCCTGCGCCACTAAAGATCTCAGCGCTCTCCATTGCATATTCGTAAGATCCATGGCGAGCATCTCGACCAATCACCACGCGAGTGAGGCCACGCTTTTTCATGTACTGCGCAATCCCTGCAGCAGTACGACCAACCACGGCGCGATTCATACATGATGGCCCTGGCCCATTAGGACCACGAAGACCCGCGGTACCAAATTGCAGAAATCCGTTAAAATAAACCCGAAGAGATGTTTCATCACCGGCATCAAGAAGAGCCTGTAACGCAGAGGCAGTTATGGGATCTGGGTCGTCGGCGATCCAGTTCTCTACCTCACTCTTGAGCGCGTTATCCATAGATCTATCTGGCTCGATTAAATTATCTGTGGGATTGCTTTTTTCAAAAGTTCACCCATCGAACTAGCAGCAGCTTTTCCTGCAGCAATTACCTCTTCATGGCTTAGTTTTTCCCCAGTGACGCCAGCGGCTGCATTTGTTACAAGAGAGATTCCCAACACCTCTGCTCCGAGAGCGTGTGCAGCGATCGCTTCTGGAACGGTCGACATCCCAACTAGATCAGCACCAATAGTTCTCATCATATGAATTTCGGCGGGAGTTTCATATGTCGGCCCACGCCAATGAACATAGACGCCTTCTTGTAGCGATGAATCTGCAGATTTCATGATTGCACGAATGCGCTTGCTGTAGAGATCGGTGAGGTCAATAAATGTCGCACCAACCAATGGTGATTGCGCAGTGAGAGAAATATGGTCACGGATGAGAACGGGTTGTCCGACTTGGTATTGCGGGTTAATTCCACCGCACGCATTAGTCAAAATGACGACTTTACATCCAGCCTTTACCGCTGTGCGAACTCCGTGAACTACCGGCTCCATTCCCTTTCCTTCGTATAAATGTGTGCGACCTAGGAATACAAGAGCATGGATGACGCGATCACCATCATTGATGGCATATGACCGCACTTTCCCTGAGTGACCTTCGACTGCAGGCGGGAGAAATCCTGTGATCTCTTCGGCGTTGCACTCATATGCTGGAGTACCGAGTGCATCAACTGCACCAACCCAACCAGATCCCATCACTAATGCAATGTCGTGCGCCTTAACTCCTGTGCGTGTTGCAATCTCTGCCGCCGCACGAGTGGCCGCTTCAAGCGGATCTGTATAGAGCAATTCCGATGTGGTCATGCCCGAACTATGTCACAAATCGATGATGTCGCACAAAGTTCTAGCACTTGCCACTGTCTCTCCGATAACAACCGTCAGATTTGTAACCACACCACTCTTATGGGCATTGAGTGGCTGCTCCATCTTCATCGCCTCTAGGACAATGATCAAGTCACCTTCTTTAACAACAGCGCCTTCTTCAACAGCTACCTTTACAACAGTTCCTTGCATAGGACTTGTCAGCGCCGTTCCTGCAGCCGCACCAGCCGTGGATTGTTTTGCTCTTCGGCGTTTAACTACTGGAGCAGGGGCGTGAACAGTAATTTCAAATCTCTTTCCATTGACTTCAGCAACGAGTGATTGCGCAGCAGCTTGCGTCTGCTTATCGCGCCCAGTAGATGAATACGCAGGGATTTGATTATCAAATTCATTCTCAATGTAACTCGTATAAATCTTAAAGTCTTGAGTGAAAGCAGGATCTTCAACGATTGCACGATGAAAGGGAAGCGCCGTGGGAAGTCCTTCAATAGTGAATTCGGCAAGTGCTCGACGCGCTCGTTCAATTGCCTGTGTTCTGGTCGCGCCTGTAACAATTAACTTAGCAAGGAGAGAATCAAAGTTACCGCCGATTTCGTCACCGCCTTGAAATCCTGCATCAACGCGTACTCCAGGCCCAGAAGGTGTGGACCATATTGTTATTTGACCTGGTGAAGGAAGAAAAGAACGACCTGGATCTTCGCCATTAATCCGAAACTCAATGCTATGGCCGCGAATGATTGGATCTTCAAAGCCAAGTGGCTCACCCATTGCGATTCTAAATTGCTCGCGAACAAGATCGATCCCAGTGACTTCTTCAGAGACAGGATGTTCAACCTGGAGCCGCGTATTTACTTCAAGAAATGAGATTGTGCCATCTTTCCCGATTAAGAATTCGCATGTTCCCGCACCAACGTATCCAGCCTCTTTCATGATCGCCTTGCTTGAGCGATATAACTCATCTACCTGAGCTTGCGTCAAAAAAGGTGCAGGTGCTTCCTCAACAAGTTTTTGGTGGCGGCGCTGGAGCGAACAGTCACGCGTGCTGATAACAACTGCGGTACCAAATTGATCGACAAGAACTTGAGTTTCAACATGTCGCGGTTTTTCAAGATAACGCTCAACAAAACATTCACCGCGCCCGAAACCTGAAATCGCCTCACGGACTGCAGAGGCGAAAAGTTCTGGAATCTCATCAATTGTGTGCGCTACTTTCAGGCCTCGTCCGCCTCCACCGAAGGCTGCCTTGATTGCAACTGGAAGTCCGTGCTCTTTAGCAAAGGCGACAACCTCTTCATGGCCCGAGACTGGATCTTTGGTTCCGGCAACAAGTGGCGCACCCGCTGAGGCGGCAATTCTTCGAGCAGAAACCTTGTCACCTAGCGCGCTAATTGCAGATGGTGGCGGTCCAATCCAGATAAGACCAGCATCAATAACTGCTTGTGCGAATTCGGCATTCTCTGAGAGAAAACCGTAGCCAGGATGAACTGCATCAGATTCAGAGGTAATGGCTAGCGCAATAATCTTCTTGATATTGAGATAGGTATCTTTAGCACCTACACCACTGAGTGAGTACGCAAAATCTGCTGATTGCGCATGCAAGGAAGTTCGATCTTCCTCTGAATAAATCGCCACACTTTCAATTCCGTGATCCTTACAAGCCCGAATTACTCGGATTGCGATCTCACCACGGTTTGCAATTAATACCCGTTTCATGACATCTCTTTCACCTGTGGCCAGGTGTATCCCAGTTGTGTCATGGCACTTCGCAGAAATGGCATCGAGATTCCCACAACATTCGTGTAGTCACCTTCAATGCTTGGAATAAATGGCGAACCAAATCCATCGAGGGTGAAACCACCAGCAACTTGGAGAGGTTCACCCGAATCTACATAATCTTTGATCTCTTCCTCTGAAAGCGTGGAAAATGTCACTTTGGTTGTCACACGATCTGCAATCTCAAATCCTTTTTCAGTATCAATAATGCAATGGCCGGTATGGAGTAGCCCACTTCGTCCACTGATTGCTCTCGCTCGCTCATATGCGATTTCAGAAGTACCTGGCTTACCGAAAGAAACACCATCAACATCAAATGTTGAATCGCAGCCGATAATGATCGCAGGATAATCAATCAGCTCCCTTACGGTGTGAGCCTTTGAGATCGCTAAGGCAATGACCATATCTTTCGGTGACATCGCGTTAAAGAAATCGGTTTCTTCATCAACGTTGCTCACAATTATTGTTGGCTTAAGGCCAGCATCTACAAGGAGCCTCTTTCGAGAAGTTGATTGTGAGGCTAGAACAATTCTGGGCATCTAATCAAACCTTCTTGCACCATACGTAATCTGATGCGGCAATGGTTGACGCAGTTGTGGCAAGCCAAAGACGCTCCGCTTAACAACTGCCCTAAGCTCTACTGGTTTCTGATTGGCTAGAGCGGCCTTCAAGGCAGAAATCTCTTCCGGCGTTGGATTTCCTGAGGTGATAGAAAATTTCATTAGAGTGGAATATTTCCGTGTTTGCGAGCGGGAAGAATATCTCGCTTTGTTTTCAGGGTTCTAAAGGCCTTAGTGATATACGCCCGTGAGTCTTCGGGTTCAATGACCGAGTCAATTGTTCCCCGTTCTGCAGCAGCATATGGATTTGAGAGTTTCTCTGTGTACTCATTAACTAATTCTTTCCTTAGAACTTCTGGATCATCTGATTGTGCGATTTCGCCTCGGTAGAGAACATTGACCGCGCCTTGAGCGCCCATCACGGCAATTTCAGCAGTAGGCCATGCAAAGTTGATATCGCTACCAAGATATTTTGAACCCATCACAATAAATGCTCCACCGTAGGCTTTTCTTGTGATCAAAGTGACCAGTGGAACCGAGGCCTCAGCGTAGGCATAAAGTAATTTGGCACCGCGGCGAATGATTCCGTTCCATTCTTGTTCTGTTCCAGGAAGAAACCCTGGAACATCGACCAAAGTGAGAATTGGGATGTTAAATGCGTCGCAGAAGCGAAGAAAGCGCGCTGCTTTCTCGCTGGAGTTAATATCTAAAGTACCTGCTAGAGCAGATGGTTGGTTAGCAATAATGCCAATTGATTGCCCTTCAATACGGGCAAAACCCACCACGATATTTGGTGCATAGAGTGCGTGTACCTCTAAGAATTCACCCTCATCAACCAAGGTTTCAATGAGTGATTTCATATCGTATGGCTGATTCGGTGAATCAGGTATCAATGTATTGAGCGCAATATCGGCAGCACTCTTTGCAATCGATTGAGTTGGCGGAAGCACTGGTGAGCCATCCATATTATTTGACGGTAGATAAGAGAGAAGTGCTTTAACGTAATCAATTGCATCGGCTTCAGATTCAGCCATGTAATGCGAGTTACCCGATTTCGTGTTGTGGGTATATGCGCCACCAAGTTCTTCCATTCCAACATCTTCACCAGTAACGGTCTTGATAACTTCAGGTCCTGTGATAAACATATTTGAAGTTTCTTTGACCATGATCGTAAAGTCGGTGAGAGCTGGTGAATAAGCAGAACCACCAGCACATGGCCCAAGAATGAGTGAAATCTGTGGAATTACTCCCGATGATCGAGTATTGAGTCGAAAAATTTTTCCATAACCATTTAGGGATGCGACACCTTCTTGAATTCTCGCTCCACCAGAATCATTTATTCCAATTAGTGGAATCCCGCTCTTGAGCGCAAACTCTGCGATTTTTACAATCTTCTCAGCATGAACTTCTCCAAGACTTCCTCCGAAGACTGTGAAGTCTTGAGAGTAGAGTGCGATTGGTCGCCCGTCTACTGTCGCGGTTCCAATGACAACGCCATCGCCATAGGGACGTGATTTCTCCATGCCGAATTGGGTTGATCGATGGCGAGCGAACTCATCAATTTCGGTGAATGAGTCAGCATCGACAAGCATCTCAATACGCTCGCGGGCGGTGTATTTACCTTTAGCGTGCTGCTTTTCAACGGCTCTAGCTGAACCTGCATGGATCGCTTCATCAATTTTCTCGCGAAGATCATCAATTTTTCCGGCAGTAGTGTGCAGATCTGGGCTCATGTCTATACGGTACTAGCCATGGGTATAGA
>CAZNUC010000023.1:5372-17980 GCA_964576165.1 uncultured Candidatus Planktophila sp. | reverse complement strand
GGTGCGGGAATCGAATTTGATGAAAAGTATCTAGCGAGTCATGGGCCATCTGATAAGCCGATGAAGATGCTGGCAACGGTATATGGACGTGCAGAAGATGCTGGTCTTGTTGGTTAACCGCTAAGTATCATCACCATCTCATTGAATTCTTGGGGGAGTGAAAGTGACAAATTTTCTGACTGAAGCGAGCGAAATTCAAAATGATTTGGCCGCCATTCGCCGACACATACATCAAGAGCCAGAGATTGGATTAGATTTACCAAAGACTCAGGCAAAGATTGTGGCAGCCCTCGATGGTTTAGGTCTTGAAATATCGACAGGAAAATCACTGAGTTCAGTTACCGCGGTCTTGCGAGCGGGTAATTCCCAAAAGACGGTGTTGTTACGCGCCGATATGGATGCCCTTCCTGTTACAGAACTAGCTGATCTTCCGTACAAGAGTCAGATTGATGGTGCCATGCACGCCTGCGGTCATGATTTGCATGTTGCCATGTTGATCGGTGCCGCGAAATTGCTAGTGAAAAACAAGTTAAAACTCAATGGCGACGTGGTCTTTATGTTCCAACCAGGTGAAGAAGGCTTTGATGGCGCAGGGCACATGATTAAAGAAGGCGTCTTGACTGCAAGCGGAAGAAAAGCTGATGCAACGTACGGAATTCATGTGATGTCTTCTGCAATTCCAAGTGGAACATTTACGACCAAGCCTGGCACCATGATGGCCTCAGCCGATGAAATACATGTCACGGTTGTCGGCATGGGTGGACATGGATCGCAACCTCATACCGCCAAAGATCCAATTCCAGTTGCTGCTGAAATGGTGAGCGCTTTGCAGTTATTGATTACTCGCTCCTTTGACGCCTTCGATCCAGTAGTAATCACTGTGGGCCAATTTCATGCCGGTACCAAGGCAAACATAATTCCGGATACCGCTGAGTTCCAAGCCACGATTCGAACCTTTTCAGCTGAGAACAGAACTCGCATCAAGACTGAAGCAGTCCGTTTGTGCGAGTCAATTGCAGAGGGCTACGGCCTGAAGGCTGAAGTTACAGTTGTCGAGCAGTATCCCGTCACAGTTAATAACGATGCCCACGCACAATTTGTGGGAAAAGTTGCATCTGAACTCTTTGGCAATGAAAGTTATATGGATATGCCGCACCCAATTGCAGGGGCTGAAGATTACTCCCGCGTCCTCGAAGCTGTCCCTGGTTCTTACGTCTTCCTTGGCGCTTCTGTTGATAAAGACTTTACTCAATCAGAGGTGAATCACTCACCTCGGGCAATGTTCGATGATTCGGTACTTTATCGAGGAGTTGCTCTTTTGAGTGAGTTGGCAGTTCGCTCACTTAACGAAATGGCTTGATACTCTGACTTTATAGCTGCGCTCCGTATCAGGAAGATGTTGCATTAATGCTACATAGTATGTATGCTACATCCATGAGCCGAAACCCAGAAGAGCCGGTCTATAACCGGATTGAACAAGCTCGCACTGCTTTGGGGCTCACGCGCCAAGATTTGGCAGACAAGGTTGGGGTCCATTACCAAACCATTGGATACCTAGAACGTGAGGAGTACAGCCCTTCATTGGTGCTTGCCTTGCGCATCTCCCAAGTATTGAGCGCTCCAATCTCTGAGCTCTTTTCAATGACCCCATTCAAGAAAGGTAAATAAATGTCCGAACTGCCAATTGTTATTGTGAACTTGATTGCCCTTGGTTTGGCATATTTGTACATCTATCCAAAGTTCGCAGGTAATGATGTAAGGAGATTAGCCTGGTTGGACTTAGTTGTAGGTGTATGTGTGCTAACCATACTTACGCCTTTCAACTGGGGTTCACCTAGTGATTACACATTTTTTACCTTTGACACGACCTGGTGGATTTTCTTCATCCTTTCTTACACGTTACTCGAGCTTCCTCTCTTCTATTTATATTTAAAAGCACGAGGATTAGGGCGTGATTATCGGGATTTGTTTAAGTCAAGCGGTGGTTTCACTGAGATGGCGAGCGAAAAGTCGGTCAAAAAACAACTTTCAGATACTAAGTGGGATGGACTAAGAACAAGAAGCGCACTTCGTTTTCTTGTTTTTGGGGCAAATATCACAGCATTCACAGGTACAACATTTCTCTTCCTTGTTGGAGATAACGATTGGGCAGCACTTCTAATTCTTTACATAATTGCCCTATTTATCTTTTGGTTCTTACTCCGTATGGCTGTGAGATTGATTCCTGATGCTCCGGATAGTGCTCTTGATGAAAGATTGATTCAAGAGAGAAATAGCGTTTATCACAGGGCTTATCAATATCTTTTTGGAGTATCAGCAGCCCTGGCCGGAGCTTTATTCGGTTATGCAGTTTCTGAGGATTTCCGCAAGGATGGCGACGGTTTCAATTACGCGTTCCAGTTGACCTGGCCTCAGATAAACGCAATCTTCTGGTTAGTTTTTGGTTACGCCTACATGCTTCCATCTCTCATCATGGCCTGGCGAGAGTCAAGACGACTAGATAAAAATCTATGAATCTAGAGGAGTGGGGACTCATTGGAGTCTTCATCGCTGGTGCCATTCCTTGGATCGAAGCGATTGCTGTGGTTCCGGCAGGCATAGTTATTGGTCTTAATCCCATCGCTACCTTGATTGCTGCTGTGGTTGGCAATTCGATAACAATCGTTCTCTTTGCTTACTTTGCTTCAAATATCAGAGAGAGATTGATGAATAGGAGAGTAAAGCAGGGAAAGCCCGCCGAACTACCGAAGCTTGAAAAGGCTCTCAGAGCTTTCGATAAGTATGGGGTTTATGGATTAGCAGCCCTAGGTCCAATTCTAATTGGTACTCAATTCGCAGCCGCAGCGGCGGTTCTCGCCGGTGTTAAACCTCTACGTTCATCGATACTAATCACTGCAAGTTTAACTCTGTGGGCAGTAGCTATTGCATTCGCAATGGTTGCCTTCGACATCACAATCTAAGGAATCGAGAAGAGATGATGCAGCGCGATATAGCACCTGATGTACTTAGAGGTTTCGCCCTCTTTGGAATTTTGGTGGTCAACATCCAATTCATGGGACTTGATTCAGTTGAAGGAGCCCGTGGTGATTGGGTGAGTGGCTTTGCTAATGGATCAGCAACCTTCATTATCGCTTCGATCTTTGCAGGAAAGTTCTATCTCATCTTCTCTTTCCTATTTGGGTATAGCTCCAATTACATCATTCGTGATGATCGTTCGAACCGGGGCAGATGGGTTAAGCGCTGTTTCTCGCTCATTGCAATTGGAATACTTCACTTCACCTTCTTGTGGCATGGGGACATTCTTTTTATCTATGGGTTATTCGGATTACTCCTGATTCCATTTTTCTTTCGGCAAGAGCGAACACTCAAGATTTGGACCCGGATCGTCTTTATTGGTACTTCGACTCTGATCCTGATAGTCGCTGCTCTTGTGTTAGTTGTGGAGATATTTTTTCCTGAGGAAAGTGCACAGTCGACCATTGCAACAGAGCTTGATAACGTTCTCTTGAGTGGAACATTTCTGGAAGCGATCCCAGCACGCTTAGAGGTATGGGTTTTCGGAGTATTGACGGGAATCTTTTTGCAGGGCGGGCTTGCATTTGCAGCGTTCCTGGTGGGGCTTCGTTTAGCACGGACCAAATATTTATCCTCACCAATAGATTCAAAGAAGAATTCTCAGTTAATTCGACGAGGTTTACTCTTCGGAGCTCCAATTCAGATCGTCGCTGCAGGGATTCTGGTCAGAAACGAACAGAGCACAACTCCTTCTGAGGGAATCTATCTCCTCTCGCTCTTTGCATCATTTCTTGCAGCACCGCTGATGTCCGTGGTCTACATAGGTGTTCTTCGCAAGCTGGTCGAAGATAAGCCGCAACTTGTTTCATGGATGATTCCCGCCGGAAAAATGTCACTGACGGTTTACATCTCACAGTCAGTGCTTGCATCTTTTATTTTTGGTCCTTGGGGATTAGGGCTGTTCCAAGAGTTAAGTACATGGCAGGTATTGCTTCTTGCTCTTCTCATTTGGCTTTTCCTGGTTTATCTCTCATCACTGTGGCTTAAGAAATTTAAACAAGGACCACTAGAACGGGTGGTAAACGTACTTACTCGTCGACGATAGCAAATATGGTGATGTAAACTTATTTTCTAGGATCGGCCAATGTGGCATCCCGACTGAGAGTTGCTGATGAAGACCATGGGTAAGGATGGTTCTCTTGGTGCACTCACACTAGGCGCGTTAGGTGTCGTTTTCGGTGACATCGGGACAAGTCCCATTTATGCCCTACGAGAATCGCTTCATACCGCTGGCACAGAGCTTTATGACATCTATGGTGTTGTCTCACTAATTTTCTGGTCGCTCATGTTGGTTGTCACCTTGAAGTACTTAGTCTTTGTACTTCGGGCCGATAACAATGGTGAAGGCGGAATCCTTTCGTTGTTTGCGTTGCTGCCAAACAGAGTTCGTAACGCCACAGGCGGTACCAGGTATCTATTTGTTGTCTTTCTTCTCTTGGGAACCGCGCTCCTTGTCGCGGATGGAATGCTCACACCTGCGATATCAGTTCTTTCTGCAACCGAAGGGTTAGAGACTCTTAATCCAGATTTAGTGTCCTGGACAGTTCCACTTACGGTACTGATTCTTCTTCTTTTATTTGGTTTCCAGTACAAAGGTAGTAATACTCTTGGAAAAATCTTCGGACCCATCATTCTTCTCTGGTTCATCACTTTAGGTACCCTAGGGGTGCTGAAGGTAAAAGAGCATCCAGAAGTAATCGAAGCACTACACCCGCATTTTGCAATTGACTATATCGCCCACCATGGTTTTCACACTTTCATAATTCTCTCTTCAGTCATTCTGGCGATCACTGGCGCTGAAGCCTTGTATGCCGATTTAGGTCACTTTGGTAAGCGCCCTATTCGCATTGGATGGATTTTCATCGTTGCGCCATCTTTAGTCTTAAATTACTTAGGACAGGCTGTTATTGCCGTGCAAAATCCAGGATCGAAAAAGAGTCTCTTCTTCGCTTTAGCACCAAGTCACGAGATAAGAATTTATCTTGTCGCTCTGGCAACTCTGGCAACCATCATTGCATCTCAAGCCCTTATTACTGGAGTTGCATCACTATCACGCCAAGCGGTCAGGCTGGGCCTTCTACCTCGAATAAAGGTTGTTCACACAAGTAGCACCGTGGTGGGACAAATCTATGTTCCAGCAATTAACTTATTCGTTGGCCTTGGTTCAGTTTTTCTTGTGATTTTCTTTAAAACATCGAGCGCACTGGCAAGTGCGTACTCCTTTGCGATCTCAGCAACCATGCTGATGACAACAATCGCCTTTGGTTACGTAGCTGCGGAAAAGTTTAAGTGGAGCAAGAGATGGCTTTACATCATGATTCCGATACTTCTCATTATTGATCTTTCATTCTTTTTAGCCACAGTTACTAAGGTTCTTAAGGGTGCTTGGGTGCCGCTAGCAATTGGAATCACAATCACTTATGTCATGTTGGTCTGGCGTAAAGGCCAGACAGCCCTCGAAGTCGCCTTACGTAAGCAAGAGATGACATGGGATGAAGTCGAAGAAGAGATTAAATCTGGATCCATTTCAATCATTCCGGATACCGGAATTTATCTATCATCATCAGGGCAGAAGGTGCCTCAAGCGCTCATTTCTCAATTACGTAATCTTCATTCCTGCCCGAAGGAAATCCTGATCGTCAGCGTGATTCAAGGAGACGTCCCAATCGTTACTGGAAAGCCCATACTCAAAGAGGTAAATGATCGCGTTAAGCAGCTCTATGTGTGGGTTGGCTTTAAGCAGGATGTGAATATACAGAAGACTATCATTGAGTATGTAATGACCAAAGAAGAAGAGAGCGAATGCACTTACTATCTTGCAGATCGTAAATTCTTAGAAAATTCTCAAGGCACCCTTAAAGGGCTTACCGAGAAAGTATTTGGTGTCCTTCATCGCAATTCCACCGCAGCATCTAGCTACTTTGGTCTTCCTGAGAACCGAGTCATTACCCTTGGCACACAAATGGATATTTAATTTCCTGGGCTCACCGTGGACATGTTGAAATCCTTGATAACCATTGGTGGTACAGACATGTTTGTGACATCTCCAGCCCATTCGCGCGGCTGAGTCCATTCGGTGGACCCGGCATGAGAAATACGTGACAGTGCGCTGACCGGTGAATCATTCCAGCGGAAGTTATTCGTTGATCCTTGAACTTCACCATCTTTTACGTAGTACACGCCATCACGAGTTAAACCGGTGAGAAGCAATGTATTTGGGTCAACCATACGGATGTACCACAAGGTTGTGAGCAAGAGTCCGTGATCAACTTTTCTGATGAGATCTTCCAGATTTCCACTTCCACCGTCAACACTCATGATGAGATTGTCACCCATTGGCGTATATGGCAGTGAGGTAAGTTTGGCACTGGCACGTGTCTGAACAAGTGATTGCAAAACGCCATCTTTAAACCAATCAACACGTGATTTCTTCTCTCCGTTATCAAATACTGAAGAGAATGAGTCACTAACAGCAGCTGAAACAAATGGTGATCCACCTAGTCGTGGGTGAGCGGGATCACTAAATAATTGGAATCCAACGTTTGAGAGTTTCTCGCCGACTCGAGTCCCCCCACCATTTTTTGAAAAGACGCTCTGGCCTTCAAAGGCGTCGCGACCACCAGAGACCCACATCATGTAGACGTAGATATCGGCAATTGAACCTGATGGAAAAATTGTGTCGTAACGTCCTGCAGGAAGATCAATCTTTTTGGCTTGCCAGGCTAGACGTTGGCGAATGGCAGCATCGATTGTTGCAACAGAGACATCTTTAAAGTCGTGTGTCTCGACACCGTTCCATGTCGAACGCGATCTTTGATGAGATTTTCCAGTCATCTCAACTCGACCGATAGGGGAGTCATGGCGCAGGCGCATTCCGCCCTTAGATCCAACCCAAAGTGATTCGTGTGTGTGCTCGGCATACCCAAAGAGTTCGATGGCATCTGACTTAGAGCGATGCATCATCTCACCAAGATCAGGTGCAAAAGTTGAAAATACTTCAGGGCCGGTTGGGATATGTGGCGCAGACCAATTACCAAATGAAACATCTTTTGCAAGAGGTGCGAAATCTTCCGCTTCACCTGCTGCAAGTGCCGCAGCCTTTGCCTCACTTAAGATTGAATCAATGTCACCTTCATCAATATTTGTGCGCGTTACACCACCGGATGCCATTGATCCGCCAACGGCAACAAATGCAATGACGGTAACGCTACGTTCTTGAATAACACCATTTGTTGTCAGAGTGCTACTCGCCCAACGCAGATTAGCCTGAGTGGAATCTTTAACGACCACGATGCAATCATCAGTTGTGGAACGAGCAAGTATCTTCTCTACAAGATCTTGTGCTGAAATCATTTGCCAGCCTCCGCAACTGTATTGAGAACATTGATTTGGTTAAACACTGCTGCAGGGCAACCATGACTTACCGCAGCAATCTGACCCGGCTGTGCTTTTCCGCAGTTGAAAGCGCCACCGAGAACGTAAGTAGAAGGACCGCCGACCGCCTTCATAGAACCCCAGAAGTCGGTAGTTGTGGCTTGATATGCGACATCTTTTAGTTGGCCGGCTAGCTTGCCATTTTTGATTCGATGGAATTGCTGACCAGTAAATTGGAAGTTATAGCGCTGCATATCGATCGACCACGATTTATCGCCGAGAATATAGATTCCATCTTCGACAGATTCAATCAGTGCATCAAGAGTTGGCCCCGTTGGGTTTGGCTGTAGCGAGACGTTAGGCATTCTCTGAATAGGTACGTGCGCTGGTGAGTCAGCAAAGGCACAGCCATTACTGCGATCTTTATTCACATGTGCTGCGATTCGACGATCGAGTTGATATCCAACTAGGACGCCATCTTTAACGATATCCCAGCGCTGTGCTGCAACACCTTCATCATCCCAGCCGACGGTGCTCAGACCGTGTTCAGTGCTGCGATCGCCGGTGACATTCATCAGGTGTGATCCGTATTTAAGTGTGCCAAGTTTGTCAGGGGTTGCAAATGAAGTTCCGGCGTAATTTGCTTCATAGCCAATTGCGCGATCAAGTTCAGTGGCATGGCCAATTGATTCGTGAATGGTGAGCCAGAGATTTGATGGGTGAATTAATAAGTCATAACGCCCTGGTTCAACAGACGGGGCAGCAACTTTTTCGGCCAAAAGAGTGGGAAGCTCTTCGATCTCTGCATCCCAATTCCAGATCGAGTTATCCATCCACTCCCACCCGTATCCAGCGGGTTGAGCCAAAGTGCGCATCGATTCAAAACCGTGAGCACCGGTTGAGATTGCTTCAATCTGAGTCTGCACCCGAACTCTTTGTTGAGTGGTGCTAGTTCCAGCGGAGTCTGCATAATGCTTCTGTTCTTTAACAAACATCGTGTGCGCACTTGTGTGATTTACCGCAGAAGAGCTCAACAACTTAGACGAAAGTGATGCGAGCCTATCTTTCTTATCTCCATCTGAAACTGAGAATGGATCAATTGCATAAGATGAAACCCAGCTCTGCTTGGCATAAACAGGCTCAGAGACAAGTGATATCTCTTCAGTGGATAGTGGCTTTGAAGTCTTTGCCATCGCAACTGCAGTCATGGCTAATTTCTTGGCGGTCTCTGCTGAGACATCAGGGGAAGAGGCAAAGCCCCACGCTCCGTTGACGATTACACGCACACCAATTCCAAAGTTTGTTTCATCTGATTGCGTCTCAGGCTTGGCATCGCGCAGCGATAAAAGCCCAGTGCGAGTTCTCTCGATTCGCACATCAACATGTGAAGCACCGGCAGAGGTTGCAGTCAGGATAGCTGCATCTGAAACTTGGGTCAGCGGTAGGGCTAAGAAATCGGCATCAACAGTTTTTGACATGGGGAGCACTCTATGTGGAATTGCCGACGGCTGTCACTGACCCTAAACTCAAGTCATGACCAAAGTTTTGTTGACTGGCGCAGGCGGATACATCGGTAAGCACGTCGCACTTCAACTTCTCAATAAGGGTTATGCCGTAAGAGCCTCAGTTCGGGACTTGAAACGCTCTGAAGAGATTAGAGCTGCAATCACACCCCATCTTGCTCCAGGAATAGATCTTCAGGCAGCTCTTACCTTTGTTGAATTGGATTTAGAGAAAGATGCTGGGTGGGATCAAGCGCTTTCTGGTGTTGATGTACTTATGCACACTGCATCACCATTTCCTATCGCCTCCCCAGAAAATGAAGACGACATTATTCGTCCAGCCGTCGATGGAACGCTGCGTGCACTTCGTGCGGCAAAAAAAGCCGGAGTTAAGCGCGTAGTTCTTACATCGTCTGTGGCTGCAGTTTATGGAAGCGATCTTCCTACCGGGGTGAGCGAATTTGATGAGACGATGTGGACAGATGTAACCCACCCTGTTGGCCGAGTCGCCTACACAAAATCAAAAACATTAGCTGAAAAAGCTGCCTGGGATTTCATTAAGTCAGAAGCCAGCGATATTGCCTTAACGACAATAAATCCAGTTCTAGTTTTAGGCGCTCCGCTTGATCGCAATTTTGGCTCATCGATATCTGTTATTGAGAGATTGTTGAAAGGCAAGGATCCGATGTTGCCAGATTTGCGTTTTGGAATTGTCGATGTGAAAGATGTAGCAAAGATGCATGTGGATTGTATTGATGTGCAGTCAACCTACGGGGAGCGAATTCTTGCATCAGCGCAAACACTTTCCTTCGTTGACATTGCAAAGATCATCAAGGCGGCATATCCGGAGAGCAAAACCAAGACTGGGAAAGCGCCGACTTTCTTGATCAATATTCTTGCTAAATTTGATGGTGATATCAGGGCGATTCTTCCTTTATTGGGAAAGCCCATGTTGGTCAGCAATAAGAAGGCACAATCACTCCTTGGAATGACTTTCATTTCAGCCGAGGCCTCAGTCAAAGATTCAGCAGCATTCTTAATTAAGAACCGATAGGTCTATAGGAAGACATTTCGCCTTTGAACTTGCGGAGTAGGTGCCCGACACATACGATTTGCCCTAATTAAGGGGAGTACCTAGATACAGCTACCTCGTCAATACGGTGTAAAAACCCGGGGCGCTGGCCGACTTGTCGGTTAGGAAGACCTTGACCGCATTCTCAATCCATGTCGAGTCAAGGAGTCTAACTGTGCAAATTTTGTCGGCGGAAGTTTTACCAACAGATGTTTTAAAGATGGATGTTTCATTATTGGTGTGGGCCTTAACAGTTGCCGCAATTTTGGCGTTGGTCGCCGTTGACTTATTTACAGTCAGCTCTCATCCGCATCTCGTAAAGTTTAAGGAAGCAACCGCCTGGTCAATCTTCTACATTGGTATTGCACTTCTATTTGGTCTGTGGATCTGGAGCGAATACGGATCTGCATTTGGTACTCAGTACTTCGGCGCTTACCTGGTTGAAAAATCTCTCTCCGTCGATAACCTCTTTATCTTTGTCATTATCCTTGCCCAGTTTGCCGTGCCACCGATCTACCATCAGCGTGTTCTGCTCTTTGGTGTGATTCTCGCACTGGTATTGCGTTCGATCTTTATCGCTCTTGGTGCAGCAGCACTTGCAACTTTTGCTTTCACCTTCGTCCTCTTCGGTGCAATTTTGATCTGGACCGGAATCGGCCTGTTCAGGCACTGGGATGAAGATCCAGATCCGAACGACAACGTACTTGTCCGCACCGTTCGTAAGCGAATTGCTATGGTGGACGAGTACCACGGAACAAAGATGTTCATCAAGTTAGACGGAAAGCGATTTGCAACTCCAATGTTCATGGTGATGGTTGCGATAGCAACGACAGATCTGCTCTTCGCCCTTGATTCAATTCCAGCTACTTTTGGAATCACATCAGAACCATACTTAGTCTTTGCAGCCAACGCCTTTGCCTTGCTTGGTTTGCGAGCTCTGTACTTCCTTATCAAGGGCCTCTTAGACCGTTTGATCTATCTATCGCTAGGACTTTCTGTAATCCTGATATTTATCGGCGTTAAGTTGATTTGGAATTATGTTTACTACGAGAAGTTCATTGAAATTCCTAAAATCCAAACTAACGTGAGCCTTCTTGTCATTGTCGTGATTCTTGCAATCACAACAGTCCTAAGCTTGATCAAGAGCTCAAAGAACCCAGATATGAAGGCGACGGCCGGACGTATGGGAGATCCTTTGCATGATGATAAAGATCCCAAGAAGTTGGCTAAAGATAAGCCAGAATAGGCTTCATGCGTGGATCGTTAGCACTCGTCGGATCTGGTGAGTATCTGCCTGCAATGGCAGAGTTTGAGAAATCACTGATCGAAGATGGCGAGGCTAACGGTCACCGCCCGCGTTACATTCAGATTCCTACCGCTGCTGGTCAGGAAAGTATTGAAAGAATCGAGTTCTGGAAAGAGTTAGGTGCTACTCAGGCCGAACGTCTGGAAGCCGAACAGGTTTTCTTACCAATCTACTCTCGGGAAGATGCCTTTAATCCAGAGTTCGTAGAAAAGATTGCAGGTAGCGCTCTAGTCTATATGTCAGGTGGGGATCCTCATCATCTTTCACAGACGCTCATCGATACACCTGTGTGGCAAGCAATTCTGAAGAATTGGGATGCTGGTGGTTCGCTAGCGGGTTGTAGCGCTGGCGCAATGGTGATGAGCAGTCATATCCCAAACTTTCGATTTACAAAGAAGCCACCAACTCAAGGGCTTGAAATCATTGATGGAATTCGAGTAATCCCACACTTCAATAAGTTCTTTAAGTGGATCCCAGATAGCGCCGCAAAAGTCTTACTGCATGCACCGGATGGAACGATCCTTCTAGGAATCGATGAATTGACGGCGCTAGTGCAGCGAACAGGCACAACGAGATGGAAAGTGCAGGGCGAGCAATTAGTTCACATTGTCAGTGGCCTACCGCAAGCTCAATTCAAAGACGGCGACGAACTTACTCTTACGATCTAATCATTGCGAAGTATTCGAAAATCATCAGTGATAACTCCAGTAATTCCAAGATCTTTCAAGGCTACAAACTCCTCTTTCGAGTTTATGGTCCAGGCATGAATCGAAATATTCAACTTTCTACATCTTTGGACAAATCCTTGTGTGAGTAATCTGAAGCGTCCAATTTTTGGTGGAACCATGGCATGTTTGGGCGCAAACAAATTTGTTGAGACTCCTGTTGACAATCCCAACCTAATGAGCAGAACTTCCTTAGTCGTTAACGCTGTTTGAATATGAGGGTGTGCCTTACGAAAGGCAACGACCCGTTTATGAGAGAACGAGCCAACAATGTAGTTAGAGGTATCTCTTCCATTCATCCATGAAATAAGAGGAGCGAGAGTGCCTTCTGACTTCATATCAAGAGAGATGATCACATCTGGATGAGCAAGAACGAGTTCATCTAAGGTGCACCAAGGCTCAGCCTGTTGAATTGGAAAATTCTGTAGTTCCTTAAGAGTGAGTTCTGAGATTGCGTGAGTACCCCGTGCCACTCGACCGATAGTTGGATCATGCGCAAGGACCAGAACTTGGTCTTTTGTAACGTGCAAATCCGTTTCAAAGTGGGTTATCCC
>CAZNUC010000023.1:0-5272 GCA_964576165.1 uncultured Candidatus Planktophila sp. | reverse complement strand
GGACCAGAACTTGGTCTTTTGTAACGTGCAAATCCGTTTCAAAGTGGGTTATCCCATGAGAGCAAGCATGATTAAATGCTGAGAGCGAGTTTTCGACCCCAGGAAATCCTCTATGGCTCCAAAAAATCACTGCTGACTCCCCGTGCTAGTGGACCAGGATTGACCAATTGTTTTTCAACGCAATATTCTCAAGTTCTTTATTTGGATTGATTATAAAAGGATTTCCAACTGAAACAAGTAGAGGTAAGTCATTTACTGAATCACTGTAAGCAAAGGCTTTAGATAAGTCATAATCATTACTTTGTGCAATCTCTCGGATTGCTTTTGCCTTATTCATACCGTGCATGGCACCTGAAGGTAGTTGACCCGTGTAGCGCCCATCAGAAACTTCTCCCGATGTTCCAAATGCGCCAGTCATTTTTAATTGAGACGCTACTACCGAGGCAATTTCTATCGGTGAAGCGCTTACGATCCAGGTGTCATGACCAATACTTTGATGCTCTTCGATTCGTTGTTTCATGCCAGGGAAAATCTTCTTTGGCAAAAACTCATGAACAATCTCTTCACACAATTCAGAGATAATTTTTTGTGATTTTCCACGAGCAAATTCAAGTATTTTCTTTGTAGCAAAAGCCATAGAGGTTTGGCTCTCTTCTTTGGCGCGCCTAAATTTGTAATTATCGAGGGCAAATCGTGCAATTTGGCGGTGTTGCAAAATGCCGGATTTTGCTAAACCTTTGACAAAGTAATAAATGGAAGACCCATCGATTACGGTGTTGTCGAGATCAAAGAACGCTGCGCGCCGTGAAAGCTCTGCCATGTCAGTAGCGTGACAGGAGTCAGTTGCACATTCCTAATGGATTGGTTAACGCTCTATGAACAGACGCTGACATTTATCCTAGAAAAATTGATCAATTGTTCAACTCACATTTCTGAGCAGATCTCTAAATGGGAAGGTAATTGACGTATACATTTCCCATGCGAGTTCTGATTTCTGCCGAGTCTTTTCTCCCACGCTCCAATGGAGTCACCAATTCGGTGCTGCGAGCAGCTGAATACTTAAATCGAACTGGCCACGATGTCTTGATTATTGCATCAGGGGAAGGGCCAAGCGAAGTTAATGGGGTGGCGGTCCGGAGAGTTCCCGCCTTAGCCCTCCAAACCTTTGCTCAAGTAGATATTCCTGGAATCTCTCGAAGTTCGATCGTTAAAATTATTCGTGAATTTTCACCAGATATCGTGCATTTGGCCTCACCCTTTTTACTTGGTGAACAGGTGCGCAAAGCAGCAATTGCGTGCTCAGTACCCGTCGTCGCTAACTTTCAAACAGATGTGTCTGGGTTTATAAATTTCTATGGCCTTACAACGGCGAAAACCTTTGTCGAAAGACGAATTCGCAGAATCCACAATGGTTCAACCATCACTCTTGCGCCTTCAACCGATACCGAGAGCTACCTCAGGGGTATCGGGATCAAGGACATTCTTCGGTGGGGACGAGGTGTTGACCTCAAGCAATTCAATCCTGGATGGAGATCAGTGAGCTTGCGACGTTCTTGGGGTGCAGATTCAGAAACTTGCGTGATCGGGTTTGTCGGGCGAATCGCACCAGAGAAACAAGTTCATAAGTTGGCTTTTCTTAAGGATGTAGGCATTCTCACTGGTAAGAAAGTGAAGTTCGTGATTGTCGGAGATGGTCCATCGAGAAGTTCATTAGAAAAATCATTCCCCACTGCACTATTCCTAGGTCACCTGAGTGGTCAAGAACTATCAAAGGCGATGGCTTCGATGGATCTTTTGGTGACAACAGGTGAAAATGAAACTTTCTGTCAGGTTATTCAAGAGGCGATGGCGGCAGGACTTCCAGTGATTGCACCAGAAATTGGCGGGCCGCGTGACTTGATTAATCCAGAGATCACGGGTTTGTTCTATACGCCAGGTGAAGACTTTGATATTCGCAAACGAGTCCTGACAATGGTGAATTTCCCTGAAAAACGAGAACAGATGTCACTTGCCGCCTTTAATAGCGTTCAGGATCGAACCTGGGATTCAATCTGTGCTGAGCTAGTTGAGATTTATGAGAATGTGCTCCAGGCCAGGGCTCGAAGTGGTCGTGCGTCATGACACGAATTGCCCACATTGCCAATATGTACGGACCAAAAAGTGGTGGCCTTAAAACAACAATGCGTGCCTTGGCCAAGGAATACGCTGAGCAAGGTAATGATGTACTTCTCATTGTGCCGGGTCGCCGTGATGCTTATTCGCGTGACGGGAGAATAACTACAGTTTCGGTAGCCGCGATACCGATTCCACTCTCTGGAGGCTATCGAATCATTCTCAACACAGCTAGAGTGAGAAAAACGCTTCAAGAATTTGATGTCGAACGACTAGAAGTATCGGATAGAACTACTCTCTTGAGCGTGGCGCGTTGGGCTAGACGTCGTTCCATCCCAACAATATTTTTTGCGCATGAGCGTTTAGACGGAGTTATTACTGCTTTTGGAAAATTTCTCCCTTTCAAAAATATGTTTATTAAACGATGGAATCGTTTTACTCTAGATTCTTTTGATCATATAGTTGCAACTACTACGTACGCTTCGAAAGAATTCGTCGAGTTAGGGCTTGAATTAAATAGATCTGCACTGGTCACAATTCCCCTTGGCGTAGACCTAGAACTCTTTCACCCCGATTCCCGTCACCTACCAATTCCCATTAACCAAGAAATTCCTCAACGATACATCTTTGCCTGCACAAGGCTTTCTAAAGAGAAAGATCCACTTTTCCTTCTAGAAATCGCCCGTAACCTTTCTTATAGCAGACCAGATTTACCTATTGTCATCGCGGGCTCTGGCCCGATGGAACGAAAGTTTCGCCAGATTGTGGCCGCTGAAAAACTCAATGTGATTCCTTTGGGTTTTGTTGGGGATAAAGAAATCCTTGCTCGATTGATGTCACATGCTGATGTTTTTCTTGCAGTGGGGCCGATCGAGACTTTTGGACTCGCCGCTCTCGAAGCACTTGCTTCAGGAACTCCAGTGATCTGCAGAAGCGAAGCGGCTATATCTGAAATGATTACAGATGATTCGGGAGCGCAGAGAACAAGAAATGCTGCCCTCTGGGCAGAGACCGCTCAGCAATTCTTAACAATTCACCGTGACGTGCTTCGGGCACGATGTCGTGCACGAGCCGAAGAATTCTCATGGAAAAAAACTGCTGACCGATTGCTCTCTCTTGAATCAAAGGAGTTGACCCAATGACTCATCCTTCAATTCTGATCAATGGAGTTCGGGATCGAAATCCTGTCCTTGTCCTGCGTCACATCCAAAATTTACGAGTGATTGCAATGGGCGATAGCTCAGTCTTCGGCGTTGGTGATCAAGGTGACGCAATTCCATCTGTAGGTGCTGGTTGGGCCGGGCGGGTGGCTCACGATCTTGGTGTTGCTCGTTTCCTTAATGTGGCAAAGAATGGCGCACGTGCGCGTCACATCGTGAAGCACCAATTGAGCGCTGCTATAGCATTCAATCCGCACTTAGTTCTCATGTGTATCGGTACGAATGATGTACTACGTGGTGACTTCTCTAAAGAGGAGATTAAGTACTCGCTGATTGAAGTAATTGAGCAATTACGTGAGTCAAAATCTGTCATTGTGCTCTTGGGCTTACCGGATCCGATTAAGACTGCACCAGGGCCACTAGCTTTACGAAAAATTCTTTCAACAAGAGTTCAAGTTGTGAACAAAGTCCTGATGGAGCTAGCTAACGAGCACAATCTGGTTTATGTGCCAACGTGGAATTCTCGAATCGCTCACGAACGCCGTATGTGGCACGTTGATCGAATGCATCCTTCAGCGTTGGGCCATCAGCATATAGCCGATCTCGTGAGACGGCACTTGTCACTTCCACGCAGATCGAGAAAAAAGTTACCGACTCAATCAACAAGCTCTCGTTCATTTGAGCTGTATTGGCTGATTACGAATGGGGCAAAATGGTTTGCAAAGCGCAGCATTGATTTAGTTCCGGGATTGATTTGGCTGATGGTGAGTGAACGAATCAAACCGACTAAGTTTTGATTTTACTTTATCTCTTTAAGTCGAGCGGCGATCATTGATTGAATTAACTTGGTATCGATTACCCAATCATTCGGTATCGAAATCGTCTTCTTGTTGACTTTCACGCCCTCAAGTGTGGCAAATTTTGGCCCGAAGGCTTGAATGACATCGCCCCAAGGTCCGATGATGATGTGGTGAGTTGCTACACCGATCCCAGTGATGTAATTATCTCCAAGTTTGAGCATCGGCTGGTTCCAGGCAACTACGAGTTCAAGTTTCGGATATTTGTCAGTTATCACCTTAAAAATTTCACGTACCTTTTTGGCTTGCTGTGGATCGATGCTCTTAAAGTATGCAGCGGGTGATGCATGACGCTTAGCCGATAGCGAGCCTCGCGAATACATCACGAGCGCATTGGCATGCGCCTGACTGAAGCCGTAATTCTCACGAAGATAGGCAATTTGTTTTGGGTATTTCTCACCCTCAAGTTTTTTCATGATGGCAAACCAATACGCCATCTTCTCGCCATACTTTTTCTCTATGGCAGGGAAGTGTTTCTCACGATCACCTTCTGAAACGCTCATGGGGTGATTCTATAACAGCCTCAAATAGCGATTTCGGATTGACCTAGTTAGACTCAAGATCTGCACTTACCAGCCATAGTCGGGAGATCAGCAATGCAAGATTCAGCAAAATGTCCAGTAGCCCACGGAGCGCTAACACAAGTTGGCGACACCAATACGCACTGGTGGCCGAAGGCGCTCAACCTCGATATCTTGCATCAGCATGATCGCAAGACAAATCCACTTGGCGAAAACTTTGATTACGCAGAGGAACTTAGGAAACTCGATGTAGCTGCGCTAAAGAAAGATATGCATGCGTTGATGACAGATAGCCAAGCATGGTGGCCTGCAGATTGGGGACATTACGGCGGTTTAATGATTCGTATGGCCTGGCATTCAGCAGGTTCATATCGAACAGCAGATGGTCGCGGCGGTGCTGGAACAGGTAACCAAAGATTTGCACCTTTGAACTCATGGCCAGATAACGTCAACCTCGATAAGGCACGCAGACTGTTATGGCCGATTAAAAAGAAGTATGGCAACAAAGTCAGCTGGGCAGATCTGATGATTTTGGCTGGAAATATTGCATACGAATCAATGGGCTTGAAGACATTTGGTTTTGCATTTGGGCGCCCAGATATCTGGCATCCAGAGCAGGATA
>CAZNUC010000022.1:0-18026 GCA_964576165.1 uncultured Candidatus Planktophila sp. | reverse complement strand
GATTTTTCACCAATTTTAAATGCAGTTGTTGGAGCAGTTGGTGAGACCAGAACATCTGCCTGAGCAAATGCCTTGGCATAATCTTGAATAATCAATGTGCGAATCTTCTGTGCACTTCCGTAGTAGGCATCGTAATAACCAGATGAGAGAGCGTAAGCGCCAAGAATAATTCGGCGCTTGACTTCAAAGCCAAAGCCAGCATTTCGGGTAGCGTTCATCACTGATTCAGCAGATGCTCCATCGCTATCGCCCACTCTTAAGCCATAACGCATCGCATCAAAGCGAGCTAGGTTTGAAGAGCATTCAGATGGAGCAATTAAATAGTAAGCGGCAAGTGCGTACTCAAAACTTGGGCAATCTACTTCAACGATCTGCGCACCAAGAGATGCCAACACCTGAAGTGATTCATCAAAACGCGCCTGCACGCCAGTTTGATAACCCTCTCCTTGTAACTGTTTGATCACTCCAATCTTCATACCTTTGACATCGCCTTTGCGCGCTGCAGCAACTACGTCAGGGAATGCACCGTTAATGCTTGTTGCATCTTTAGAATCATGGCCTGCCATCACATCATGCAGGAGAGCAGTATCTAGAACTGTGCGACCAAATGGACCTGCCTGATCAAGACTTGATGAATAAGCAATAAGACCGTAACGCGAAACTGCACCATATGTTGGACGCACACCGACGATGCCGGTCAACGCTGCAGGTTGTCTAATTGATCCGCCTGTATCTGAACCAATAGCAAGTGGTGCTTCATATGCACTTACGGCAGCAGCAGATCCTCCGCTTGAGCCACCTGGAGTGCGGGATAGATCCCAAGGATTAAATGTGGGGCCATAAGCGGAATTTTCGGTGGATGAACCCATTGCGAATTCATCCATATTTGTCTTTCCAAGAATGATGATTCCTGCCTCTTTAATCTTTGAGACAACAGTGGAGTCATATTGTGGCTTCCACCCTTGCAATATTTTTGATCCTGCCGTTGTTGGAATTCCTTCCTGCACCAAGACATCCTTGAGCGCCAAAGGAATTCCAGCGAGTGGATGTAATTTCTTTCCAGCGCTGCGATCAGCATCAACGCGTGAGGCCTGAGCTAGTGCACCTTCGGCATCTACGTGTAGAAATGCTTTTACTGAAGAATCAACATCATTGATGCGATCAAGATGTGCTTGAGTTAATTGAGTCGAAGTCACTTCACCCTTTACAAGGGCCTCTGACATTGCTGCAGCGCTCTGGGTGATCACTCTGCTTCACCGAGAATCTGTGGAACGCGAAAACGTTGCTCTTCTTGTGCCGGTGCACCTGAAAGCGCTTGCTCTGGAGTAAGGCTTGGGCGTACTTCATCTTCGCGGAAAACATTCTGGATCGGTTGAGGATGAGATGTTGGGATGACTCCATCAAGATTTACCTCTTGTACGCGAGCGACTGCGTCAAGGATCATTCCAAATTGTGAAGAGAGGCTGACAAGCTCTTCCTCGCTCATTTCAATGCGGGCTAGGGCTGCCAGCTTTGCTACATCATCGCGAGAAAGACTGCTCATGCGTGCAGTCTATAAAAAGAATGGCTTATGAGCGAATCTGCCCTGTTCCAGTGACTATCCACGTTGTTGTCGTCATAGCCTCTAACCCCATAGGGCCGCGTGCGTGAAGTTTTTGATTAGAGATACCGATCTCTGCGCCAAATCCCATCTGCTCGCCATCGGTAAAGCGTGTCGACGCGTTGACCATAACTGCAGCGCAATCTGACATTGCGACAAATTTACGTGCTCTATCTTTATCTTGTGTCACTATCGCTTCAGTGTGCTTTGTTCCAAATGATGCGATGTGATCCACTGCGCTTTCAAGTGAATCGACCACTCTTATGTTTATCTCAAGGACTCCGTATTCAGTGCCCCAATTCTCTTCGGTAGCCCGAGTGGCATCAATATTTAAAGTTTTTGCTACAGCCTCTGCCGTTGCATCGACATGCATAACTACACCAGCGCCATGAAGGGATTTCAATAAGGTAGGCAAAAATTTTTCTGCGACAGACGCGTGAACGAGAACGGTCTCTGCTGCATTACAGACACTTGGTCGATGAGTCTTTGAATTAAGAACGATAGGAAGCGCCTTCTCTAAATCTGCTGCAGCATCAATATAGACATGGCAGACACCAGCACCGGTTTCAATTGTTGGCACCGTTGCTTCGTCGACAACCATTCGAATGAGTGAAGCGCTACCGCGTGGAATTACCAAATCTACTTTTCCACGTGCGGTGAGCAGCGCTTGGACAGTTGCTCGATCATCTGACGGGACCAACTGAAGTACATCTGGAGAAATCGAGGTTGTCGCAAGTGCGGATCGCATTACCTCTATCAAAACCTTATTGCTCGCATCTGCAGTAGATGAACCTCGCAGTAGCGCAGCATTTCCTGACATCAAGAGAATCACCGCTGCATCAACGGTCACATTAGGACGAGCCTCATAAACCATGCCAATAACACCGAACGGGACAGAGACTTGTTCAAGTTCTAGCCCGTTAGGAAGGGTTGACTTCTTCAATATTCGCCCGAGTGGATCCTCAAGGTCAGCTACTTGCCGCGCGCCATTAGCCATTGCTGTGATGCGCTCACGTGTGAGAAGCAAACGATCTTGCATCTGTGGGTGCATGGATTCATCCCGCGCTCTTTGCATATCAAGATCATTGGCGGCAAGGATTTCATCACTTCGCTCTTCCAGTGCTGTTCCAATTGCGCGTAGTGCTTGCTTACGTGTCTCACCTGAAGTAGCCACGAGAGTACGCGCAGCAGAGCGCGCAGTGAGCGCTAGCCCTTCAACTATTGCACGTGCATCCATAGGAATAAGCCTATCGCCAGATACCCTAACCATGTGCGCAAAATAATTCGTAACATAGCCATTTCTATCTTCGTTCTCTATCTAGGCCTATTTGGATTGACCAAAGTGATTCGTTACCCCGAACCAATTGCTGCCATCCGGTTAGGGCTTGCTCCAGCATCGAAGACCCCTAATCTCATGCCTTCTCACATTATCGAGGGTGCACCGTCAGATGAATCTGCATGGATTATTGGCGAGCAAGAGAAGATCGCTCAGGTGACATGGCAGGGAGAGAAAGTAAGCTTTCAAGAATTCCTAGATGCCACTCAGACAAACGCATTTTTAGTGATCAGAAACGGGAAGATCACATACGAGAATTATTTGAATGGCAAGACAGAGTCAACGATTCTTCCTTCATACTCAGTAGCAAAGACAATGACCGCACTTGTTATCGGTCAGTTAGTCGATGAAGGCACTCTCAACGAGGAGAACACTTTTGTTAGTTACCTGCCTCGGTTTAAGGCTGGTACATCCTTTGATGAGGTAACAATTAGAGACCTTCTAGATATGAAGTCTGGGATTGGCGTTTCTGATAACTATCCATCCGGTCCATCAGGTTGGGGTGTTGCGATTGCGCAGATGTATGCCACAACGGATATGAATTTCTTTCTTAATAACAATAGAAAGATGCGCGAAGAGCCAGGAACTTTTGCCGAATATCGAAGTGTGAATACTCAAATGCTTGGACTCATCATTCAAGAGGTGACAGGAAATTCTTTAGCTGATGAGTTTAGTAACCGCATCTGGAAGCGAGTTGGTGCTGATTACAACGCTACGTGGAATGTAGATAAGGTCGGTGGGCACGAAAAAGCCTTCTGTTGCTTTAATGCATCGGCGAGAGATTATGCACGTGTTGGCCAAGCGCTCATGAGTGGAATGCCAGCTATCGCAAGCCCATCATGGACAAAACGGCTATCCAACTCTGAAGTAAATCTTGATTACGGCTGGGGATATAGCGCGCAGATGTGGCATCCATATCCTGGGATAAATCTAATGATGGGTCTGCACGGACAATACATTTATCAAGATAAGGCGACTCAAACTGTCATTGTAAAACTTAGCGATATGCCGACAAGTGCTGATGGAATCAGTGATGATATTGCAGCAGTGCTAAAGGAGATATCAGAGAAGAACTAAATCATCGCGATGTACGAGTTCACGTTCGTACTCTGCTCCAAGAGATGCTGCTAGCTCTTTCGTTGATCGACCTAGCATCTGTGGAATTTCTGCAGAATCAAATGCCACAAGTCCGCGGGCAATAACTTCACCGCTTTGCGAGACAAGTTCGACCGTATCCCCTGAGATGAACTCACCGCTCACACTCGTTACACCTGCTGGAAGTAGAGACACACCACGTTCGCGGATCGCCTTCACTGCGCCGTCATCTAAAACTAAGCGACCTTGTGGCGTAGATGCGTGAGCCAGCCAGAGAAGACGAGAGGTTGTTCGACCTGCATTTGAATGGAAGAACGTGCCAACTTTTTCGCCGGCGATCGCAGCAGAAGATTGTGCAAGAGAAGTCAGCAACATAGGAATGCCAGCACTTGTTGATATTCGCGCCGCTTCGACTTTAGTCACCATTCCCCCACTGCCAACGCCAGAAGAACCTGCACCGCCGAGTGAGATTGATTCAATATCTGACATTGAAATGACTTCATGGATTGCAGATGCACCCGCATGTGTAGGGGGCGCGTCATAGAGAGCATCGATATCAGAGACAAGAACGAGAAGATCGGCACCGATAAGTAAAGCAACGAGTGCTGCTAGGCGATCGTTATCACCGAAGCGAATTTCCTGAGTTCCAACTGTGTCGTTTTCATTAATGATTGGGACAACGCCAAGTGAGAGAAGTTTTGCAAGAGTTTGATGAGCATTCTGGTAGTGCGAGCGACGCACAATATCTTCTGTCGTAAGAAGTACTTGGGAAGAGAGAATTGAATGCTCAGAAAATGCCTGGTTGTAACGAGCAATAAGTAACCCCTGCCCTACCGATGCTGCTGCTTGTTGAGTAGCGAGATCTTTTGGACGAGTAGAGAGCTTCAATGGTGCAAGACCAGCGGCGATAGCACCTGATGAGACGAGTGCAACTTCGACACCGCGCGCTTTGAGATCTGCAATAACACTGACTATTTTTTCAACTGCTGCGGCATCGAGCTGAGATCCGGCAGCGCCAGTAAGAGAAGATGAGCCGATCTTGATAACAATGCGCTTGGCGGAAGTCACATATGTGCGATCCATGTCTCTACTCTTTCACCCGTGGAGTATGTGGGTCTTCAACGTTGTACTCCCACTGCTTGGCAATCTCATCATCACTGAGTTGATCGACAACGCGTTCTTCAACAATCCACGTTGATTCAAGGCGCGAATCTTCACCACGTCGATGAAGATGGCCGGCAAGCTGCTCAGCTCCTGCTTCAATCGTTGGCTCCCAATCAAAGATGATTTGATCTTCACCGTCGCCGATTCGAACTTCACTTCCGGCAACTGCACCCTTTTTAAAGAGCTCCTTTTCAACACCGAGTTGTGCAAGTCGATCTGCGAGATATCCAATTGCTTCGGCGTTCTTAAAGTTTGTCTGTCGTACCCAACGCTCGACTTTCTTGCCGCGCACCTCAAATGTTCCATCTGCGTGGGCGCGAACGGTAAAGCCTGAATCATCAACTGCGGTTGGGCGCAGAATAATTCTGGTGCGCTCCTCCGTTGCCGCTTTTGCTCGCGCCTTATGTACAAGACGTCCCATTGCATAGGTGAGCTCTTGCAGACCTTCTCGGCTTGCCGCTGAAACTTTATAGACTTCATACCCTTTTTCGCGAAGAGTCTCTTCAACCATATCTGCCATCGCAGAACCATCTGGAAGGTCAATCTTATTGAGAGCAACAATACGAACGCGATCTTCCAGGCCACCGTAAAGTGCGAGCTCTTCTTCAATGATTTCAAGATCGTGTACTGGGTTTCGATCTGTCTCAAGAGTTCCGCAATCAAGAACATGCACAAGTGCAACACAGCGTTCTACGTGGCGGAGAAATTCAAGTCCAAGACCTTTACCCTGTGAAGCGCCTGGAATTAAGCCAGGCACATCTGCAACAGTAAAGCGCGTCTCACCTGCTTGGACAACGCCAAGATTTGGAACGAGGGTGGTAAATGGATAGTCAGCAATTTTTGGACGTGCTGCTGAAATCGCTGCAATCAGTGAAGATTTTCCAGCACTTGGAAAACCGACGAGTGCGATATCGGCAACTGATTTAAGTTCAAGTATGAGTGTGCGTGTTTGGCCTGGCTCACCAAGGAGTGCAAAGCCTGGTGCGCGGCGTTTAGATGATGAGAGCGCAAGGTTTCCAAGGCCACCATGCCCGCCTTGTGCTGCTATAAATGTTGTACCGATTCCAACTAAATCTGCAAGAAGGTTTCCTTCTTTGTCATATACGACGGTGCCGTTTGGAACAGCAAGAATTAAATCTTCACCCATATGTCCATCTTTACGATCACCATAACCTTGATGACCTGATGTTGCTTTGCGATGTGGTGAATGGTGAAAATCAAGAAGTGTTGTCACACTTGAGTCAACGACGAGAATTACATCTCCTCCACGACCACCGTTTCCACCGTCTGGTCCACCGAGTGGCTTAAATTTCTCGCGCTTTACTGAGACGCATCCATCGCCGCCATTTCCGGCAGAGGCAAAGAGAGTCACACGATCTACAAATGTTGTCATCGCCTATCTCCTTCCTAGCCTCTATCTACCCTAAAACTGATGTGCATTTCTTTATGAACTAGACGAGCAATAAAAAAGCGGACACGCATGGATGCGGCCCGCTCTTTTAAGAGAAACCTTTTTACGCTACCGGAACTACATTCACTACACGGCGACCGCGAGCGCGTCCGAATTCAACAGCTCCTGCAGCAAGTGCAAAAAGTGTGTCGTCCTTACCGCGTCCAACGTTCTTACCTGGGTGAAAGTGTGTACCGCGCTGGCGAACCAAGATCTCGCCTGCGTTTACTTCTTGTCCACCGAAGCGCTTGATGCCAAGGTACTGTGGATTGGAATCGCGACCGTTTCGTGTCGAGGAGACACCCTTCTTACTTGCCATTTGTTATGCCCCCTTAACGCCGCTGATTGCGGTGATCTTGACTCGAGTGTGCTGTGCACGGAAACCTTGACGACGACGGTAACCCGTCTTGTTCATGTAACGAAGGATGTCAATCTTTGGACCCTTCACTTCGTCGATGATCTCTCCAGTGACCTTAACTGTTGCAAGGACCTTTGGATCTGCAGTAACGGTTGCACCGTCAACGACGAGAACTGCTGGGAATGTAACTGATGAACCTGCAGCAGAGTCGATGCGATCGACTGTGATGGTCTCTCCAACAGTTACCTTCTCCTGGCGTCCGCCAGCTTTCACGATTGCGTACACGTTATTGCTCCACTTCAGTTAAGCCTTGGCCCAGCGAAAGCTGGCCTCGGGCAGGGCTCTAGGGTACGGAAGTCGTAGTCCTAGCGTCAAATCAGCTCTTATGCGCCGGGCGTAATCACACCCGTTGAGGCGGCGCGACGGCGACGGCGTCCCTTAGGGGCCACTTCTGCCTGGTCTACTTCCACTTTCTCGTCGTTTTGAACTTCATGAAATTCATGTTCAGTCGCAGCTTCCTCTTCCACATCGCCATGATCAGCGCTCTGTGAATTGACTTGAGGTGTTGGTGCTTTGATCGCAACAGGATCCATATGGATATGAATACCGCGACCAGAACATGCATCACACGTTGTAGAGAAGGCTTCAATAAGACCTTGTCCCACTCGCTTACGAGTCATCTGTACCAAACCAAGGGAAGTAACTTCAGCAACCTGATGTTTTGTGCGATCGCGACCAAGACATTCAATGAGGCGACGCAATACTGCCTCTCTATTGGATTCAAGGGTCATATCAATAAAGTCGATGACGATAATTCCACCAAGGTCACGAAGGCGAAGTTGGCGGGCAATTTCTTCAGCGGCTTCGAGGTTATTTTTGGTAACAGTCTCTTCGAGGTTTCCGCCCTTACCAATGAATTTACCAGTGTTTACATCGATCACAATCATCGCCTCAGTGCGGTCGATAACAAGTGATCCACCTGAAGGTAGATAAACCTTACGATCAAAGGCCTTGGCTAACTGCTCTTCAACTCGATAATCATCAAAGAGATCTCCGTTGCCGGCATATCTCTCAATCTTTGCATTGAGTTCTGGTGCAATAGAGCCGAGGTAATCGGTGATCTCTGTATACGCCTCGTTACCCTGAATGATCAATCTGCGGAAATCTTCGTTGAAGATATCGCGGATTACGCGGACTGCAAGATCAGGCTCTGAAAGAAGAAGGGCTGGTGCATGGAAGTTTGGATTCTCAGATTTTGCGTAGATGTCTTCCCATTGTGCTTTAAGGCGAGCGACATCATTGGTGAGCTCTTCTTCTGAAACACCTTCAGCTGCTGTTCGAACAATTACGCCAGCCTCTTCAGGGATAAGATTTTTAAGAATTGCTTTAAGGCGAGTGCGCTCTGACTCAGGAAGTCGCTTTGAAATTCCGCTCATTCCTCCGCCAGGTACGTAGACAACATACCGTCCAGGAAGTGAAATTTGTGATGTGAGGCGTGCACCTTTTTGACCAATAGGGTCTTTTGTTACTTGAACAAGAACTGGTTGGCCAGTCTTTAGGACCATTTCGATCTTACGAGGTGATGATTCTGAGATACCTGCTGCATCCCAATTTACTTCACCTGCATAGAGAACTGCGTTTCGTCCCTTACCAATATCAACGAATGCTGCCTCCATCGAAGGAAGAACATTCTGTACTCGGCCAAGATAGACGTTACCAACATAAGAAACGTTTGCATTTCGGTTGACGTAATGTTCAACCATTACCTTGTCTTCGATAACTCCAATTTGAATACGGTCACCAATTTGGCGTACGACCATTTCGCGATCAACGTTTTCGCGTCGTGCTAAAAATTCTCCATCTGTAATGATGGTTCCACGGCGGCGGTATGGCTCACGGTAATCTCCACGTGAATCTTCGCGGCCACGATCTCTGCTGCGATCTCTATCGCGACGATTGCGAGTACCGCGCTCGGCACGCTCTGCACGCTCAGCGCGAGCAGGACGTTCGCGAACTTCACGGACCTTAACAACTGTGACAACGCCATCTTCGTCAATGGTTTCACCCGGCGTTACATCTTCACCGGCTGCGCGACGGCGACGTCGGCGGCGGTGAGTCGTGCCTTCCCCACCTTCTGCCGCTGATGTTTCACTTGATTCGTTATCAGAATCTTCTGAGTTCTCGCCAGCTTCTCCAGCTGTCGCATCATCTTGTGGGCGACGGCGACCGCGACCTCCACGACGACGACGGCGGTTGCGATTACGTGGATCTGAATCACCCTCATCATCGCCAGCAGCTGTTGGAGTAGCTGTTGGAGCATCAGTTGCTGCGCTCTCTTCAGATTTGCCTTTAACTTTTGCACCTCGAGGTGCTTTTGCTGGCGCGTCAGTTACTTCTGCAGCCTGGAAAATTGGAACTGGAATTGCGGCGGCACGCTTACGTGTCTTTGCCGGTGCCTCTGTGGTCTCGGTTGCAAGTGCCTCACTTGGAGAATCTGTGACATCCGTGACCTTGCCTCTAACAACTGCCTTAATCTTTTTCACCGCACGCTTACGCGGTGATTTTGGCTCTATTGCCATCACTGTAAATCCTCTGCGCCACCACATCTGCAATGGCTTGCTCTGGCCCAAGTCTCCTTGAGCAAATTCTTTTCCCGCCGCCTTATGCATGCGGAACTTTGTAAAACTTCCTAAATTTAATGAGTCCGCCGCTGGCGCGATTTCAATCGCTAGCCGCGCTGAACTGTTGCCCTATTATGGCAGAACTGGCGCTGAAATTCCTAAATTAGGGCGATTCACGCCTAAATTAGCCGCGCTGCTTGGCATAGATATTCTGCAAAAGGCCAAAACCGATCATATTGGCGAACATGCTCGAGCCTCCGTAGGAGAGGAACGGTAAGGGCACACCCGTCATTGGCATCAGCCCCAGCGTCATGCCGATATTTTCAAAAGTTTGAAAAGCAAACCACGAGAGAACCCCAACACAGACAAGTCTGCCAAAGGCATCGGTTGATCTTCGCGCAATGGTAAATGCGCGCATCACTATCGTGAGGTAGAGCAGAAGAATAAATCCACTTCCTAGAAAACCGAGTTGTTCGCCGGCAACGGTAAAGATGAAGTCGGTCTGCTGCTCTGGAACAAAGCGGCCATTGGTCTGCGGGCCATCAAATAAACCTGTACCGAATAGCCCACCTGAACCTACTGTAATTCTGGCTTGCCGTAACTGGTAACCAGCACCTAATGAATCAGAGTTTGGATTAACAAACGATTGCAAACGCTTGACTTGATAGTCATTAATTACGCCGAGTTTTGTTGCACCAAAGCCACCAAGAAGTGCGACCAAGATCAAACCAACAACCCAGCGAGAAGGAGCGCCAGATGCGCCGATCATCGCAACAACGGCGATGCTGATGATAAAGACGGTACCCATATCTGGTTGAAGAAGAATCAATCCAACTGGAATCGCAGCGACAAGGAGAGCCTGAATCACATCACGATGACTTGGTGCATCTGACTCGTGACGATACTCAGATAGCAGCATGGACATTCCAACAATAATTGCAATCTTTGATAACTCAGCTGGCTGAATTTGGAAGCCACCGGGTAGTGGAATCCATGCCTGTGCGCCGTTCACTTCACTTCCGATGCCAGGGATAAGAACAGCGGTAAGACCAATCACACCAAGACCCCAGACAACTGGTGTGTATGCACGAAGTGATCGATAATCAATGACTGTCGTTCCCCAAGCGAGCAGAATTCCGATAATAATGTTGATGACGTGACGCTTGAGGTAATACTCAGGATCTAATCCATTAGCGGCATACCAATCACGAGTTGCCGCATAAACCAAGAGAGTTCCGATAAAAAGAAGAAGCCCTACCGCAACTGTAAGAATTGGATCAAGGCCCCAGAAGGCGTTCTTGCCGCGAGTACGTCGAAAGCCTTGGCGCTGATTTATCAAACTCATGGCGCTTCCTTCTTAACCTTCGTTGCCGGTGAAATCTTAGGCAGAACATCGGAGGGCTTACCATCTGGGTAAATCGCTGCCCCTGGCACAATCGTAGATCCCTTTACGCCAAGAAGTGTTTCAAATATCTGGCGAACACCAACTCCAGATGATGTAGATCCAAATCCGCCTTGCGAGACCATCATTACAACGACAAAACGTGGTTTATTAGTTGGGCCATATCCGGCATACCAGGATGTATCGCTCTTGAGTGACCCATCAGCATTTCTACCAAAGACTTCAGCCGTTCCTGTTTTGCCACTGAGAGGAATCGGGAATCCGCTAAATGCACCAGCGGCCGTTCCAGAGACAACTACTTCTCGAAGTGAGTTCTGTAAGAACTTGATCGTTGCCTTGTTTGCAGGCAGTTTTCCGATTTTCTCTGGTGAGATTGTTTTAATAATCTTTCCTTCAGTAGTCACAATGGCTTTACCAATAGTTGGCTTCCAAATGGTTCCACCGTTTGCGATCGCGGCATACATCTGCGCCAACTTCAGCGGAGTGATCACGGTATCGCCTTGTCCAATTGAGAAGTTGACCGCATCTCCTGCGCGGATCTTGTCACCATCAAGACAGTTTTCACGGGCAAGCTCAAGAAGGAAGGCTGTCTGTTGTGCCTTGCTGGCACGCTCCTTGTAATTGCAGTAAAAGTCCTTGTTCTGCTCGTGCCAAGACTTTCTCCACTCACGGTTTGCTAAGCGTCCTGAAGATTCAGAAGGGAGATCAATTCCTGTCTTTACGCCAACTTGAAATCCTTCGGCTGCCTTAAAGAAGTAATCATTTGCATTGCTCTTTGGACGTAAACCGCCATCCCTTAACCACTCATCAAATGCAATTTTGTACCAGATGGTGTCACACGAGACTGCCATCGCTTTCGTCATCGAGAGAGTTCCTTGATTTTTACTGTCAAAGTTACGGAAAAGACGAGTACCCACCTGTACGCTACTAGGACAGTCATATTTTGCATTGAGGTCATAGCCAGCATTGGCTGCTGCTACAAGAGAGACGGCCTTAAAGGTCGAAGCAGGAGCGAAAAGTCCTTGCAGCGCGCGAGAAAGTGCCGGCACTCCTTGAGCCTCTGAGTAAAGATCACTTGCCTGTTTGACGGTAAGTCCACGCTCGTAAGCATTGGGATCAAATGTTGGATACGAAGCAAGTGCTAAAACTCGACCTGTCACAACATCCATGACAACAGCGGCCGCGCCATCGGCTCGAAAACCATTTGCTCGAGAGCGAGCAACAGCTGCTGCTAGTGCTTTCTCGCTAGCCGCTTGTAGCCGAACATCAATGCTTGTGACTAGATGATTTCCTGGAGTTGGATTTACCACTTTACTGGTGTTGGTAACCGCTTCTTTGCGGTCAACTGTAAATGTCTTGATCCCAGGAGAGCCACGTAAGAATTCATCGTACTGAATCTCTAGCCCTGCCTTACCAATATATTCAGAACGAAAATATGTACGCCCGTTCTCTCCTGCTAAATCACTTTCTGTCAGTGGGCCGATATATCCGAGCATATGTGCAGCATTTACATCAGCATTTCCTGGATATGAACGAATTGCTACAGGTGCGGCACTAATTCCTGGGAATTGATCAGAGCGTTCAACGATCTGGAGCGCTAAGGTGGGGTCAGCATCTTTGGTGATTGGAATTGGTTGAAAACGTGACCCGGTCCAACATCCAGCACGCTTACCAGCTTCGAGTTCACCACATAGGCGAGTTCCCTGTAATACATCTGCATATTTAAGTTTGAGTAGGCGCGCAAGTGAACGCAGTACCGCTTCTCCCTTATCTTCTTGTTTATCAATAACTGTTCGATCCACCGTGATCGCAACACCAACTTTGTTCAGCGCAAGTGGAACACCGGATGAATCAACAATAAGTCCTCGAGTAGCGGGTGTGACCACATCTCTACTTTGGATCGAAAGTGCTGCATCTTTGTACTGTGGGGCTGCTGCAACTTGGAGATAAAAGAGCCGCCCTAGCAGTGCAACCATAAGAGAAATAATGAAAATTTGAATAACAAGTAGGCTCAATCGAGATCGAAGATTCATAGACGCGACCGCGTATCGTTAATGAAGTCAAATGCCCGAGCAACAACAGGCATCGCCATTGGCACCACAGCCGCTGACCAGAGCAACCCAATCAGAAGTGATGTGATGATCGATATAAAGCTACCAACGTTTGACCCGAGCAAGAGCGAAAGCAAGAGATAAAGAACTCTCGCGGCCAGCACGGAGACGCTCACTAAGAATGTAATCGTGAATGGATTGAGGCGGACATTTTCATAACCTAGCCCCAAGTATGAAATGCCAAATCCAACAAGTACAAGGACGAGTGTCCATTGACCAAAGGCACCTGCCGTACTCTGCGAAAGGTCAATCAAAAATCCTGCGACGAATCCGGTGAGTGCGCCAACATTGGGTGATGAGAGAGCGGCCCATAAAAGTGCGAAAATTAAGAATAGTGAGAAGCCGCCGCCTGCAATTCGTAGCTGAGTAACAAAGGCTTCTTGCACGATATAGATAATGATAAAGAGTGCTGCAGTCAGAGAAATCTTGCGGGTGGACATTTAATTGGTGCCGTTTGAATTCGGTGAAGGTGATTGGCTGGGAGTGACAAAGACTGTCACCGTTGGGATTGGCGTAGGTTGTGGCTTCGGCGGAATAAGTGAATCCCGTGGATCTTCATCAGGAGCATCTAAAACTACGCTGACTACTCCCATAGAAGAGAAGTTTGCATAGAAGCGAACATCGGCGGTTTGAGTTACAGCACCTGCCGCATTATCAACTGAAGTAACTTCACCAACTGGAACTCCAGGAACAAATGGCTGATTATTCACACTTCCGCGCGCAAGCAAGATATCTCCAACTTTGATTGTTGATTGATTATCTAGTAATTGCAGCACGCCTTTTCGTGTTCCTTGACCTGAAAGAATTCCAATCTGCTGAGTGCCCGCAACTCGCACACCAATTCGGAATGAAGGGTCAGAGGCCAGCGCAATTAGCGCGCTATTTGAGTAGACGGCCTTAACTACACCAATAAGCCCATAAGAGTTGATAACAGTCATATTTGGCTTTACACCGTTACGTGAGCCTGCATCAATTGTGATCGTTTGAGTAAATGACGTTGTTGCCCCTTGAGAAATCACACGTGCACTGACAACTTTAAACTGAGCCCTGCCTGCAAGATCTAGTACGCCCTGTAATTGTTTTAATTGTGCATCAACACTTCTCTGCTTTCGTAGCTGGCTCTTAAGTTCACCATTTTCTCTTCGCAGCGCCTCCATCTCAGAGCGTGTACGCCCCAGATAAACCACGTCGACGAAGAAATTTCGGACTGGAGAGAGGATGGTTGCACCAACACTTTGTACCGGGGAGAGAGCACTTTGGGTTCCGCTGCGCACACCGCTGATGACAGAGACTCCGCGCAGATCAAGAGTGATCAAAAAAAGCGAGGTGATAATCAGGATGATGAGCAGTAAACGCCCGCGGTTCTGGCCGCCGCGCGCCATCGTCGATCGACCTATCGACCTATCGACGTGGTTCTGAGATCAAGACCTTTTCAAGTGCCTCGAACTCTTCAATACATTTTCCAGAACCTTCAACGACTGCATCAAGTGCGTGCTCAGCGACGTGAATAGGCATTCCTGTTTCACGACGAAGGCGCTCATCGAGACCCTTAAGAAGTGCTCCGCCTCCTGTAAGCATGATGCCGCGATTAATCAAATCTGATGAAAGTTCTGGTGGACACTTATCGAGTGTGCTCTTTACTGCATTCACAATCGCCTTTACCGGCTCATCAAGTGCCTTACGAATCTCTGCTGCGGTAACAATAATTGTCTTTGGAAGGCCAGTTGCGAGATCGCGACCGCGGATTTCAGCATCTTTTTCATCCGCCAAAACGTAGGCTGAACCAATAGCCATCTTGATCTCTTCTGCTGTGCGCTCACCCAAAAGTAATGAGTATTCACGCTTTACCCAATCAATAATGGCTTGATCTAGCTTATCTCCGCCAACACGAATCGAGAGAGCGGTAACAATTCCGCCAAGTGAAATCACAGCAACTTCTGTAGTTCCGCCACCGATATCTACAACCATGTTTCCTGTTGGTTCGTGGATAGGAAGTCCGGCACCAATTGCTGCTGCCATTGGCTCTTCAATAATGTAAACCTTACGTGCCCCTGCGTCATAGCCAGCCTCGGTTACAGCGCGCTGTTCAACGCCAGTGATTCCTGAAGGAACACAGATGACAAGACGTGGCTTTGCAAGAACACGACGACCATGAACCTTACGAATAAAGTGCTTAAGCATGCGTGCTGTTGTATCGAAGTCAGCAATCACACCATCTTTAAGTGGACGGATAGCAACAATATTTCCAGGTGTGCGTCCGATCATGAGTTTTGCCTCAGTGCCAATTGCGAGAACGGCGCCCGTATCTTGGTTAACAGCAACTACAGATGGCTCATTGAGAACAATGCCACGTCCACGAACGTAGACAAGTGTATTTGCTGTACCTAAATCGATCGCCATATCGCGGCCGATAAATGTTGATCTGGCGCTCATTTATTTCCCTTCAAAGAAAATAGCTATTTCACGAGCCGCTGATTCAGGTGAATCAGAGCCATGAACAAGATTTTGTTGAACTTTGGTTCCTTGATCGCGTGCTAGATCGCCACGAATGGTTCCTGGTGCAGCAACTGTTGGATCTGTCGCTCCAGCCAGTGATCTAAATCCTTCAATCACTCGTTGACCTTGCGCAATAATTGCAACGATAGGACCAGAGAGCATGAACTCTACGAGTGGTTCAAAGAATGGCTTACCTTGGTGTTCGGCGTAATGACGTTCGAGTAGGGCGCGATCTGCCTGCATCATCTTGATATCGGCGATTACATAACCTTTATCTTCGATTCGCTTAATGATTTCGCCAACAAGGTTGCGCGAAACACCATCAGGCTTGACAAGGATGAGGGTCTGCTCGATTTTCACTGCGCCAGTCTATTCGGGTTTTGGAGGACCCTGCGACAGTAGGGCTGCGCGGGCGGCCTCACCCTTTCGTCCCACCACGATGGCTGCCACCCATAGCCCCATGAAGATGATGTTCACAATCCACATCGCGGGAACCACGACGCTATAGGCCATCAGTGCGAATTGCAGAATGGAGCCGAGAATCCAACCAGCCTTCTTGCGCAAGAGTCCGATGGCAAGAATTGTCATGATCATAAAGAGGAAGCCATAAATCAGGGTCGCCGGTTCATGAATATCTTTCGCAAGCAACATGGCAAAGCCCATCACAAATATCTCCATAGTAAGAACGGTGCTACCTAGTACTTTCACTTCTCCCCCGTTTCTTTACGTGCAAATTTGCCATTTACATATGTGCGCGCTTGCCCAACTGTAACAACCGAGCCCGTCACCACAATCCCGAGTGACTCATCGCTTAAGGGGCGAATCGTAACCTTCAAAGCTTTCTCAATCGCTGCTTCAAGATTTGGTGAAGAGTGAACCCGATCTGCACCAAAAATCTCAATCGCTAACAATTCTAGATCTGAAACTTCCATCGCACGGTGTGAGGAGTTCTTCGTGACAATGATTGAATCCATAAACTTCTCAAAGTTCACGAGAATGCCGCGGGCATCTTTATCTCCCATAACTCCAACCACGCCGATGATCTCATCAAAGGTGAATTCAGAATCAAGTGTCTGATAGAGGGCGATACTTCCATGTGGATTGTGTGCTGCATCCAGAATAATTGTCGGATCCCGGTGAATAACTTCGCAACGGCCTGGTGACTTAACTTGGGCAAACCCTTCACGAACTGCATCTATATCAAGTTCATTTTCACCAAAAAATACTTCGACAGCCACTAGTGCGGCAGCGGCGTTGGATGCTTGATGTTTTCCATGGAGCGGAATGAAAATTTCGTCATATACTCCTTTCAGCCCTTGAATCGTCAGTAGTTGTCCACCTACGGCGACTGCGCGCGAGATCACTGAGTATTCAACGCCCTCACGAGCCACATCTGCTCCAACTTCGGCAGCCTTGCGCAACAACTCAACTGCCACCTCTGGCTCTTGTTGTGAGAGAACTGCAAAACCTCCCTCTTTTATGATGCCCGCTTTAGTTGATGCAATCTCTGTGAGGGTGTTACCTAAATACTCCATATGATCTAGACCAATCGGAGTGATGATGCTTACATCTGCCTTCACCACATTAGTGGCATCCCACTCGCCACCCATGCCCACTTCAATAATTCCAATATCTATTGGGTGTTCTGCAAATGCTGCAAAGGCTAGCGCCGTGACCGCTTCAAAGAAGCTGACTGGATTATCGAATTTAGAATCAATGAAATCAAAATATGCCGCAATGTCGTTGTAGGTAAAGATTAAATCTTTCGGATCAATAGGTTCACCATTTATTGCAATTCGCTCGCGGTACGTCTCAAGATGAGGACTTGTAAATCTTCCAGTACGTAGCCCCATGGAGAAGAGAAGAGAATCGACCATACGAGACGTCGTTGTCTTTCCATTTGTTCCACCGATATGAATTGTCGGGTATGAGAGTTGCGGTGACCCAAGTGCATCTACTAAGGCCTGAATTCTCTCGAGGGTTGGTGCAATTCGATTCTCTGGCCACCGTGCAAGAAGGGCGGCTTCAATGGCATCTACTCGGGCTTGGTCTTCAGCAGATATCTGATTCATTACGCCAGAGCAGCAAGTGCTGCACTTATCCGTTCGATCTCAGAAGTTGTCTTTGCTAAGCGCTCACGAATTTCCACAACCACATCTGCAGGTGCCTTGGCCATGAATCCTTCGTTACCTAATTTCACTTCTGCTGTTTTCTGATCTTTGAGGGCGGTTGCTAAATCTTTCTCAAGACGTGCACGCTCTGCAACAACATCGATTGATCCAGTAAGATCGAGTTCAATCTTGGCTCCTGCAATATCTAGTGTTGCAGTTGGAGTGAACTCTTTATCCTCTAATTTGAGTAAGAAGCGGAGCGCACGCGCCGATGAGATGACA
>CAZNUC010000021.1:0-18194 GCA_964576165.1 uncultured Candidatus Planktophila sp. | reverse complement strand
AGAGCACCACATTGACATTGTGGGGGTCACTGGTTCGATCCCAGTATCGTCCACACTTAGGATCAGCCTATGTTGTGACAGGCAATTAATTGTTTGTGACAACCTCAATCAAAGCTTGTATGTATCCGATTGCATGTGCTCGACCTCGGTGGCCATAAGAACTATCTCCTGTGAGTGTTGGCGTGTGGTCATCCAAGATAGAACCCGTGTAGCCGTGCTTGTGTAGAGCTTTGATTACCTCGTATGGCTTGTAATTGCCCTCGCCTAAGAAACATTCTTTGAATAAAGGAAACTTTCCTTCTACATCTCGTAAGTGGATATAAGCAATCTTATTCTTTGGAGCGAACCGATTAACTGCATCCATAACTGAATTCTCACCATCCATCTCAGAGACTGTCCCTAAACAGAGCTCCAACTTTAGATTTGGAGAATCGACAATATTTACGGCACGTTCCAAGTTATCGACGCTTGTCAAGATACGTGCGATTCCATGGAGTTCCTCTGCAGGTGGATCATCAGGATGGAAGCATAGGACTACTCCTGACTCTTCACAGGTCTTAATAATGCCCTTTACGAAATACTCAAAGTTTGACCACATTTGCTCGACAGTTAGTGATTCAACCCCTAGTTTTACAAATGAACCACGGGTAAAAGTGTCTTTTAGATTTACATCGCGCTCATCTCGGCGGGCGACCCAAATTTCTGAATCTCTGGATCGGTCCATGACAATTGAATGATCGTAAACTGAAACATATGAACCACCTCGACCATAGTGACCCATATCGGTACGCCAGACAATCTGTGGCATCCAATGCATTCCAAGAATTGGGACACCGGCTTCGCCCATTGCTCTGACGGTACTTTTCATATTTTCAAGCTGCTCTTCGCGTCCTGGTAGTCCAAGCATCAACTTGTCGTAAAAGTGATTAGGTACGTTTTCAAATGATTCGACTTTCACGCCCGCGGCATGTACTGGTTCTAAAAATTCATTTATATCCTCTGCATCCCATTTAACATCACCTTTGATGTCAGGAGTCTGGAATGAGGCTCCTTCGCAACCTAACTGCAACGCAAAATCTAGATACTCTTTATCATTTCCTGGGTGTTGGCCCACCGCTACACGCATCTTTGGACTTGGCATACTTGCTCCCCTGGATTATGAATACCCTTAAATAGTAGTCCTGGAAATCACGCAATAGAAGTATCTGCTTCTGTGGTCGTGAGGGGGTTGTAACGAGTATCTTTCTTGCATGGCCAAGCGAGTGGGCGTTGCGAGCATCATTCAAGAGACAAATACTTTCGCCGCCAATCGCACCACAATGCAAGATTTCGAGATCCAGGGAATTTGGCTTGGCACTGATGTTGATTCGAAGTCTCAAGGAATGAACATCGAAGTTGCAGGCAGTCTGGAACGACTTCGTACTCATGGATTTGAAGCGATTCCACTAATGCGGGCTTGGGCCATGTCAGGTGGGATATTTCTTGATAACGAGCTGGCCAAAATGAAAGCGTTGCTCAAGCAGGAGATTGCGGCGGCTGGCAAATTAGATGGACTTATTCTCAACCTCCATGGTGCGCTAGTTAATGAAACCGATGACCACACTGATGCTCAAATCGCTGAATTTGCCCGAGAGATTCTTGGAACAGACATACCGATTGTGATCACTCACGATCTTCATGCAAATCCATCCCGTCGCATCGTTGCCACTTCTAGCGCCCTCATTGGATTTAGAACATATCCTCATATTGATCAAGGTGATACGGGTCGGCGCGCTGCAGACCTCATGAATGAATTACTTTCAAATAATCGTGCCTTAGGAACAGTCCTAAAGAAAATAAATATGATTATCCCAGCCGAAACGATGGGCACTAACGATCAACCTATGATCCGGATTCGTAAATTGGCCGATTCGCTCATCGATGATCAAATCCTGGACATCTCACTTTTTCCAGTGCAGCCCTGGATCGATGTCAGTGAAGTCGGTTTTGGAATTACTGTGGTGCATGCAGGCAGCATAGAACGCGCAAATGAATGTGCAGAAGTTATCCGAAAAGCACTTTGGGATATCCATAAAGAATTTCAAGCGAAGCTTTATACAGTTGAAAATGCCATCAATGAGGCTATCAAGGGTTATCGAGGAAAGATGCAATTGATTGCCCAATCCTCTGATGCACCAACTGGTGGCTCAACGGGAGATGACTCCCGCGTCGTTGCAGCGCTTGTCAATTATGAAAACGATATCCCGAGTGCTTGCACCGTCGTGGATGCACAGGCAGTTGATCAGGCTTTTTCACATCCACTCGGCGATAGTCTCTTACTCCCGCTGGGATTTACAATCGATTCACGGTGGGGTTCTCCCGTAAATGTCCATGCAAAACTAATTAACAAAGGGGAAGCACCCGTAGTGCTTACTGGCCCGGTAATGACTGGCCAAGTAGTTTCAATAGGTCGTTGGGTTGTGCTGGAGAGTGCAAATAAAGTGAAAATCCTCGTTTCAGAGAGTGGAACAACAACCTTTGATCCTGCTGGATATGAGGTAGCAGGAATCGATTTAAATGAGTGCATAATTGTTCACGTTCGCTCACCGCTGCTATTTAAGTCTGGATTCACCGGACGCTATGATCAAGCTTTCGCGCTCGATCTCGATGGACCTACTACTCCAAATTTTAAGAAGCTGAAGTTTTCGAAAGTTCCACGCCCAATGATCGGTCTAGATGAATTTATCGGAGAACTCGCAGAGGTCAGCAGTGACTAAAGGCACTCTCGATTGCTGCCATAAAAGATTTTATAGAACTCCAAATTTTGCAAACGCTTCCGATGGTGGCATGCCTTCACGAACCGCCTTTCGAAAGTTCGATTCACCAGAGTTTTTTTCGATTACCATCTCAATAACTTTATCGATTGCTGCGGCCGGAACGATCGTTACTCCATCGATATCGCCAACAATTAGGTCATTGGGATGAATAGATACTCCATCAATGACGCCTGGGACGTTATGCGCAACTACCTCATAGCGGCCATTGATATTTACAGGTAGCGAACCTGTTCCAAACATCTTAAATCCCAAAGCACGAGTGCGCGTGAGATCGCGTGATGGGCCATCACCTAAGAAACCCGCAACGCCTTTAAAATTGCAAGCAGTGGAGAGTAACTCTCCCCAAAGTGCTGCTCTGCCAGTTCGGCCTGTGGGGGCTACATAAACCTGATCCTTTTGAATTGCATCAATTGTCTTGAGTAGCCCGACATATGGGACCTCTGGAAATGAATTCACTTCTGCTAACTGCACTGGAAAGGCATATCCCAACATGACTCCTTCACCTGAGATCATGTTGATATCTTCACCAAGGACTTGTTTCCCATACCCCAACTCATCAAGACAGTCGGCTGCTAGCGCAGAAGTAAAAATAGTTCTTAGATGTGAGAGATCGTGTGACATTACTTTTCTTTTCCTAGTATAAAACCGTCCATCGCCGGAGCCTACATCACTTCATAAAGTTGGGTCCATCAACATCGACGTTATCGAGCGTTATGTACCTGTTTCCAGGTTGCGCGTGCAGCCTCTAAATCGCCCTCAGCGTCAATCGCGGTTAAGAATTGATCGAAGGACTCACCGCCATCTTGTAGGTGGACGACTAAGTGGTTCTTGCTCTTCACGAAATCTGAAATATTCGAATGGATGGTTTCGACGTAGAACTTTGCTACCTCTGCCTCTTCATCTGGAGTCCAATCACCCGGCTTCATCAATATTCCATGCGAGAAAGCGTTCATGATTGAAGCGCGATAATTACTATTTCGCAGGCGGTGCAGAAAGCTATCAGCGGTATCTTGCAGATCTCGCTTCAGGTGGATGTAGAGAACATCATCATTAGAAAAACGTTGGGACATTTCACCGAAGAACCAGCAGAGTCGGTTATCAGCCTCAATATGAAAATCCGGATAATTAAATCGTTCATTGCCTAATCGGGCCGCCCGAGATTCATGGGCTGAGGTGTAGTTCGTTAGGTGCGATGTTGCCTCAACGATCGATTTTGAACCAGAACGGCCTGGGCTCAGCACAAAGACGTTTTTGTAACGCACTAGGACAGTGTATCTAGGAGCGTATCAACTTCGGGGATTTCCTTCTCAATTAAAGAGTATCTCCCAAGTACTTTTGGATTCGCCTCAGGCTCTCAGTCAGATATTCCGGAATCATCGCACGGTGCTCAGCGTTAGAAGTTTCGTACAGATAATTCAAAAGAATGATGCGACGTTGTAACAAGAGCATATCTAGATCACTTTGACTGTGATCTGGAAGCGGTGCAACAGAAGCGTACCCGTCCTTGAGGGCTGCGTCTTGTTCTGGGGTATCAAGATAATAAATCGCTGTAGCAAGATCCTGTAAAGGTAGACCGATGCCACAATCATCAAAATCGAGGACAGAAAGCTTTCCGTCGTTCCACATCACATTCCAACCATGTAAATCAGCATGGATTATTTGCGGCTTTTGTGAGGCAAACAATCTTTTCGTTTCAGAGGCAATCGCATTTAGTCCCCGTGCAATCAAAGCCTTCGCTTGTGGATCAAGCACACTCTTTTCTCCGAGAAGATGATCTTCGGTCTCCCACATGGGATCCGATAGTAAAGGTAGTTTTGCACCTCTCGGAAGTTCAAAGTTCTCCGAAGATTTGTGTAGCGTTGCCATTGCAGCACCTAAAGCCCGTAGCTGCTCGGAGCTTGGTTCATCGCCTACTTCTTCACCGTCAAGCCAGGAGTACAGAACACAATGCAACGTGCGCTGGGATGGTTCGTGGAAGATCGAAGTATGGAAATCGCCTTCCTTATTTGCGATCGGGTGCGGAACATTTACTCGCCCATCACGAGCAAGGAAGTTGACCCACGCGATTTCTGCAGCCAAATTATCTGGTGTTCGAGGAGAGTTGATATTGACTCGTAAAGCGAATAATTGGCCATCAGTGGTTTGTACTTTAAGGGTGGCGTTGTATTCGAAGTTTATTGAAACAGCTGACCGAACATCGATCGCGTAGCGATTGAGAATCTGAGAGGAAAATGTCTCAATCCCCTTGATTTGTTCTTCTTCTGGCAGATCAAAAAAAGTTGTAGTCACAAGTTCTTACTTTCCCAGTCGAGGAGAAATAACCGCCGTCCCTTTTTCGTGAGCATGAATCCTCATGGTGTGGCCAGGAAGTGCGGCAAGAATGTCATCTGCTAATTTGCGCTCTTCGTCACGGAAAACATCATCGAGCACAATTGTCGCCTTCGGTGAGAGTAAGGGAATGAGATGCGCGAGTGCTGGATATCTGGCATCGGGATTAGTTGAACTCGGTGGGCCGTCAATGACCAGTAGGTCGATCTTTGCTAATCCTTTGAAAGTTGATTTGGCATACCACTTGTAACCCTGGGGGTACGATTCCAATTCGTGAATCCGAATGTCGACCCCACGAACCCCATGGCTTGCCAGCATCTCTTTAGTTTGATTCCCGAAATCAACGGAGTGATCAAGGCTAATAATTTTCTTAGCACCAGATTTAGCAAGTACAAGCGTTGATGTGCCTGAACCAAGTTCAACGGCCAACTTTGGACGCACTTCTTGGGTGATGTGAAAGAGCGTTAACAGGAAATCAGGAGAGGCTGCCCAGCCACGCGATGCCGGAAGAGGTGCCTTCAATTTCAGGATGGGAAGTAGTTGCTCTAGCGCTTCAACTTGGTGATAGGCGTGACCGATTTCTTCCTTGATCCGTGAGGTCTGACCGGTTAGCTCTCGTGACACCCGATCAGCGTTGCGGTTGACCTTGCGATGAAGCGCTCGAAGACTGCGGACCAGATAGGCAAGTACGAGAAGGGCAACACCTGCCGCAACCCATGCTAATTCCACGCCCATACCCTCAGCCTATCTTGCATAACCCTTCAAACGAGTGAAGGAACTCTGTTTCGTCCGCGACCAGTCATGACTTTTCTGACCAAAAATATTGATATGAGTCCTCAAAATCCCAGTGTTTTTTCTGACATAGACTTTTTGTTTTGTTACCCTGAAATCACACAAAAGTGTTTGGAGAGTGTGATTAACCAAGAAATTCCTCCTGGGTGGTATCCCGATCCGGACGGCAAACCTGCCGACCGATATTGGAATGGTTCAGACTGGACCTCAGATACTCGCCCACATGTCGCGAAACCTTTCTATTCGAGCCCTACGCCGCCGAAGAAATCTGGTGTGGATTCAAATGAGATTGCGCTAATGGTGGGCATCATGGTTTTACTTGTAATCGTTGCCTTCGGCTACGACTACTGACACTCGCCAACACTACAAACTATAAGGGAGATAGTTCATGGAAATATTAATTCTCGCAGTATGGGTCGCTTGCGCTGCTATCTGTTACAGCCAAGCAAAGAAGAAGAATCTCAATGTAGCCCTTTGGACAATCCTTGGACTCCTTTTCGGTGTCTTCGCGGTTATAGGCGCATTGGTAGTTTCACCAAAGGCATAGTTGATTAAAGATCAGCCCTGCCATCTTCGGATGGTGGGGCTGATTTATTTTGGAATAAGATTCTCACGTGAGACAAATTTCGGTGGCGATGGTTTGTTTAGGAAATATCTGCCGCTCCCCCATGGCTGCTGCCGTTCTCGTGGGGAAATCTCAGAATCTCACATCACCTCAGGTTATCGTTTCTAGTTCAGGCACAAGTAGCTGGAATGTGGGAAAAGGTCCGCATCCCACCTCCAAAGCCGTGTGGGAGAAGGCTGGTTATCGTCATAGCCATACCGCTTCTCAATTTAAAGTAAACGATTATTTCGTCCATGACTACATCCTCGTAATGGACTCCAGCAATTTCGAAAATGTTCTCTCACTATCGCCCAGCCAAGAACATGCGGCCAAGGTTTTCTACCTTCGTAGCTTTGATAAAGCGCTGGAAAATATCGATCCGCTATCGAGTGATTATTACAAGCTGGAAGTTCCAGATCCTTACAACCAGCCAGTAGAGTCCTACGAAAAAGTTCTGGAGATGATTGAATCTGCTGTGGATGGGTTTCTAGAAAGAGTTATTCAAGACCACGGCGCTTGAGCAGAGGTGTTATCGATGCCTCGCGCCCTCGGAAGTTCTTAAACATAGTCATTGAATCAATTGATCCACCACGGCTCAGTAATTGCGCTCTGAAATGGTCACCGTTGCTTCGCGTTAGCCCACCATTTTCTTTAAACCAATCGACAGATTCAGCATCGAGAACCTCGCTCCAGATGTAGCCGTAATAGCCAGCTGAATATCCACCGCCAAAGATGTGAGAGAAATAGGTGCTGCGGTAGCGAGTAGGTACAGCGTGATAGTCAAGGCCATAATCCTTGATTGCAGCAGATTCAAATGCGTTGACATCGTCTACAGATTGCCCATCCTCAAGTGAGTGCCAGGCTAAGTCCAGAATCGCAGCGGCAAGATAACTTGTTGTTGCATGACCTTCATTAAATGTTGATGCGCCATTAAGGCGGTCGATAAGTTCTTGCGGCAACTTCTCGCCTGTTTGATGATGAATTGCATAGTTTGAGACAACCTCTGGCCAAAGAATCCACATCTCATTGACCTGTGATGGGAACTCAACAAAGTCTCTCTGCACACTGGTGCCAGAAACTTTTGGATATGTGACACTCGATAGGAGTCCGTGAAGTGCGTGTCCAAATTCATGGAACAAGGTGACGATCTCGTCATAGGTAAGAAGAGTCGGCTCACCAGTTGCTGGTTTGGGAATATTGAGATTGTTTACGACTACCGGCAGCTGACCCAGAAGAAAGTTCTGATCGACCAGATTGTTCATCCATGCTCCACCGCGCTTTGAATCGCGTGTATAGAAATCACCAATAAAGAGCCCGAGTTTGCTGCCATCTTCATTGAAAACTTCAAAGGCACGCGCCTCATCGTGATAGGTAACGAGGTCACTGCGTTCTTTAAATGAGATCCCAAAGAGCTTGTTGGCCGCAAAGAAAACCCCGTCGCGTAAAACTCGCTCTAGTTCAAAGTATGGGCGTAGAGCACTTGAATCAATATCGTGCTTGGCCTTTCGAACTTTCTCGGTGTAAAAATCCCAATCCCAGCTGGCAATCTCAAAGTCTTCACCTGATTCTTTGATCATCGCCTGAATTTCAGATCCCTCACTTCGCGCATTTCTTACGGCGGCAGGAGCGATCTTTCGAAGCATGGTGTGGACGTTCTCAACACTGCCCGCAGTCTGCTCGGCTATAACGTAATCCGCGTGAGACTTCTTGCCGAAAAGTTTCGCTCTAGTTGCGCGCAGTTTCGACATTTCAACAATGATCTTCTTGGTATCAAATTCGTTATCTCGATTACCGCGCAAGAGTGAAGCCTTCATGACGCGCTCACGGGTTGCACGCACTTCAAGGCTTTCGAGGAGAGGATTTCCGCTGAAATTGACCATCCCCAGCAGGTACTTACCCTCAACGCCACGCGCTGAGGCGGCATCGGCTGCCGCCTGAATCTCCCCTTCAGATAGGCCCCTGAGTTCATCGCGTGAATCGAGAATCACTGCACTCTCATTTGTATCAGATAAGAGGTTCTTGGAAAATTGAGTTTCAAGAAAAGAGAGTCGCTCATTAATTTTTGTCAGTTCATCGCGCTGAGACTGAGTCAGATGTGCACCGGCAAAGAGGAAATCTCGATAATACTTATCGAGTAGCCACGCATCCTCTGTAGAGAGTGCAAGCGCATCCTTCTTACTGTGCAATGCTTTGATTCGATCAAAGAGAGCTGGATTGAGAGTGATTGCATCCTGATGGGCTGAGAGCTTTGGAGCAATTTCTTCTTCGATTGCATCAAGAGAATCACTTGTGTCGCTAGAAGATTTATTGTAGAAAACTAGAAGTACTCGAGTAAGGATCTGTCCACTTTTTTCCAGTGCGACAATCGTGTTCTCAAAGGTTGGTTCACCCGAAGCAATGATCGCCTCTACTTCTTGTAACTGCTTTTTTGTGCCTTCATAGAAGGCTTCGAGGTAATGACTTTCTTCAAGATGAGCAAAATCTGGAAGTTCGTATTCCAGGGTGCTGCGTTCAAAGAAGATGTTTCTCGCCATGAGCGTTCGTCGCTATGCCCGCGGGTTGGGGCTTACATTCATCTTTGGATCACGCTCGGGAAGCGAACCTAAAGCAGCGTCGATTGCCTTCATTACTGAATCATCGAGCTTTACCCCAGAAGCCTTTACATTCTCTTTCACCTGAGATGGTTTAGTTGCTCCCATAATTGCTGAGGAGACATTGTCGTTCTGCAACACCCAAGCAATAGCGAGCTGAGACATTGTTAGCCCAACAGAATCTGCAACGGGTGCAAGCTTTTGTACCGCTTCCAACACATCTTCGCGCATCCAGCGAGAGATCATTCCCGCGCCACTCTTTTTATCCGTTGCACGAGAGCCAGCAGGTGCTTTTTTACCTGGCTTGTACTTTCCGGTCAGCACTCCTTGTGCGATTGGTGACCAGACGATCTGTCCGATTCCTTCCTTGCGAGAGAGCGGCACAATCTCTGCTTCAATCACGCGCCACAGCGCCGAATATTGAGGCTGGCTAGAGACAAAACGAGAGTATCCGCGAGCGTCCTGAATTTTCAGCGCCGATGACACTTGTTCTGCTGTCCACTCTGAGAAACCAATGTAATTGACCTTGCCTTGACGAATGAGATCCTCAAATGCCTGAAGAGATTCCTCGAGAGGGGTCTCGAAATCAAAGCGATGCATTTGGTAGAGATCTATGTGATCCACATTGAGTCGTTTGAGTGAAGCATGACAGGATTCCATGATGTGTTTGCGAGAAAGTCCTCGATCGTTCTTACCCGTTCCCGTTGGCCAATAAACCTTGGTGAATAACTCATATGACTCGCGACGAATACCCTTGAGCGCTTTTCCAAGAACAGTTTCAGCGCGAGTTCCCGCGTAGACATCGGCTGTATCAAATGTCGTAATCCCGAGATCGAAGGCAGTCTTTACGCATTTAATTGCCGCCTCTTGTTCGACCTGTGAACCATGGGTGATCCAGTTGCCGTAAGAGATTTCAGAGACATACATTCCAGTACTACCAAGGCGTCTATATTCCATGCGATAGACACTACGCCATTCCAGATGTAAAGGTAAAGAGCGGTGAGATAGGATGTGCCCATCATGGGAAGAAATTTCGTGCACAGTAAGGATGAACTCTCGTGGCGTTAAATTTACGTCGTAAGTTTGATTCGGTGTGGAAGCATCTTCCCCATCCTCTTCGCTGGGCCATTGTCGCCGCAGTCGGATCCACGATCTCACTACTCGGAATCGTCTTTCTCTTTATCCCAGGGCCAGGTCTCCCCCTCTTAGTTCTAGGAGTTGCAATCTTGGCTACTGAATTTGCTTGGGCCGAGGTTGTCTTCGCCAGAATTAAAAAAGAGAGCGATAAATTCACTGCGCAGGCTAAGAAAGTGATCGGGAGAAAGAAGAAGTAGGTTCTGTCAGCAGGTGACCATAGGCTTAGCCCATGAGTCGACGAAAATTTGCTGAAGATAGAGATCTCGCAGCTGTCACATTCGTTGTGCTTGATCTAGAAACATCGGGTGCTTCGCCCCAGTCAGGGTGTGCTATCACTGAAATTGGCGCAGTAAAAGTCTGTGGTGGTGAAGTAATCGGCACCTTTGAAACATTTATCAATCCCGGAACACCGATTTCACACTTCATCACTGAGCTCACCGGAATTACTGATGAGATGCTTGCTGACGCACCTTCGATCCAAGCAATCCTGCCGTTACTTCTTGAATTCATGGGTAACCCACACGAAACAATCTTTGTCGCGCATAACGCTCCCTTTGATCTCTCTTTTTTAAAAGCCGCATCTGAACTTCATGGATATCTTTGGCCTGACTTTCGGGTAATCGATACTGTAAAGGCAGCACGATTTGTGCTTGACAAAGACGATGTGGCCAACTATCAACTGGGAACTCTGGCACAGTATTTCCGCACTACCGTCGCACCTAATCACAGGGCGCTAGATGATGCGCGGGCCACTGTCGATGTTCTCCATGGAGTGATCGAGCGCATGGGAACCTTCGGAATTTTTACTATTAACGAAATGCTCGCCGCTGGTAGCAAGAGACCAAGTAAACGAACGCTGGCTAAGCAAGCGCTTGAGAGAGATCAACCCAATCTTTAAGCAGTCTCGCAGTCGCTCCGGTGTCGAGAGCCGTGCGAGCCTTTTCTAAGCCTCTCTGTAATCGCACTTGAATTGCAAATTCACTCTCTCCATCAAAAGCTGCAATTGCAGCGGCGGCATTAAGGAGAACCGCATCTCTTGGAGCTCCATGTTCACCACCGAAAATTGCCATTGTAATTCGTGCGTTTTCAGTGGAATCTCCACCCACTAGATCAGTAACTGGGGCGCGCTGAATTCCAAAATCTAACGGATCTATGCGGTCGCTATGTATTTCACCTGAGCCGATAGATAAGACTGACGTCGTTGTGGAGAGCGTTATCTCATCAAGACCATCATCACCACGGAAAACAAATCCATCGACACCACGAGCCCCAAGAACTTGCGCCATCACAAGGTGCATTCGATCATCAGCAACGCCAATGGCTGCTGCCTGAGGCTTAGCCGGATTTGCTAGCGGCCCGAGAATATTGAAAACGGTGGGAACCCCTAACTCTTTACGTGCAGGGGCTGCAAAGCGCATCGCAGGATGAAAGATCGGGGCGAAGCAGAAACCGATTCCTAGAGTGTTGACGCACCGTGCAACTGCTGCACCGTCGAGTGTGATAGCAACGCCTAACGCTTCGAGGAGATCTCCCGATCCGCTCTTACTGGATGCGGCACGATTGCCGTGCTTTACAACTCGAGCACCCGCGGAAGCCGCAATAATCGCAGCAGTTGTCGAGATATTAATTGTATGTGCGCCATCGCCACCTGTTCCCACGGTGTCGACAGCGCGTTCAGTAACGCTTATCGGTGCGCTGTGGCGGTACATCTCATCTACAAGAGCAGTAACCTCTTCGGCGCTCTCGCCTTTACTTTTAAGGGCTAAGAGAAATTCTTTAATTGCATCAACTTCTGCCCGACCTTCAAGAATCGTCTGCATCATGAGAGAAATCTCGGCAGGGCTCAAGTCAACTCCACTCTGAAGCCGGAGCACACTCTCTTCCCAGGTCATCGCGTTAAATAACTATGCTGTAACGCGTGCGATTGATGCTCTCAATAGATCCGCAACGGTCTCGGCTAAGGTGAAGGGATCGATGGGATGCAAAACGTTCGCCTCTGCGCGAGACCACGTTGCTAGCCACGCATCTTCTTTACGTGCTGTGATGACCAAAACTGGCGGGCAGTTAAAGACTTCATCCTTGAGTTGTCGAGCAATACCCATTCCACCTTCAGGGGCGGCTTCACCATCGAGAATGAAGAGATCAATACCTAGCTCTCCCTTACGAGCCTGTCCATCGACATAAAGTCGCAGGGCTGGTCCTGTCGCAAATTCAGTGATCGTGTGAGGTGCTAAATCTGGTGCAACGCGAGAGCCGAGAGCGGCGGCAATATGAGCCCTGACTGTCATGTCATCTGAGTACACGACGATCCTCAATTGCTTCTGTGATGCATCCATGGCCCCAGTCTACCTCGTGAGCTGCCTTCAATCATGGTGACCCGTTTCACCCTTTTCTCGCCCAAATAAGCGGCTTTAAGGCACCACTAAAGAGGTCAAAGCATCCGTTTTCGGGAATAATCAGCGCATGACCTCAACCGATTCGATGCATAGAATCACCAAGCCTAATGTTGTGGCAGTCGGAACAATCGTCTGGCTTTCAAGTGAATTGATGTTCTTTGCAGCACTCTTTGCCATGTACTTCACTACGCGCGGTGTGCAGGGCCCAGCAATCTGGGGCGAATCAACTGTGCTGCTCAGCATTCCTTTTGCGGCAGTGAATACAACAATTCTTGTACTCTCTTCAGTGACCTGTCAGTTTGGTGTCTTCGCTGCAGAGCGCTTCCAAAGTAAGCGTCGAGGTTCGCTCTTACAGATCAGTTTGTGGGGCATGCGCGAATGGTTTGCTCTGACCTTCCTCATGGGCGCATTCTTTATCGCAGGTCAAATCTATGAATACGCAGTTCTCGTTTCTGAGGGATTGACACTCTCATCAAATGCCTACGGTTCAATTTTCTATCTTGCAACAGGCTTCCATGGTCTTCACGTGACCGGCGGTCTGATTGCGTTCCTCATCGTTTTGGTGCGAGTGACTAAAGCTCGCCGATTCACACATCAGCAAGCGACTACAGCAATTGTAGTTTCGTACTACTGGCACTTCGTCGATGTTGTTTGGATTGCTCTCTTCGCTGCGATTTATCTGATTAAGTAGGGTGGAAATATTATGAAGAAACTTTCGAAGTACCGCCGCCATAGAGCTGTTGCTCCTCTGCTACTGATCTTTGCACTTTTGGGAATTGGAACAACTTTTCAAGTAGCTGGTGCAACCACGACTCAGGTGATGACTGCAGAAGAGCGCACCAAGGCGATCGCTGAGGGTAAAGAGATTTTTCTTAAGGGTTGTTCTTCGTGTCACGGCCTTAATGCTGAGGGAAGCTCCATCTCCCCTTCCCTTATTGGTGTCGGTGCCGCCTCTGTTGATTTTCAGGTAGCGACAGGAAGAATGCCAATGGCCGATATGAGCCAACAGGCAATGCGCAAAGCCCCTGTCTACAACGATGAAGAGGTTGCCGCACTCGCTGCATATATCGCCTCACTCGCACCTGGTCCTGAAATTCCAACGGACGAAATGCTTAACTACGAACGTGATGGATCAATTGCAGAAGGTGGCGAACTCTTTAGAACCAATTGCGCGATGTGCCATAACTTCGCTGGACAAGGCGGAGCTCTTACCAAAGGTAAGTACGCACCGAGCGTTATGGGAGTTAAGCCAGTTCACATTTATGAAGCGATGATTACTGGTCCACAGGCCATGCCAGTCTTTTCAGATAAGACTATTACACCAGAGGAAAAACTTTCGATCATCGCTTGGATAAAAGCGGCAGAGAAAGAGCCACAACTCGGCGGAGTAGCACTTGGTCGCGTAGGACCTGTCACCGAAGGTCTTCTTGTCTGGACTCTTGGCTTAGGTCTTCTCATCGGAATTGCTGTCTGGCTAACAACGAAGGCGAAATAGGAAAAAACAATGAGTAATGAAATTGAGTTAATCAAAGATCCTGGTCTTCCAGAACATAAATTACGCCAGACTGATATCGACCCAAAGGCTGCTGATCGCGCAGAACGTCAGGTGGCTATTCTCTTTGGACTCTCCTCTCTTGGAACAATCGTTTTCATTTACTCATATCTCTTCATCCCGGTTGATCGTTTTATCTTTATTCCACTAATGGGAGATCAGAACCTTCATCAACTCTTACTTGGCTTAGGTTTTGCCGCAGCACTTCTATTTATCGGTCTCGGATCGGTTCACTGGGCCAAAACTTTGATGCCTGACCATGAAGTTATTGCGTATCGCCATGAACTTCGATCACCAGATGTGGATCGTGAAGAATTTGTAAAGACTGCAAAAGAAGGCGCTGCTGCTGCCGGACTTGGACGTCGCTCATTGATCAAGCGCACTCTCGGACTCTCACTCGGTCTTGTTGGCTTATCCCCCATTTTATTTTTGGGAGATCTTGGCCCAACACCTGGAAATGCTCTCAAAACAACGAGTTGGAAAGCCGGCTCGCGCTTAGTTACCGATCCGGGTGACCGCCCGATTAGACCTGAGGATTTAGAGATTGGCGCAGTTGCTCAGACTCTGCCTGAACTTGCTCCAGGCAAAGACCACCATTCACTCAATGACATTGCAAAGGATGCAGTCTTGTTGATACGCCTTCGCCCAGAGGAATTCAATCTCGATGCAGAGCGGCTTTCTTGGACATACCAAGGCATCATCGCATTTTCAAAGATCTGTTCACATATGGGTTGCGCTGTTGCACTCTACGAACAAACGACAAAGCATCTGCTCTGTCCATGTCATCAATCAACATTTGATGTAACGCGCGCAGCCAAGGTCATCTTCGGGCCTGCTGCACGTCCGTTACCTCAATTAGCAATTACCGTTGATGCGGAAGGTTTCCTCATCGCACAAGCACCGTTTAATGAACCAGTCGGACCTAGCTTTTGGGAGCGATCAGCATGAGCGCACGTGAACGTATTGCAGGAAATGTAGCAAGTTATGTAGATGACCGAACCGGTGCTGCCGCCTGGATGAAGAAGAATCTTAAGAAAGTCTTCCCAGATCACTGGTCATTTATGCTCGGTGAAATTGCGCTCTACTCGTTTATTATCCTGCTCCTTTCAGGAACCTTCCTTACCTTCTGGTTTGATCCTTCAATGCGTGAAGTCGTCTATGACGGCGCGTATGTTCCGCTCCAGGGTGTTGAAATGTCTGCGGCTTATGCCTCTGCCCTCGATATCTCATTTGAGGTTCGTGGCGGACTGTTGATGCGCCAGATTCACCACTGGTCAGCGTTGATATTTATGGCATCCATTGTTGTTCACTTGATGCGCGTCTTCTTCACAGGAGCATTTCGTAAGCCACGTGAATTCAACTGGATTCTCGGAATTGGCCTCTTAACCCTTGGAATCGTCGAAGGATTCTTAGGCTACTCACTACCTGATGATCTTCTCTCAGGAACAGGAATTCGAATTGCACATGCAATTATTCAAGCAGTCCCTGTAGTGGGAACATTCTTAGCTTTTCTTCTCTTCGGTGGTGAATTCCCTGGAATTGCATTTATTCCTCGTATTTACACCGTTCACATTTTGATACTTCCTGGAATTTTCTTAGCCCTCATCACAGTTCACTTGATGTTGGTCTGGTACCAGAAGCACACTCAATACCCAGGTCCAGGTCGCACTGAAAAGAACGTTGTTGGTTACTCACTGATGCCGATCTACATGGCAAAGGCAGGCGGCTTCTTCTTCATCGTCTTTGGTGTTACTGCATTCTTGGGTGCTGTCGCATCTATCAACCCGTTGTGGCTTTATGGTCCATATACGCCGGGTCAGGTAACTGCAGGCTCACAGCCCGACTGGTACATGGGATGGCTCGATGGATTGGTTCGAATGGCTCCACCACTTGAACCAGTAATCTTTGGATACACGCTCTCCCTTAACATTTTGATTCCAGGACTGATTATTCCTGGCATCATCTTTACGGGAATGGCGCTCTATCCATTTATTGAACAGTGGATAACAGGAGATAAGCGCGAGCATCACATACTTGATCGCCCACGCAATGCTCCAAACCGCACCGCACTTGGTGTCATGTCAATCACCTTCATGCTCGTTGCGCTCATCAATGGCGGAAACGACCTCATCGCAACCGCCTTTGATCTATCGATCAACCAGATCATGTGGTTTAGCCGAATTGGAATCATTGTTCTTCCACCACTTGCCTTCATCATCACCAAGCGTCTGTGTCTCTCACTCCAACGAGCCGACCGTGAACTTGTTCTCCATGGACGTGAAACAGGGCGTCTTGTCATGATGCCTTCTGGCGAATTTGTCGAGGTACACGAGCCAATCTCAGCCGAGAAGGCATGGCTACTCACACAACATGAACAGAATGCACCTCTTGAACTTGAAGAGAGTGATAACCGCGGTGTTCGTCGTCCTGGACTGTTGAAGTCGAAATTGCGTAAGCGTTTTGCAGTCGCGCATGCTGAGCAAGTCCCTAAACCAACGATGAACGATGTTCGCGAGATCGAGCACCACTAAGTACTCGTCACAATGATCTGTTAAGGCCTAGAGAACTTTAGAGAAGAACGACTTTGTACGTTCGTGTTGTGGACTGTCTAAGAGTTGATCTGGTGGACCAGTCTCGACAATGAGGCCTGCATCCATAAAGGTCACAGTATCTGCGACTTTACGAGCGAATCCCATCTCATGGGTGACCACAATCATGGTCATTCCTGAATTTGCGAGATCTTGCATTGCTGCGAGAACCTCCCCCACAAGTTCAGGGTCAAGTGCTGATGTTGGTTCATCAAACAACATGAGTTTTGGTCTCATTGCTAGCGCGCGTGTGATGGCTACACGTTGTTGCTGTCCGCCTGAGAGTTGCTTAGGAAAACTATCCTCACGACCGGAAAGACCGACAAGCTCTAGGAGTTCACGAGCGTGAATTACAGCCTCCTCTTTCGAAATTTTTAGTACTCTCGTAGGCGCCTCAATGATGTTTTCGAGGACGCTCATATGTTGGAAGAGATTGAAGTTCTGAAAAACCATCCCGATCTCGGCACGCTTGCGACACACTTCGCGATCGGAGAGTTCGTAGAGACGACCCTTCTTCTCCTGGTATCCAACGAGTTCACCGTGAACGTATAGGCGGCCCGAGTTGATCTTCTCTAAGTGATTGATGCAGCGAAGAAACGTTGATTTTCCAGACCCAGATGGACCTACCAGGCATGCCACTTCTCCTGGCTTTACCTTCATATCTATTCCTTTGAGGACTTCGACGCTGCCATATGACTTTCGTACACCTTCAACTCGTAGCGCAGGCTCAGTCATTCTGCTTCACCATCCCTGCTTCTTCGATCTGTGCAACGCCTTTCCGCGTTGAGACTCTGCCGGCAAAGTGTTGGGTAAACGAAATTTGCTCTCGCTTACCCTCTGAGAAATGTCGCTCAAGGAAAAATTGTCCGAAAGTTAGTACTGATGTAATTCCTAGATACCACAAACTTGCCACCATAAGTAGCGGCATAGTTTCAAATGTACGTGCATAAATTGTCTGTGCGGTATAGAGCAGATCGGCAAGTGCCAAAACGCTGACCAAGGAAGTGGTTTTCAACATAAGGATTGTTTGATTACCTGTAGGAGGGATGATTACCTTTACCGCCTGTGGCAAAATGACTCGACGTAACGTTTGCATATGTGTCATACCGAGAGCTTTTGCAGATTCAGATTGTCCTCGATCGATTCCGGCTATTCCACCACGAACAATCTCGGCCATGTAGGCACCTTCGTTAAGTGCCAATCCGAGAATAGCTACTGCAAAGGGAGTAATTAACTCATTCGCGTTACCTTGCCAGAAGGTCGGACCGAAGGGAATGCCAATTGAAATCTCAGGATAGAGAGCGGAGATGTTGTACCAAAAGATCAATTGAACGAGTAATGGCGTCCCTCGGAAGAACCAGATGTAGATCCAGGCTGCACGAGCAAGTAC